>CAVTDA010000123.1:0-11353 GCA_963733285.1 uncultured Acidobacteriota bacterium
CTACTGGAGGGACTTGCTAGAGCGTCCCGATCGGATCGGGAAGGTCGGTAGTTCAACTCTACCCAGGCCCACCAAACATTCCTTTCAATGTCTTACGAAGAGCCGAGATGCTCTTATCGTCTGTCCCGCTCACCCTACCATCCCTACTCTTCAAGCGCGAACGTCAGGACGCGCCAGTTGACATCCGCTTCAAACGTGCGCTCGTGCATTTCGGCCTCGGCCAGCACGCGCAGGATTGGTTCCTGACGGCCGGCATCTTCGGCCGATAGCACATTGAACGGCCAGGCGGCTGCCATTCTGTGGGGCACTTCCGGGCGCAGGAGGGCCAGGTGGGGGTGCGTCCATTGCATGGTCCCCGTGGCCATGATGGGATAGATGGCGTTCAGAGTGATGGGCGCAAGTGGCTCGCCCGTAAAACGGCTCCGGGCGGTGCGCAGTTGCGGCCAATCGAGCGTCCACCTGCCAAGCAATCCTCCCTCTCCGGGAATCCTTTCAGGCGGATGCACAAAATTGGCCAGTACCCTTCAGGAAGACCTTACTCAAATCCTCGAGAACCCTTATGGCCACCGGCGTCGTGAGATCGAACGCCTTTAAGAAAACCTCTTCACGATCACTGCGCTCCGAAGCACCCTCATAGCTCCGGGTTTGGAGATCCCGAATGTGCCGGCGGTAATCTTGAATTCGGTCCGGCCAGCCCCATCGGAAGGGTACAGAATTCCCGGAAAGTGACCCGTTATCGTTCAGCGACGAATTTGTCGATCCTTCTGAATTCATGGCTTACCACCTTTTCTGTTTCACCTGCCGCTATTTTCCCACGGGGTTCGAAGGATTGACCTGCGGCGCTTGTTCCACATACTGGCTCCGAATCCGCCGCACCGTCGCGACATCCATCCAGCGCTCCAGATGGTCATACAGGTTCCCATGCTCTGCCGCGACGGAGTCTGAACGTCCGGTTGATTTCACTCGCTGGGCTGCCTCCCACATGGCATTCGCGGCCACCCCCAACATGGTTGTGGGCTCGATGTACATCTCGTAGCCGAGGGCGTAAAGCTCGTCAATCGATAGGTGCATCATCTCATTGCTGTATTGCACCCGGTCGGTCTTGATTTCCGTGCCCAGAGTGCGAATGGTAATCAGCGGACCGCTCACCTGGCTGCGAAACCATTTAGCTTGCTCCAAGGTCCAGCAAACCGTAAACAGGGCATCGGCGCCAGCATCCTGGTAGGCGCGGGCGCGGTCCAGCCAGTCGGCGCGGCGGGCGGCCTCGTCGGTGTGCCGCGATGCAACGTAGGTGCCTGGGCGGCCGATGATCATGAACTCGGGGTTGGTCCTTTCCCCACCATGGCCCGGATTTTCGCTGCCGTCAGATCACCGGTCCTCCAAACCCATTACGTGCGGAGGAATGAACGGGCACTTGTAGGGCAAACCGTAATCATCAACGTGGATCGCTGATACTCCCGCTGCCTCCAGTTCCTTCATCCAATAGACGGACACATAAGGCTCGCCAAACCCCTGCTCAAAGTCCACCACGATCGGAATGCTAACGGCCTGGCGGATTCGGCGGCAAACGCGTACCAGGTCATCGGGGCCGATAATGCCGATGTCGGGAACGCCGTTCACAAAACTCATCTGAAGCGACTGGATGCCTACCGCGTCAAATCCGGCGCGCTCCACGATTTTTGCAGACAGAACATCGTGAGCCCCCATGATCCACAGCGCCCGGCCCTGGCCCAATTGGCTTCGCAAACTTGGAGACTTCACCTTTTCACCTCCATACGGTCAAACACCATTCCCCTGAGCGGACGTTGAGGCATATTCAAGGGAGAATCGGCACTTTGTGTTCGTGGATCTCGGCAAATTCGAACAGAATCCCTCCAGGCGATTGCAGGAAAGCCACATCGCGCGTGCCGAAGCCCGATGATACGAACTTCGGGGGCATCAATTCACGGGCGCCGGCATCCATCGCTCGCTGCCGGGCTTCGGCAAGGTTGGGAACCTCAAACACCACATGGCAAAGCCCATTGCCGAGTGGCGACTGCAAATGATGTTCGTAGACGGCCTTCTCAAACAGGTGAAGATACTTATCTCCCCACTTCATTAAGACCACGCGGAAATCGCGGCCTTCAATGTGGATAATATTGTCCAACAGAACATGCCCGCCGGTAGCGGTAATGAAGGCGATCTCCTTTTCGAGATCCGACACCTTACCCGCGATGTTCCACATTTTCATTGCAAGGATCTCCCACTCTTGACGCGATTGCATCGCCAGGATATCAGCCGGGGAAGCTATCCTTGGAAGGCCACCGGGCATTCCTGACGTAACCTTACCGAGGTATATGCCGCATCCACGGCAGCCACCGCGATTGCTCCGTCTTCCCCGCGGGCGATTCGGCTTGCCTCTCCGCGGATTGCCCTGGCAAATTCACGTGCCTGAGCCGCAAACATCGCGTGTGACGCCCCGGCCGGCGATCCCTCCCGCCTCCTCGGTTCTGCTTGCTCGACATAACTCCAACCGATATCCCGGGTAACTGCCTCGTTCAACCTCCAAATGGCAATGCGCCCATTTTCCGACGAGTCCCAGGGCATCAGATCGAAAAGGATCTGGCCCTTGGTCCCCAAAATATAGCCATATTCGGTCCATTCACCGACCCCCGAACCCATCGACCACAGGGGTGAGAGACTGCGGCCCGTAGTACCCGTCTCAAACCGCATCAAGAGGCCATTGGAGAACCGTACCACCACCAATCCCAGGTCCTCCCACACTGCCATCTCCGGCGGTACTCCCAGCAAGTCCCGGGCGACATTGAAGGACTGGCAATAGACACCCAGAGGTTTGGAATTTGTCCAGTCACAGATCAAATCAACATAGTGGGGCAAATGATCTTGAATAATTCCGCCGCCGATCTCGGGATTTTGCCAGCGCCATTCGTATCCGGGACGATATCCCTCCGGAATCAAATGTTCCGGATCGAGTTTTACGTTGCTGGCCCAATGAACCCCACAGTAATAGGCCGTTCCGATGGCACCGCCCTGCAACAGTTGGCGCACCTTCTCGAAGGTGGGATGAAAGCGCTTTTCATGACCGACGCAAAGATTGACCCCATGTGACTTTGCCACATCGATCATGGATAGAGTTTGCGAAAGGGTGCTGGCCAGAGGTTTTTCCACGAGAACATGTTTGCCGTGCTCGAGTGCCGCCCGGGTAATCGCGAGATGAGAATCGGGAGGGGTGGACACGACCACCGCATGGATTCCCGGATTCCCCAGCAATTCGTCCAGCTCGGTATAAGCGTGCGGGATGGGCCATCGGCCCCGCGCTTCTACCAGGCGCGCCGGGTCACGGTCCATGATGGCAAGCAACTCAAAATCCTGGCTGGCGGTCAGAACGGGCAGATGCGCGTTTACCGCCGCCACTCCGATACCAATAACTCCAATTCCGATTCGTGACATAAGAATGTAAGCTGCTCGACGCGATTAGGATGTGTCACCCTGTCTGCAATCCCGATTCTCAGTTTCCCCGGCAATCTGAATGTCGGTCAGCAGATTGCTAGGCATCGTTTCCAGACTCTGGAGCGCGATCAGCATCGGCACCCCCGCTCATTCGTTCCCGGGATTTCACGTAAGCGTATGCCGCATAAAGGACGGAATGTCAACCACGATGTTATTCCTGCCTGGCGGAGGGCGGCCATGCGATTGTGAAAAACGGAGTATGGCCAGCCGGGACGATACCTTCACTGCCTGACCGTGCCATCCCGCCCTGCGGCAAGAGCCATGATAGCGAGTCGTAATTGGTGGGGATGAAGTTGTCGCCGGGAGCGGCGTCGGCGAAACACTCCCACACCCTGGTCCGAATCTTTTCGAAGCTTCCCTCGTCGATGACCAGGAGTTCGATTCCGGGTATTACCGTCAGTGTCAATCTTCACGATGCGTTGGCGGAGACTCGCCCAACTTTCAACGTTAACCACATCCTCGCCCCGGGCAGAGCGGCCCGCCCAGGCCAATTATTCCATCCGCGTTAGCCTAGAAAGTCGGGCGGCAGGGCTGAAACCCCGGTCGGAAACGGAACCCTCCCAAGCCCCTCCGGGCCGCATTTTTAGGCCCTATTCCAGGGGTCGAGTGCCTTCCGGCTTGCCCGTGATGGCGGATTCCGGCGTAGCCGGAGTAAACTGTTTGGATAAGAGAGGCCTACTTGGTTAACCCTGGGCGGCGGGTAAAGCGCGGCAAAAAACTCACCAAAATGGGTGTGTGTTATACGTTTTGAAATATCTTGTTGCAAATTCTTTTTTGTTTGATACAATGCCCTTTCTGTCCTCGGGGTTATGACGAGGAGTATTACCGCGTTTGGGGAAACGCGGTTCCAAGTCAGATTGAAGCCTCGGGCTGACAGGATTGCACTTTGGTTGGGGAGGAAACTCATGGGGAAGAGTTGCACCCAATGTGGGGAAACCTTGGGTTTGTGGGATCAAATCAAGGGAAAAATTGATCATCCCAGGTGCTGGGAAAAGAACATCATAAAGCCAACGGCTGGCGATCTGATGTTGGATCTGCAGCTACCGAAGGAAAAGTTCCTGTTCAGATTGGCTCAAATCCTCTATTCGAGCGCCCGGACCTCCCGTTAGGTCCGAGCGAAACCGATTGCGCTGAACTGAATTGAAACGGACGTAAGATCGATTTTGGGTTCTCCCACAATTCAAATGATCGCCAACCAGGGCGGGGTTGCGCGCACCTCCTAAGCTCGCCCACCCGCCCGCTTGGTTCGCCCAGCAAACCTCTGAACAGCCCCTCAAACCCAATTTTAACCTACTCGGCCTTCGCCGCTGCCGCGCTCCCGACGTAATTCGCTCCCCAGCGTTCCTTCCTGCGTTCGCGGAAATCCCCCGTCAATTGCAGGATGGAGGTCTGGCCTCCGTCGCAGATGATCGTCTGGCCAATAATGTAGCGCGACTCGTCCGAGGCAAGAAAAATCGCGACACGCCCGATATCCCCGGGGTCGGCAATGAAGCCGACGGGCACATTTTTGCCGGCCTCTTTGCGATCGAACGACTCGCCCAAAACCTTCTGGTGGTTCTCCACAAAAACCCAACCCGGCGCGATGGCATTCACGCGCACGCCCTTTTGGATGAGCTCCAGCGAGAGTTCCCGCGTATACGCAACAATCGCGCCCTTGGTTCCGGCATAGACGGAGTGTTCGGTCATCCCACCGTAGGCGTGAACCGAGGTGAGGTTGATCACAATCCCTTTGCCGTGCTGGGAGAGTGCCGGCAGCAGAGCCTGGGTTAGAAAGAATTGGGCGCGGATATTCACATGGTAGAGGGTGTCAAACTGCTCGAGCGTGACGTCTTCGAAGGGCACGTTCAGCGTGATACCGGCATTATTGACCAGGATATCGAGGCCACCGAGGTACTGGGTGACCTCGCTTGCGAGACCGGGGATTGTCTTCGCGTCGCGGAAGTCGGCCTGGAAGGCTTGGGCCTTGCCCCCGGCGCTCACGATTTCCTGCACCGCAGAGTCCGCCCCTGCCCGGTCGCGTCCGTAGTGAACCGCGACGTGAGCGCCTTCCTTGGCGAACTCCAGAGCCACTCCGCGTCCAATGCCCGTGCCCGCTCCCGTTACCAGCACCCGCTTGCCCTGCATGCGCCCGTTCGGTTGCATATCTGATCCTCCCCAAAAACTCGCCTTAAATTCCCGCTGGCAACATACGATGGACTCGTAACGATTGCAAGTGCTCGATCGAGAACGGAGGGCGCGATTCGATGACGTATAATCAAATAAGAAGAGCGCTCGGCCAAGCGGCGGGTACTCCCAGGATTATTTGGGTGTTTGGGTATGAACTCGGAAAAATATTCGCGCCAGATTCTCTTTGCCCCTATTGGCGCGGAGGGGCAGGAGAAACTGCTGCAATCGAAGGCGGTCGTTATTGGCTGTGGGGCCCTGGGGACGGCGCAGGCCAATGCGCTGGTGCGTGCCGGCGTGGGGACGGTGCGTATCGTTGACCGCGACTTCGTCGAGGAATCGAACCTTCAGCGCCAGATGCTTTTTGACGAAGCCGACGCACAGGAGAGCCTGCCCAAGGCCGTGGCGGCGGAACGCAAGCTGCGCCAGATTAATTCCGATGTGAACGTAGAAGGCATAGTCGCCGACGCCGACAGCAGCAACATCGAGGAATTCATCGAGGGCTTCAACGTCGTTCTGGACGCCACCGACAACTTTGAAACTCGCTACCTTTTGAATGACGCCGCGGTGAAATTGGAGATTCCCTGGATTTATGGCGCCGTCGTGGCCAGTTATGCGGCGACGATGACGATTCTGCCCGGGCGCTCGGCGTGCCTGGCTTGCGTGTTTCCCAAGTCGCCGCAGGGGCTGCACGAGACCTGCGACACGGTAGGCGTCATCGGCCCCGCCGTCTCCTGGGCCGCAGCGATTCAGTCCACCGAAGCGCTCAAAATTCTGCTGGGCCGCGAATGCGGAATTGCATGGGTCGCTCGTGGCCTACGATCTTTGGAGCAACCGCTTTCAGCAGGTCAGGACTGCCGCGCGATCCCGGGTGCGCGGTGTGCGCTGGCCCACGAGTACATCTACCTTGAGCAGGGTGGCGCGACACACGTCAGCATGTGCGGCAGGAATTCCGTGCAGATTCATCCCTCCGAATCCCGGGGGCTTGATCTGACGGTCTTGCGATCACGCCTTGAGCAATTTGGGAAGGTGCAGGTGAATGATTTCCTCTTGAAGTGCTCGCTGGATGCCTACGAGTTGACGGTGTTCCCCGACGGCCGCGTCATCGTCAAGGGAACTCACGACCCGTCGGTTGCGCGAGGTTTGTATGCGCGCTACATCAGCGCCTGAAATGGCTTGGGATCATCCCATGGTGGCGATCCTGAAATTTCATTCCATGATTCCCCAACGAATTCCCAACAAATTCAAGGGCATGAGGCGTGACGGGCTTCAGGCCGTGCTAAACTCCCATTTTCGACTTCCACCGACTCCCTGAGGAGAAATTCGCAATGATCGGATTTTATCTGGGTTTGGGGCTGATCTGTGCCAGCACCTTGATGTACGAAATTACCCTGACCCGCCTGTTGAGCGTGACGTGCTGGTACTACCTCGCCTTCGTTTCGGTTTCGATGGCGATGTTCGGCATGACGGCCGGGGCGCTGGCGGTCCAGCTTCGCCCCGCGTGGTTCGATCGCGACCGGGTACGCCTGCGCATGGCGCAAGCGGCGATGGGAATGGCCGTTTCCATGCCCATTTCCCTGATGGTCATGTTCTCCATCCCCCTCGACTTTGCCTATGCCCTTCAGACCTTCATCAGTTTCCTGTTCTTCTGCAGTGTCATCGCCGTCCCCTTTTTCTTTGCCGGGATCGTGGTTTGTCTTTCGCTCACCAAGGCGTCGGCGGCCATCGGCCGGGTTTACTTTGCCGATTTGATGGGGGCGGCGGTGGGATGCTTCGGGGCGATCCTTCTGCTGAATCTCGTCGATGCGCCGAGCGCCGTCCTGGCGATTTCCGCCGTGGTTTTCATCGGCGCTGCCGCCTATTCCGATTTCGCCCTCCAGCCGCAGATGTTCAAGCGCTGCCGCCTTTGGGCCGGCGTGCTGATCGGGCTGGCGGTTCTGAATTCGCTGACGCCCTACGGAATTCAGCCCATTTGGTCGAAGGGGCAGATCGATCCCCGCAATAACATCCAATATGAAACCTGGAATCCCATCTCCCGCGTCCGGGTGGTTTTTCCGCAATTGGAAACGGAAATTATGGGCCCGCAACGACCCAATCTCCGGCAGGAGGTGGTCTACATCGATATCGATAACGATGCCGCCACGGGAATCTACCCGTTCCACGGTGACCTCAAGGACGTGGATTTTCTTCGCTACGAGGTGAATACACTGGGTGCGCAATTGCGTGCCGGAGGAAGCGCCGCGATCATCGGCGTGGGCGGCGGGCGCGACCTCATGTCGGCGGCGCTCTTCGGATTTCACCGCATCGTGGGGATTGAAATCAACCGGAGCATTTTGAACATCACCTCGCGCCGGATGAAGTGGTATTCCGATTTCAGCAAAATTCCCAACCTGGAGTTGCACAATGACGAAGGCCGCAGCTATCTGACCCGCAGCCACGAGAAGTTCGACATGATTCAAGCCACGCTGGTCGATACCTGGGCGGCTACGGCCGCGGGCGCCATGGCCCTGACGGAGAATTCACTTTATTCGCTCGACGGATGGAAGGTTTTCTACGAGCACCTGAAGCCGGGTGGCGTCATCGCCTTCAGCCGTTGGTTTACCACGCCGGATTATCATGAGACCACCCGGCTTTTCTCCCTTGCCTATGCCACCCTGCTGAGCGAAGGGGTGAAGGATCCGCAAACTCACCTGGCCTTGATCTGCGATGGAGGTTTGGCCACGGTGCTGGCCAGCAACGAACCCTTTACCCCCGGGGACCTGGAAAAGATCCGGGCGACGTCCAAGGCGCTCAACTTTCAAATGCTCTTTCTTCCTGGTGAGTCGCTGGGCATGAAGCAATTGCAGCCGGTGTTGCAGGCGCGGGCACTCGACGATCTCGTCGCGCTGCGCTCGGCCGACTACTTTGACCTTTCTCCGCCGACGGACTCCTCACCCTACTTCTTCAGCTTTGTGCGTCTCCACGCCATCCGGGGAATTCTGCGGATTCCCGGCGTCCACAAGGACGCCATGCTGCCGCTCTTTTACGTACTTTCCTTCATGCTCGCTGCCCTGATGCTTGTGGCCGTCACCGTCTTGTGGCCGGCGCGGCGCTGGACGAGGTCGCGGCAGCAGGCGAAATCGGCCCCCTGGGGCGCCATCCTCTATTTCATTGGCATTGGGCTGGGTTTCATGCTGGTGGAGATGGGCATGATGCAACAGCTCTCCATTTTTCTCGGGCAACCCATCTATTCCCTGATTGTCGTCTTGGCGGGACTGATCCTGTTTGCCGGGCTGGGCAGCCTCGCTTCCGACCGCCTGCCCGTCGATTCGTCCCTGAACAGCCGCGCCCCCGCACTCGTTGCCGCTTTGGTGGTGCTGATTTATTCCGCGGTGGTATTACCCACCATCCATGTGGCGATCAGCGGGGTGTTGTGGGAACGAATCGCCGTCTCCCTGGCCATGGTTGCGCCCTGCGGATTCCTGATGGGCTTCTGTTTTCCGGTGGGAATGCGCTGGGCTGCGAAGCTTGGGCAGGAAGCGAATCTTCCCTGGATGTGGGCACTGAACGGCGCCGCCTCGGTCTTTGCCAGCTTCATCGCTATCCTGATTTCCACCGAAACCTCCATTCGCGCCTGCGTCCTGGCCGGCGCCGCGTGCTATGCCTTGGGAGGGTTGCTTTTGTCAGGGAAGCGCCGCCCGGCCCCCGGGCAATCTGAACTGGAGACTGATGTGAAATCGGTGATGGCAGGGTGAACCGGTCACTTCACAGTTTGGACCCGCGGAGATTAAAAATGATTTCTGTGCCATCCGGCGACCGCGCGATATGACGGGTTGCGGTCTGAGTCGGACCGGTACATCGGGCGACTACTGAATTAACCAGTCAACGGCACGAGTGCGGGACTTAATAAATTCACAGGGTCTCTGACCACGCCTCGCGTTTCTTCTGGCAGATCATCTTGCTGCCCTTCCTCGCGGAAACACCCAGGATGAATTACAGAATTGGGGCTTGCATTCGGGGGACCTCGAAGTTACACTCGCGCCGGACCAAAACAAAAACCCACCATTAGCGTTGTAATCACAACCCTTCTTGGGGAGGTAACTTAAATATGGAAGGTTCAGAATTTGACCGTGCATTCACGCGCGCCGGTTTCAGCTTGATTTTTCTGGCGCTCCTGACGGGATTCGGAGTACCGAATTTCCTAAACCCGCGGATGGCGCTCGCGGCTCACGTGAGCGGAGTCCTGAACGGCCTGCTCTTAATTGCCCTCAGTTTCGTGTGGAGCCGGCTGGCTCTTTCCCCGGGCCAGAGTCGGTTGGCCAAAGGCGCTTCTCTTTATGGCACGTTCGGGAACTGGGCAACGTCCTGTTTGGCGGCGGCTTGGGGCACGAGTCGCATGACTCCTCTCTCCGGCGCCGGCCATGCGGCCGTGCCGTGGAAGGAGAGCGTTGTCCAAGTTGCGCAGGTTTCCTTGGCCTTGGCGATAATTCTGGCCCTGGCCCTGGTCCTTTACGGGCTTCGCGCTTCGCCCAGCAAGAGTTAAACCTTCCCGAGAATGCGGACCGGCCAATTTCCCATAATCCCGCCCGCCGGGGCAGTGCGAGCGCGGCTCTGCGATTCCATCGTATCGCTTACCTGTATCGCAGAGTTTCACTCTGCGCCAGCCCTCAGTCCGCCCTCCTCTGCGAAGTGGTTCAGTTTGACATTGCAGCGGCGAGCTTGCCCTGCCAGGTGGCGGCGTCCCGATCAGATCGGGATGAATTCCGCCCCCGTTGCGACTGGGCCGGCGCGGCTGGTCCGTAGGACGTGCCACGGGCATCCTGCCCGCGCCCGAGCGCATGGCCAGGAGGGCCATGGCACCTTGACCCTCCCCGATGACGTGGAATGGGAAGGCCGCGCCCCGCGCGCTCAATTTTCCTCTTGACATTGCTATAGTGATAGGCTAGAATATAGTGGACGAGGATGCCGTGGATTTTGTCATCCCAAGCCGCGACCGCCCGCAATTTTCGGAATGACTTTTTTGCCCGCCGAGCGAAATTACACAAAGCTAACAACTTATTGATAACAAAGGAAGACTGTTGTTTTTTCGCTTCCCAAAGCTGAGAACATACTGAAAACAAGCCTCATACACGAAATACAAAGAAATGGATTTTGCATGAAGAAGTCCTCGGACCGGTTGGTCGGATCGACCCTCTCGGTGGCCGGGTGCTCGCCGAGGCAGGTGTTCAATGGAAGAGTTTTGAATTTTCCGCGGCCGGTGGCTTAAGGGTCGGGCAACCCGGTGGACTTCACCGTCACCCAGGTGTTGTAGCCGAGGTCATGACGTCGAGCGCGGGCTTGTCGTCCACCGCCTCGCCCAATGCGTCTCAGCCGCCTCAAGGGGTTTGAAAGGTTTCAGCATGTAGACGTTCGGCCGAGCAGTTTTCGCTCGATCGGAATGGTGGTTCGTCTTCCGTATGCTGGCGGCTCCTCCGGCTGCACATCGACGTCTTCGAGCACGCGCGATGCTTCCTTCCTCGGCGCACCAGCTCCAGCCGTTGCCCCGATCCATCGGCGGACTGAACGTAAAACGCAGGCAGACGGATGGTTCAACTTCAATGGCCGCTTTGGGAGCTTCCAGCGCCACCAAAGAAGCGGATATTGATGATGGGCAGGGGAACGGCCAACAGCGTCGCCCGCGTTTCTTGTCGTCACGATTTCG
>CAVTDA010000124.1:0-11155 GCA_963733285.1 uncultured Acidobacteriota bacterium
TTAGCCGAAAGGGTTAGGTTCGAACCTATTGCGACATTATTTTATCTGTAAGTTATAGATTATTTGCTGTCACCGATACTCAAATTGCCACCATTCCTGTAAGCCATTGCACGCTAGTGCACGCTCGGATGCCAAAAAGCCCACATTGTAGTTACTTCCGAACCGGAGCTTCCTCGCGGACCTCTTTCAATAATCTCGTTGGCTTGATAGCGGGTAGTGGCGTGTCATCCAGAAGTTCTATGCGCGCGGACGACGAATCGTTTGGGCGCGGGCCCGACAAAATAGAACGGGTAGCAGCTTACCAGGGTGAGGAAGTTGTCTGTCGTCGGAGCCAACACCTTGACGTCATCAGGCTCCACTACCTGGGTCGAGTCAACAAGGTAACGGGAGGGCCCATCCAGGGTCGTCAAAATAATTTCATCATCCTTATGAATATTGCGAAGTGCGCGAAAGAAGGTGTCACGGTGTGCCGCAAGCCCAACATTTCCTTGCTGACCCGGAATTGCGGTGCCGGGAATATGCCCCACGGCGAGTCTCAGCGTTTTTCCGTCGATTCCTTCCATGATCATCGCGGTTAGTCCGATGGAAGGAATCTCGATTCGTCCGAGCAATGATCCGGCCTCGACCTTGAGGGCGGGGCCTTCTGCGCGCCCACGGCCAGTTTCCTCACCCGAAGGGAGAGGCAACGACGCAGACTGCGTCTGGGCTTGGGCAGACGAATGTGAATCCTTCAAGGCGCGCTCAAATCGCCAGGTTTGGTAAGCCTGAAAGCCCCACGTATCGCCCAGGACGAAGGCGCAATAACTGATTGCGAAAACGCCTACGAAAAGAAAGAGGTATTGGGCCCAACGTACGAAGAGAGCAAATCGCGTCGGTTGCCGTTTGATTTTGAACATCATTGCGGGGTGCTCGGAATATCGGCCATGGGGGCCGGGGGTTGTGGTTGGAGTGGCGCGAAGTAGCCTTGTCGAGTGAGGACCGACAAACTTCCATGGCCATGTGCCTTCGCCTGCACCTGGATTACCCGATAGGCGCCGTCCTGCTTGCGGTTTAAGGGAGAATAGGCGAGCGTGTACTGTTCGCGAATATCATGGGCGATTCGCTGGCAGATGGGGACAACCTCCGGCAGGGATTCCACTACGAAATCCTTGCCACCCGTGGCCTTCGCGATACGCCGCAATGCCTTCGGGTTCCGGTCAAGATCATCCTCAACGTGAATATCAACGGTGTAGATGATGGCGTTGGACTGTGAGGCCAGGGTCAGGATCTGGTCCAGTTTGTATTTGCTGGCGTTGTCGCCGCCGTCGCTTACGACGATCAATACTTTCTTGTCGCGATTGCCCTGTTTCAGGTGAGCCAACGCAAACGCCAGGGCATCGTAGAGCGCCGTTTTGCCATTGGCGTGAAATCTAGCCAGAGCCGCCTGCAATTGCGCTGTTTGGTCGGTGAAGGGAATGTCAACGGGAAGGCCCAACGAAACGTGCTCATTGAAATTGACCACGAACATCTGGTCCTGTGGATTGCTGGAGCGCGCAAAAGCCATGCCCGCGGCAATGACCTCATCGCGATTGGGACGCATGTTCCACTGTTGTCCAAGACCAGGCCCGCCGTGACCGGGATATCATCATGACTGAAAAATTCGATCGCTTGAAGCACACCGTCCTCATAGACGCTGAAGTCAGCCTTGCCCAGCCCTGAAACCGGAGACCCGTTATGATTCGTTACTGTCGCGTGTAAGACTACGCTGGAGACATTTACGCTGATTTTGTAGGGGTCAGGCGGGGGAAGCTCGGAAGTTGGGGCTTGTTTGAGCGCTGATAACTTTGGGCAGGGCAAGCAGGAAGGCAAGTACCACCAGGGAGTGGCTTATAATGGCCCGTGCCCTCCGCGTGCGTGTTAGTCTATCAACCGACTGTCCCCTGGTTTGCGCCACGTTGTGCCTTCCCTTATGCAATTGCCCACGCGATCATGGCAGGTGGAGTTCAGAATTCCACCTGGCCATTAGCCGGTTAGGTATCGGTGCCAGTTCTCGCGTCCACCGCCAGGTAATGCCACCTGCCGTCCAGAGCATGATGCCCATCGCGATAAGCGTAAACAGTATCGTTCCGCTGCATAAAACCACGAGCAAGCAGGCGGCGTATTCGTAAACAATCGACATTACATCCCCAGTCCGGATTATGCATCGCCTTCAACTCGATTCCGGCAAATGGCAGAAAGCCGATGTTTTTGAAACAAAACGTGAATGGGAGGTGACACTTTACGCATCCCCTCCCATCACAGCCCGACGCTCAGTCATGTTCACTGGGGCCAATACAGCGGGGCCAGAAGCATCACCAGCAGGCCCTCTGCCTGGGATCATCCCAGCAGGCTTGCACTACCTTGAATCAAGCAATGCGCTTCGAGAGATAAAAGAGTCCGAAGCAACCGCCGAGTGTCGATAGCCCAACCAATCCCACCAGGGGCAGTTGGCTTGCGGTGTGCGGAAGCTCCGCGGGGACCGGATCTGCCGGTGCGGGCGTGTTATTCGCCACTTCCGCGGGCGGAGCCTGGACCACTTCCGTTACGGCAACTTCCTCACCGGTCGGTTTGACCGCGACGATCGGCGCCACTTTCAAAGCCTCGACCGGCGCAGGCAGGTCGACAGGCGTTGCGAGGACGGGTTGATCGACGATCTTGGCAAGCTCCAAAGCACGAGCCTTGGGGTAAACGAATTCTTCGCCCCATGAACGTCCGGGATAGAACCACGCGCGGATCGCTTCCGGCTGTCCTTCGCCTCTTTCCCTAAATGTCATCACGGTTTTGTCGGTTGTCTTCAAACGGTAATTGGGGATGGCGAGGATAGTGGTGAACACATGGTCTTCGGCCTGGTTGAAAATCTGGACGACGTCCCGGTCAGGCAAATCCATGATCTTAAAGACGTACGTTCCAGCGGGCAGGATCTGCGCGCCCACACCCGGAACCTCAAAGGGCTGGCTAAAGGTCATGACCGTTTTCCGGTTCCATTCGTCGGCCTTGGCACTGGATAGAGCCGTTAAGACCCCCAGGCCCAGGCAGAAAACCATCGCTCCTACTTTAATGCGGTCCATCTTTTTCATCAGAGTTACCTCGATACTTTCATGGGGCGTTCGATTCTGCCCCGTAATCTTTGGGTCGGATCGGCGTTAGAAATGAATTGAGGTGACGCCAGATCAGTGTGGAACATCGACCCGGGCATTCAATTCCCGCCTCACTTCGCCTTATTACATGACCGTATTAGTTATACCCTGCGGTGAATTGTGTGTCTGTTCCCCATGGCTCACACGCCCGGTCAAAAGTGCTCACCTTTTTTTGTTAAAAGGTGGGGTCGCGAATTAGGGTCGGAAGCGAATCGGGCTATTCCATCGCGGCCAGGACTTCATCGAGTGGCACGGTGGCAAAGGTTGTGGCGTAGTCGGACATGGCATAGGGAATAATGAGCTGTCGGCCATGCAGAAGACTGCCGCAGGAATAGACGACGTTGGGGACGTAGCCTTCACGTTCTTTTTCATTGGGGACGATCAGCGGATCGTGCAGGCGGCCGATGACTTTAGTGGGGTCTGCAGATCGAGCAGGAAAGCGCCAATGCAGTATTTCCGCATCGGGCCTACTCCGTGACTGAGTACAAGCCAGCCGGCTTTGGTTTCGATGGGCGAGCCGCAATTGCCCATCTGGACGAATTCCCAGGGGAACTTCGGCCCCAGAACCAGTTTCTTGTCCTGCCAGAAGTGCGGATGGTCGGAGTACATCAGGTAAAGGTTTGCGAAGTCCTGCCTGCCCAGCATCGCATAGAGGCCTCTGATTTTCCTCGGAAACAGCGCCATGCCCTTGTTGCGGACGGCCGGGCCGTGCAGCGAAGTAAACTTGAACTGAAGAAAGTCCGGTGTTTCAAGAAATTGCGGCCGGATATCTTTGCCGTCATAGGCTGTGTAGGTAGCGTAATAAGTCTGCGTGCCATCTTCGCCAAGATAGAGCACAAAGCGCGCATCCTCAAGGCCGTGGCTTTGCGCCGGCGTCACGGGGAAGAGTACTCGTTCAGAAAGTAACGAGGCCGCATCGAATTGGACCTCAAAAGAAGACCGTGCCAGGGCCAGAGTCTGCCGGGCCACCTTTCCGATTTCAGCGTCATGCACCCTCAAATCCTTTGTGGCCAAGACAATACTGGCGCGCAGTTCCTCCAGCGTGAACGAACCTCCGTGCAATTTCAGTATTTCCCGGCTGAAGGCGCCGACGAGATTAAGTTCGCCGAGTTTGCGCTCAAAGAGACTTTTTTCAATGGGGACGTTGGCGACGCGCGCCGGACCAAGGCTGTAGCGGCTGGGGGTATCCATCACCACGGTTCCGTTAAGGTCCACAACCCCGCTGCGAAAGAGGATGGAGGATATGTGGCCTTCTCCCGTGCCGCGAAGGCTCAGGATAAATCGCATCGACCCGGGCTCAAGATGCGATTGGTCCGGATGCGGCACCATGGAGGGGTTAAACAATGCCGCCGCTTCGTAGGAATACTCATGACTGAAATAGCCACCGATTAGCAACGCTCGTTCTTCCGACAGGACCCGGTCGCTCAGCAGATAGGGGCGCGCTTCCTCAAATCGTTTCCGAAAAAAACCACGAAGGTTTTTGTGGCGCCCTTCGAATTCAGTCCACATCTGCCTGAGCAAGGTGTCGACCTGACCCTCGGACAGCCCCAGGACATGGGCGCAAATTTCGCTGGCGCGCTGGCCCGTCATGATGTGAAACGGCCGCAGCAATACCCGCTTGCTATCGGGATGGAGTGTGAGGGTCTGGCGATGAAGGTTGATGGATTTCATGAATGGCTGTAAAGCGGCTCATTGAAGACGGTAACGGCATTTTGTACCAATTTCATTTCCGCCAGCGAAAGCAGGAAGGCCAGCGTGGATTCGGCTCCCTGGTTGGCATTAACCCGGTCAACGTGCAAAGCGTCGCGGCACCCGCCGGTGTTGATGGAGTGAAGTTCCAGCCCCAGGTCGTTCCAGCCCAGGAACCAATCGAAGGCGCGATGGGCCTGTTCGTGCCACGAGGGGTCGGAGGTGGCGCGGTAGGCCTCAAGGCAGGCAGACACCATGGCGTACGCCTCAATGGGCTGCTGATCGAAGTTCGATCGCGTGCCGCCGCGGCGATAGAATCCATTGCTGCCGATGGGCCGGAAGTGCCCGTTTTCCGAGGTTTGCAACTCCACCAGCCAACGTAACGCCTGGATGCCCCGGTCAAATGCTCGTTGATGTCCGTTCGTCCGTCCGCTCAGAATCAGGGCGTGAGCCAGTTTGGCGTTGTCGTAGCTCAACTCCTCTTCAAACCAGGGCCAATCCGGATGCGAGGCCCGGTCAAAAATATCCATGAGGCGCGCGACGAGCGTGTCGCGGATCTGACTGACCGAGCGGTCGCCGCCGAAGCGCCGCAAATATTCGTGGATGCCGATGAGGCTGAAGGCCCAGGCGCGAGGGGAGGTGAATGTGGGGACCACGGGCAATGCCCGGGCGAAGAGTTGCCCGGCCATAATCTGGAAACTTCTCTGCGGCGAACGTCCCACGCCCACCCCCAGAGCCCAGAGCGCGCGGGCCTGGCAATCCTCTGATCCCTGCTCATCCAGCCAGTGGCGGTCAAAGCTCATGAAATTGTGGAACCGCTGCGTTTTGTCGTCAAAGGCGTGATTCAGGAAGGCGGCATAGGTGGTGGAGAGCGTCCGCACCAGTGTGGGTTCTTCACTCAACTCGTCGAGAAGCGTGGTGAGAATAAAGGCCCGGGCGTTGTCGTCGGTGCAATATCCTTCGGTAAAATTGGGCACCGTCAGGATGGCGTGCTGGAAAATGCCGGTGGAATCGGTCATCTGCGAAAGATGTTCCAGCTTAATTTCCGGCAGTTCCCGCGGTTGCTGGTCGAGCGTCTTGGTCGCGAACGATTTCCGCGACACCGTGGCCCCCTGAAGGCGAGCCTGTTCGAAGGAGCGCATGTAGAGGCGCGCCGTGTTGCTCCATATCATTTCGCGGCCCAGCTTGTATGCGGTTTTGCGCATGGCATGACGGCGGGTGGAATCGCGCAGCAAGCCGGTAACCTCGCGCGCGATGGCGGGGGAGTCCCCGAAGGGCACCAGAACGCCCCGGTCGTCCGCCAGCAATTCCGCCGCGTGCCAGTAGGGAGTGGAGACCACCGCTTTACCCGCGCCAAATGCGTACGCCAGCGTCCCCGAAGTGATTTGCGCTTCATTGAGATAGGGCGTGACATAGAGGTCGGCGGCGCCAATGAACTCTTTTAATTCCTCCAGCTCCACGAAGCGATTGTAGAAGATGACGTTTTTTTCAACTTTGTTCTTCTTGGCCAGGATCTCGAGGCTCAAACGATAAGATTCACCGCGATCCCTCAGCTCATGGGGGTGCGTGGCTCCCAGGACGATGTAGACCACATCGGGAAATTCCGCCAGGATCTGGGCAGGGCATTCAGCACATTTTCGATCCCCTTATTGGGAGACAGCAGGCCGAAGGTGAGCAGCACCGTGCGTCCTTCCACGCCGAACTGGTCCTTGTAATAGTTGGGATCGACAAACGGGATGTCGGGAATGCCATGCGGAATGAGATCAATCTTGGCCGGGGGGACTTTGTAAATATCCTGCAACATTCGCTGCCCACGTTCGGTCATCACCACCAGGCGGGTGGAGCGCGCCACCAGTTCCTGCATCACGCGCCGCTGTATGTCGTCGGGCTCGCGCAGGATGGTGTGCAGCGTCGTGACCACGGGCATCTTGAGTTCGCGAATCAGCGCCAATAAGTGCCGGCCCGACGGCCTCCGAAAATCCCAAACTCGTGCTGAACGCAGACCATGTCCACATTGCCGATGTTGATGAAGTCTGCGGCGCGCTGGTAGGACATCAAATCCTGTTCTTCAATCTCGAAGCGGACGACGCCCGGATATTCGTAACCGCCCTCGATATCGTTCACCGGCACGGCAAAGCAGTGGGTTTGGGGGAATTCCGTCGCTACCGAGGTCAGCAGATCGGAGGTGAACGTGGCGATGCCGCACTTGCGCGGCAGATAGTCGCCAAGGAAGGCGATCTTTCGAATTTTGGATTCCTGTTCCACAGGCATGACCTTATCCTTATACCCCGAAGCGATTAACAGTGCTGTGCAGTATTGCTCACCCGGTCGGTCAAGCTGCAGTTGTTGCGTCCGTGGCGAATGTTGGACAAGCGCGGAGCCTCGGAATTTAGGCCTCGTAATGCGAGTGGACGAAATGACTCCGAAAGGGGGCGATGCGGGTCATGGCTCGCTCGGAAGCGCCCCCCATAATCAAAACTTCTCATCTTTTGATCTGTGCACATGCTGGTGCTGGGGATTTGCTTGCGGGCAGGCTTTCTGGCCGTCCCCGCTCCCTCTTCCCCTCGGGGCGGCACTCTCGGCCCGTGCCGACTAAGTCCTTCCCCGAAGGTGTGCTGGATAAATCTTCAGAAGATGTTGAGCGAAATGTAAATGCCCGGATGACTCAGGTCGTACATGTAATAGCCACCATTTTCAAACACGACGTAGCAGTTGTCGTCGTAATTCCAGCCGATTGGCCACGGTTCGTTGTATCCAAACCAATAGCCGCCGTAATGGAAGCGATTATACCCGCCAATTATTTCAGGCCGTCCCATATGGAAATGAGTGGTCGTGACCGAAATGGGAACTGTAGTTGGCGTTGGAAATCCGGCCATAATTGCCGTGGTTTCCGTTGTTCTCATTGCCCCGGTTGCCGGAATAGGTCTGTGTTTTTCGCCTCTGGACGGCTCTGCCTGGCGCTTTGCCTGGGCTCGCTGCGGCTGGGCTTTCTCGGCGCGTTGCGGCGCTGATTTTTC
The DNA here is from genome assembly GCA_963733285.1 of uncultured Acidobacteriota bacterium. Classification (GTDB taxonomy): domain Bacteria; phylum Acidobacteriota; class Terriglobia; order UBA7540; family UBA7540; genus Bog-366. The sequence continues at coordinate 7,862 of CAVTDA010000124.1, forward strand.
GGCGCGTTGTGGTTCAGATTTCTGCGCGTGTTGTTTTGGTGCAGCTTTTTCTGCTCGCTGCGGCTCAGCTTTTTGGGCGTGTTGTTGCGGCGCCGCCTTCTGCGCGTGCTGTGGCTGAGCCTGGTGTTGCGCCTGCGGTGCTTTTCCTCCGCTGCCGCCCTTTTCCTCTTCGCCTTTTTGTGCGAACGCAGGAAGGGTCGCGCTGAGGAGCATGAACAGAACTGTTGTGCTGATAAACCGATTGTAGGTCATAGGGATTGCCTCCAAAACTATATCACTTTTGCCTGTCGATAACTTTTCTAGGGCACACTGGTTATACCGTGCGCAGGCCATGGCTGTCAGTTCACTACGGCTCACGCGAGAGTGCAATTATGCTCATGCCAGATAAGACAGGGACAAACGCCGCGTTGCGGGGAGGAGGAGGGAGATTTCCACCTGGCCCGGATTTCTCACGTCATGGTTCCGCTTCCACCGCCTAATATGGGGAGATTTAGCTCTTCCAAAATCTGACACTTTTTGAGGTGAAAAATTGAATTTCTATGATTTTTTGTAAGTGGCTTTATTTTCAGTATGTTCTCAGCTTTGGGTAACAAAAAAGCGCTCTGCCGGCCCTTTGTTTTCAGGAAGTTCTCAGCTTTGGCAATTGGGCAGATTTGGCGAGTTTTTTGGACGAATTGCGGGTGTCAAATTGGAGGTTTTGACGCGGGAAAATCAGTGGCATAAAGACCTTCTTCATCCGTGGGTTCCGGCCGCGCTTTTGCCCGTCCTGCGGGCGGAGGGCCAGAGCCCATTCTCACCTCCATTGTAGGCTATTCAATTGCTTCTGTCAAGTGGAAATTGCGTCGTCATGGCGGCCAGTCCCCTCGGGAGGCCTTGGTTTCCTGGTCAAAAAACCGTCCTATTCGCTCAGGACCACACTCAGGAGGCCGCTGTTAACCGTCAAGGCTCCGTTACCCATGTAATCGATAAAGCCTAGGGTTCGAAACTTGTTCATGAAGTGGCTGACCCGCGACCGGGTGGTGCCCACCATTTGGGCCAGGTGTTCCTGATTAATTCCGGGATGGACCGTTTCCGTTCGGCTCTCCTTGCCAAAATGAGCAAGCAACAGGAGAATTCGCGCCAGGCGTTTCTCGCTGGAGTTGAAGAGCTGGTCCACCAGATCCCCTTCAAAGCGAATGTTGCGGGTCAGTAGGTGGGTCACAAAAAGTTCGGAGACGCCGTGCTGCTCGTGGAGCATACGCACCATCAACGCCTTCTCAATCCGGTAAAGCGTGCAATCGCTGACCGCGGTGGCGGTGGAGATGCGCAAGGGCTGGCCGGCCAGGCATCCCTCGCCGAAAAATTCGTTGTCGCCCAGAACGGTGACAATGGCTTCCTTGCCTTGTTGTGAGGTCACTGCCAGTTTTACCTTGCCATGCTGGAGAAACCAGGCGGAATCCGCCGGGTCACCCTGCACAAAGATCGTGCGGCCCACGCTGTATTCCAGGATGGTTTTCCCCCGCGCGATTCCCGCGAGGAAGGCTGCCCAATCGACAGGCTGATTCATTCCGTTCGCCGGTGGAGGCGCCGTCTTGCCTTTGCCATTTGTTTTGCCAATCTTGGCGGGACTCTTCTGTGTTTGTGCTGCCGTCATAACATCCTCTCTTTCCTTCTTACGCCACTGCAATGACTGATCAAGGATATCCAGGAACATCGATGGGCCCGCTGGTTTGGAGCCCGTTGGTAATGTTCCATTCTTCTCTTCGGATGTCCGTCCATTTGCAAGTCCCCTTCACGCCATCCACTAAATAAATTCTGAAGCGCATCCAGAGTGGGTGACCTCGAAATCCGGGAACGCGGCTTACTTTTTGCCTGGTGGCTTGATGGTCACGCCGACTCCGTCGGTTTCGTCGTCCGGAGCTTCTATCACCGCAATCTTCTTAACGATCTTCAGGGGAACCTGCTCGAAGTGTGTCTTGGGTTCTTTTGGTTTGGCCATTGAATTTATCCTTTCTGTCGATTAAAGACTAACAGACCCTCACCGATACGGGTTAACTCTTTTAGAAATCTTTTAATGCATATTATGGCTGCGAATAGAGTGAGTTAACAATACTTTCCACATCCTTTTGGAATAGCGGTGTGCGCCGTTAAGTGGGGCATCGGTTCGGGATTGTGGCGGTGCGATTATTCGCTTGCAGTCTATCGTCACGATGAGATACGATTACGTCACGAATCCTTAACGTTATGGACTCGCGGAGGAAGGTTTGAGCCCTCAGCCCGACAGAGTCCAGCCCATTTCAAGACACTAGAACAAGTTAATGTCCCGCAAGGGCGACTGGGAAAGCACAACAAGATTGTCGCCACCATCCTCAGCGATCTCGACAAGCTCAAGGACGGGTCTGCCATCAAAATACCTTTGTCGGAATTGGTGGAAAGTAAAGAAAAGGTCCGTTCAGCTTTGAATCGTGCCACCCGTAAGGCCAGGCGGACGGTCGCTACCGCCAGCGACGCCAGCTTCCTGTACGTGTGGAACGTGGGCGCATCCCGCAAGAGGCCGCAAAGCTAAAACCGAGGAACCATCCATAGTTTCTACCCGCAACTCTCTCCATTCCCAGAGTAATCACCTTAAAGTTCAGCGACGGTTTGTTATCAAAGCTGTCCAAATAGCCGAACAGTTCGAATGGGTGATGCAGACTCCCCCTCCGGTAATTTCAATCCTCAGATCAATCAATGATCCGGTAGGTCATTAGCCGCGTGGCCTGATGATTCTGGCCCCCCGGGTCTGAGCAATTCTGATCACTCAGGTGAGCAGTGTGGGGCTGACACCTGAATTGCTCCAGGCTATAAGAAGGGTGCCTCTAACTTCCATGCATGAACAGCCCGAAAAGGATGCTAGAGGGGAGGAAACACATGCTTTGGACAATTTTCATGATTCTGCTAGTTCTCTGGCTGTTAGGATTCGGATTTCACGTGGGCGGAGGCCTGATCCATTTATTTCTTGTGTGCGCAGTGATCGTGTTGGTCTATAACCTGATCACTGGGCGCAGATGAATTTGGTTGGGCGGCCGGAGGTGCGCATCGGAAGGCCGGCATGCTTCTGTCCTGGTGATTTCTGTTTTCAGGCGGCGCTGGCCTTTGCAGTAATTCTGGATAGGGTTACTCAATGCCGCAGACCCTGCGAAGAATCCCTGGGGGGCCTTTTATGCAAATCTGTTGGTTCAAGATCCGCGAAGCTCCAAAGGGACGCTTCGATAGGTTGGCACGGTATCGGGCTTGGTTGTTGCTGCTTCTCTACTTCGTCGCCGGAGTTGTACC
>CAVTDA010000125.1:0-41529 GCA_963733285.1 uncultured Acidobacteriota bacterium
CCAGAAACCTTCTTAAGATGAAAGACTAGCGACCTGCCAGGCCCCGGGGGTTTTCGCAGGTTTCCACGAGTTGAACGGAGAACCGTAAACAGGCGTATGAGTGAGCAAGCTGAGGAGGCTCCCATGGAAGGTCGGGTGGCATTGACCGCTACGGTTTTGCTGGCGATTGCTATAGGAGTGAGCGCTGGGTGGAACTAACGAAGGCCGATGCGAGCGTGGATGAGCCCTCCACGTCCGCGACTCCCCTTTCAAGCCTGACTGACGCCGACCGGCAAGTGTTCTACCACTTGGAGGAGGGAAGTGAAATATTTCCGCTTGATTGGCTCCTGGCGCTGAAGCAAAAAGGTACTCGAGCATCCTTTCCTGCAAAACCCCGAGCGTTTTGGGTTGATTGCGGACGACGATAACCCAAGTAACCCTTATCACATGCCGGTAGGAATTACCGCGGCGCCCACTCGAGACCTCCGCTTCCCCGGCGCCAAAATGGTGGGAGTGAACTGCGCCGCTTGCCACGTGCACGAGATAACCTTCAAAGGCAAGACTCTCCGTCTCGACGGAGCACCCAGTCTATTTAACATCCAGAAATTCTATCGTGAGCTGGGTGATTCAGCCTTGGCGACGGCGGAAAATCCCAAAGAATTCCTGGCCTTCGTGGAGCGTTTAAACGCAATAAGAAAGGCAGGGGAAAAGAAGTCCGGGTCCAATGTCGAATTCATGCGCTGGGATGGGTCAAGTCCGGAGACAATCCTCTTGCTGAAGGCCCGCGTTGACTTCCTCTTGAATCTAGCCGGCCTCCCAAAGAGCACAGCCCCCGGTTTCGGGCGCGTGGACGCCTTCGGGAACGCGCGAAACATCATCTTTCCACAGGACGCCCTTCCCACCTTGGCGCCGGTGAGCTATCCGCACCTCTGGGGCATCGGCAAACTGGAGTGGCTGCACTGGGACGGAGATACGAATTCGATTCTGGAGCGTAACATCGGGCAGGCGCTTGGGCTCGGTGCCGTGTATGAACCCTTAACACATGCGTCGACAATCAAAGTCGAGAACTTGCACGCCCTGGAGGTGATTGCCCGAAAAATCGATCCGCCCAAATGGCCGGAGGATGTGTTTGGCAAAATCGACCCGAAAAGATTCGAGCGCGGCGCCAAACTGTTTCAGAAAAACTGTGCCCAGTGCCATGTGACCACGGCGGGCGATGTTCCGGACATTCGCGTGTCATTGGCAATAATTGGCACGGACCCGAATCGAGCGGAAAGCTTTGCGCAGCGGGTCGGAAACCGGCCTTTCGCTGAGGCCATCGCCGACCTGCTAGGGCGCATCAAGCTGAGACTTTATGACGACGCTCACCTAAGCGCCAGCCAGCGGGAGGAGATGGAGGCTGGACGGAAACCGAAATGGCGCACTACGGGTGAATATGCCTGCCGGCCTCTCGTGTCCGTTTGGGCTACCGCACCCTACCTGCACAACAACTCTGTACCGACTCTCTACGACCTGCTGTCGCCCGCTGCGCAACGCCCAAAGACGTTCGCCGTGGGCCACCGCGAATATGATCCAGTGAAACTCGGGTACGCTTCTGCATTTGAAAAGGGGGACTTCCTCTTTGATACCACGGCTCCGGGCAATCACAATAGCGGACATGAATACGGCACGGCCCTCCCCGATTCCGAAAGGATTGACCTGCTCGAGTATCTCAAGGGAACATGAGACAATGTCGTGGCTTGCGGGACGTTGCTTGGAGATTAGCATTAGAGCCGGCGTTTTCCGCGTACATTACCGGTTGCTAGCCATTTTGAGCCCGTGAATAACCCAGCTATGGTCGCCGATGTGGCGAAATTGTCTCCCCCAAAGCGCAGGCGAAACCAACCATGGGCTTTGCTCACATGCGAACTTTAGTTTCTTAAGGACACGGTTTTACGTCGCATCGTGATACCCGACTCGACTACGGCTGGGCTCGTTACCACCAACCAAAGGTTAGTGATTCCATTGGATTTCTAGCCGACCGCAACCGATAGTCTCCAAACAACCTATTGGTCCCGCCCCTAAAACCGCCGTCGTTCGCGTTCTTTACCTGTTGCTGGCATTGCACTAAGGCTGGCCCTGGGCAAACCCTTATAGACCGCGTCTCGGGTTTCTAGGGGATTCAAGATTTTCGCCAAATCCCACTTTCCAGACGGATCGTTAAGAAAGGAACATCGCGAAACGCCTGCTCCAGATGTACGGTTTAGCGGCGGCCAATTCACCTGGAAGATCTTGATTCTCCCTCACCTGACTTCAGTGTCCGAGACATCCATCCCCACTGATAACCTGATTCGAGGTTGCATTCAAACGGGGTAAGCCATATGTTGACCATGCCCGTTTAGGAATTGAAGCGGTCGGGAGGAGACTCGGTCACCGCTTTCGACGCCAAAGCTGTCCAGACGTATTCAGACTCTTCGAGCAAGCCCAGCGAGGCATGAGGCGGCGCTTCACGTGCCCGGCATGGGTTCAAATCCTTTTTTGCTGATGTTCGATCCGGGGGAAGGTGCTGATTCATGTCGATCCTTGAAAAGGCAGGCAAAGCGGGAGGGGCTCCTGAGGCGGGGAGATTTTACGCATTGTTCATCGCCTTCGTAGCTGCGATTGCAGGATTCCTGTTTGGCTACGACCTGGTCATCATCTCGGGGGCGGCGATATTTATAAAAGACTACTTCGGCCTTTCCCCAGCGCAGTTCGGTTTTGCCGTCAGCAGCGCTATCCTCGGCTGCATTGCGGGCCCATTTTTGGGCGCGTGGTTGTGCGATTGGATTGGGCGAAAGAGCACGTTAATGCTGTCGGGAATCCTGTTTGCGGTCGGCGCGCTGGGAGCGGCACTAGCGGGGACCATTGGCATTTTCAATCTGTTTCGAATCGTGGGTGGCCTTGGGGTGGGAGTATCCTCACTGGCAGCGCCGCTGTATATTTCCGAAATTGCTCCGGCCCGCCTGCGGGGACGGCTGGGAATCATGTACCAGCTGGCGATTACGATTGGATGCCTGGCGGCGGCGGTTGTCTCCTACTTGTTAGCCCGGTACGTTTCATCCATGGTGAGTTGGCGTTGGATGGTGGGTTCGGTGGTGTTTCCGGTCATTGTTTTCGCGCTCTTGCTCCTGAAGGTGCCGCAAGGACCGCGGTGGATGGCCGCCCGCGGGCGGTTTGATGAGGCGTTTCAATCGCTCGCTCGAATCGATGGCGTGGAGCACGCGAGGCAAGAGATGGAGGAAATCAGAGCGTCTCTTGCCGGTGAGTCGGGAACCTGGGGTGAACTGTTTGAGCCGGGGATGCGGAAGGCGCTCTTTACCGGCGCGATGCTGGGACTCTTCAATAATTGGACGGGATGGAGCGGCATCGCTTACTACTTGCCGACCCTTTTTCAACAGGCCGGTTATTCACGCGCCAGTGATGCCATCGGACAGAACGTGCTCATCATGGGTGGCAATGCCTTGCTCACGCTGGTCGCCATTGCGATCGTGGACCGGGCGGGCAGAAGGCCCCTTTGGCTTGCGACTTCAGCGGCCATGATTTTCTGCCTCGGGACGGCAGGTCTAGTCTTTCAACTGAAGATTACAGGGGCAATTGTGGTCGCGGTGATCTTTATGTGTGACGCACCGCACGCCATCGGCCTTGGGCCGCTGCCCTGGTTGATGATGTCGGAGCTCTATCCCACCCGCATCCGTGCCCGAGCGGTCAGCATCACGACCACTTTCCTCTGGATTGCCGGGTTCACGGGCCCGTTCGCATTTCCAGTGATCGAAGCCACATCGCGAAAGATCGTGGGAAGCATTGCCGGGGTATTTTGGTTCTACGCGGTCATTTGCGTGGTTGCCTTTATTTGGGGGCTGAAGATGCTCCCGGAAACCAAGGGACGGACCTTGGAGGAAATCGCCCGGTCGTGGAGCAAAACTGCGGAGTCCACCCTTACCGACGGTGGAGTCCAAGGTTGAGGCAACGCGAAAAGCCCGAGAAGAACCTCGGGTGTGCTGGCTGTGCAGGAGTGGAGTGAATTGGTCCTGAAGGCCTCCCCATTTCAGGTCCAGCGATTCGTTTCCGACGAAGCCACGGGCATTTGACACCCTGACTGGGTGAGGCTGCGATTATCCACCGCTTGGTTCCGGTACGCATCCGGCGTGCCCCTACTATTGCGTAAAGGTTTTATCATGGCTAAGTTCAGTTTTATAATTGTCGAAAGGCCAGACTCGTTCGGTTCCTTCGAGTAGTTCGCCAAGGCGCTCCGATTCGTCAAGCAATTGGGATTTGCCGGCGTAGAGTTCAATCTGACTGGACCGCCGGGATTTGAAGTGGACGCCATCGATCGACTCACCGAGTCCATCAATCTACCTGTTGTTTCCTTTCTCACGGGCTCCAACTACTTCAACGACGGGCTCTGTCTCAGTTCGCCCAATAACGAAGTGCGATGGCGAGCGGTGGAGCGGTTGCGGACGTACACGGAGATTGCCGCCCGGTTTGGTTCTGAACTTGTAATTGGCCAAATGCAGGGATTCCCGATCGACGAACCCAATCGGGTCCGCGGCTTTTAACTGTTCTCGGCGGAAAAACTGCCGACCTTCACAAAACCGGTCTGCTACACCTCAAGGAACACTCGACTTCGTCGAATAACTGTCTAACCGTGATTATGATTTCTAGTCGCCAAATTCCCGGGCACATGAATGGTTTAGCGGCTAGACAACCAAGTGGCAACGCGATCGTATACTTAACTTTCCGAGAAGAGCGTTCTTCATTCCCCGTCAGGCTCGGCACTGCAATAGTGTCCGAGCACATGAATCGGTAAATTCTTCATGCCCTCCTGCAAGGGTTACGTCCCTTAAAGCTTCGTGAGACTAGCAATGGTTTTCTTCAACCTCTCAGCGAATCATGCCTTTGCGATCAAGTTATCGTTTGGCTGTTTATGTGCATGGGAAAGGGGGGCTTCCCATGAACCTGTTCTGCACAGGCGGGGAAGCTCACAAATAATCAACAGTATTACGATTCTCTCGCTCACTGAATCATCGGTCGCGACCTTTATCCCGCGAGTCACAATTCCATCTGGATTGTGATGGCGAGTCCATCAGAAAATTCGATCAAGTAGCTCGCCATATTCTTGCCGCACGGTCTAGTGACCGAAGGCTCGGAATGTACAGAGCCGGGAAGACATGGGGTCTTAATCTCTCGTATGGGTGTGTCCAGGGCGATGCAGCAATCCACCGCTAAGAACAAGTCACAAGAATTCGCTCCGCCCGAATTTTCATCATCAGGATTCAAAAGCAGATATTGCGGCCATGGGAAGGCAATCTTAGCCTGACGGGGCCTTCAGGGTCTCGTAACTTTAACTTTTTAAGCACGGACAGTTCTTTCCCCTCTCAAGTCTTCCCTTACAAAATCTCAGAGCAACAAATCGTTCAGTCAACAACCGCATTCAGACCTCAAGGGGCTTACCTCCTCTTGAAAGCTCTTGAGTAGCCTCGGCCAAGAAGCTGCCGTCTGAACAAATCGCATTTTGCCGGCTTGGAATCGTCGCTGAGCCAATGAGGAGAGGTGTGCCCAACCGAAATCAACCTGCCCAGTTGCAGGGGATCCGCTGGTCCCCGCTTTGCGCCAAGCTTTTACTTTTTGCTTTCATCACGATCCCGACTCTATTTGTGCCACGAGATTTGTCGGCAGCAGTGACGCCGGTTATCACCAGCGCCAAGTCAGTGTCCGTTACGGCGGGAAGCACCTTCTTTTATCAGATGAGCGCGATGAACGCGCCCGTCAGTTACGGGGCGCGAGGATTGCCGGCAGGTCTGGCGATCAACACCACGACCGGGGTAATCTCAGGAAAAGCTGCGGCAGTGGCGACCTCGACCGTGACCCTGACCGCGGCCAACGGCGCGGGAACGGGGGTCGCCACCCTGACGCTGAGCATTGTGCCAAAATCCGATTTTGTGCAGTCCGTGTCCAACGCGACTTCCGGAACGGCAAGATCCGCGTCCCTTTCATTTTCGAATAATACCCTTGCAGGGGACGTCATTTTATTTGGGTTTGATTACGACAAGATCGCCGCGCCACTCTCCGTCACGGATTCGCAAGGCAACAGTTTCACCCGTGTTGGGTCGCAATTGACCTCACCGGGTGGAAGCGGCAGCGTGGTCTACCTTGCCAAAAATATAAAGGGTGGCACCGACACAATAACGGTTACCCTTACAACAAATTCCGGCTGGTTGGAACTTTATCTTTCCGAATACTCCGGAGTGAATCAAACGAATCCCATCGACGTCCAGTCGGGCGCCTCGGGCAACGCCGGTTCGGTAACGAGCGGGAAATCCACCACGACATTCGCAGGTGACATCATTTACGGTTTCTGCGTTGGTGACTGGAGTTGCACCGCGGGTTCCGGCTTCACGGCCTGGTCAACTCTCAATGACAATCTCCTTGAGAGCAAGATCGCTGGGAACCCCGGCGCCTACGTTGCAACGGGCTCCGCGAACAACGGATGGACGATGCAAATGGTGGCGCTCAAGCCTGCTGCGCCGGTCTCAGCACCTGAGGTCAGCCTCTCTCCCGGCAATCTGACTTTTTCAAGTCAGGTCGTCGGCACTACCAGCGCGGCGCAGACCATAGCCGTGAAAAATTCTGGCACCGCCGTCTTGAGCATCACCGGCATCGCTGTCACGGGCACGAATGGCACCGACTTTACCCAGACCTCGACGTGCGGAATCTCGGTTGGAGCGGGAACTAGCTGCACGATTGGCGTCGCCTTTAAACCCATTGCGACTGGAAATCGTACCGCAGCGGTAACCCTCAGCGATAACGCTGCAAGCGGCCCACAGTCTGTGGCCCTTTCGGGCGCGGGTGTAAGTGTTGGATCGTTCTCGAGCGCCGCAACCAGTCTTTCCACTTCCAGTTTGAATTTTGGGAACGAGCCGGTGGGCATGATCAGTTCCTCTCAAGTTATCACGCTTACCAACACAGGCAGCGCTCCCTTGAACATTGCGAGCATCGCCTTGACCGGATCGAGCGCCACCGATTTCATCCAGGTCAACACCTGTGGTATCTCTGTGGCGGCGGGAGGCAAATGCACTATCGCAGTACTGTTCACTCCCTCAGCCATCGGGGCTCGCGGGTCCACTTTGGCCGTCACGGACAATGGCGTGGGCAGCCCACATTTAGTATCGATCTCCGGCAACGGAGCACATGATGTGATTCTCAATTGGACCGCCAGCCCATCCTCGGGGGTGATGGGCTATAACATTTACCGGGGGAGTAACTCGGGTGGGGAAAACTCGACTCCTCTAAATCCCGTGCCCATTAACGGCATAAGCTTCACGGATGCGAATGTAACGGCAGGAGCGGTGTTCTACTACGTCGTCACGGCAGTAGCTTCGAATGGAGTCACCCAAAGTGCAGCTTCGAGCCAGATTTCAGCCACGGTGCCATGAGCCGAGGTTGCCTACATTTCCAAAAGTTGAGGGGGACTTATTCCCACAGGCCAAATCGCAAATTTCGTGGGAGGTCCGGCAGCGTCGGGGATTCCGCCGCCATCTGGTTGCGTGGCCGCCCTTTGGACCTATACCGGCCTAACCGCGCTTATCACTCACAGCAGCCAAGCTCCGGGTCACACGAACTGGTTGGCAACTGACCCGCAAAGTGCAGACCGATCTGGGGAGTCATGAAAAATAGCCGATTCCACAGATAGAGTTATGGGCACGAGACTCGCGGCGAGAGGGGCAGCTTCTAAGCTGCCTTTTTGTCGATAAGCTCGTTCGTGAACTCAATTCCCGCAAAGGTCCAATGACTGTAAGCATCCTCCCGCGCCCAAACGACGTGAGCGGGAATGGAATGCGGGAAGTCTCCCTTGGAAACAACTCCCACCCACTGTCCTGGAGCCAGATCGAGGTTGGTCCGAACAAACGCTCCGTAAAGGGAGATATCAATCATCATGGCGGAATTGTCCGTCTTGAAGTGTGCGGGATCCAAGACCAGACGGATGGGTGTTTCCGCTCTTTGGCGCTCCCACCGGCGGGGAATAACGAGGGTATTCGTTGGCATTTCAGTCCCTCCTTTGGGGGTTGGACTATCATTTCAACCCCTACACGGAGACCTTTCGCCCACCAAGCATCCTTTAGCTAAGTTTGAGCAGGTTTAACACCAATCTGTAGTGGACCGGTAAGAGGACTAACGGCGTACACAGAATTGATTAAGTCGGCTTCTCGTCCAGTGTGCGGCACTTGGTCGTGTAACGGCCTAACGGCTAGCATGGTTCGTCGTCAATCGCAAGGTTACGAGAGCAATTTGGCGACTAAAGGACCCTGTGACAGAGGGGTGCGCAGCCCTCCACTAACCCCGCCCCTAATGCGAGACGGTAATCAACACGACTCCATGCGGCGGCACATCGGCGGTGAATTGGTCAGCGAAGCTGCCAAGGTCTTTGTGCTCCCACAAATCCCGCACTTGTTGCTTGCCGCTCCAGCCGAGCTGGTCCCAGGCAACGATCATCTTTGCCACTGTATCGCTGCGATTGAAGAGTCCCACAGCCCATTTTTGGTGCAGCAGAGGCCTCGCCGCCACTACCAGTGGTCCCTGCTCAGAAATCTTCTTCACTGGTCTGGCGGTGGGGTCCTGGTCGATGGCAATGACTTCCCTATTCATCAGAATTGACCTGGTCTCTTCGGTCATGGCGCGCAGATCGTTACCGGCCAGTAGCGGCGCGGCCAACAGCGCCCAAAGGCTCAAATGGGTGCGATATTCATCGGCGGTCATTCCGCCGTTGCCGATCTCCAGCATGTCGGGATCGTTCCAATGGCCGGGGCGCGCGTAGGGGGCAAGGGGAAACTGGCTGAAGCCGATGCCCTCCATCCTCTTCCAGGTATCCTCAATGTCGGCGGTGGTGCGCCAAAGGTTGCCGCCCACCCTGGGTCCCCACACCCAGACGTCGGGGCTTCCAAACTGGCAAATGCTGAAGATAATGGGCCGGCCGCTCGACAGCAGCGGGTCACCCATCTTCTGGTAGACAGCCGGCATTTCGGAAATCTGGTATATGCTGTTCGCACTGCACCAGTCGTACTTGAGGTAATCGAAGCCCCAGGCGGCGTAGGTTTTGGCATCCTGCGCCTCGTGGCCGTAGCTGCCGGGATAACCGCCGCACGTCTCCGGCCCGGGCGAGGAGTAGATACCGATCTTCAAACCCCTGGAATGGACGTAATCTGCCAGCCCTTTCATGTTGGGAAATTTCCGATTGCCGGTGATGTTTCCCTGCGCGCCACGTGGACCTTCCCAGGTATCGTCGATGTTGATGTAGGTGTAACCCACATCTTTCATGCCGCTGGCCACCATCGCGTTCGCCATGGCGCGCACGGTCGTGTCATCCACACGGTTGGCAAACTTGTTCCAACTGTTCCAACCCATGGGGGGAGTGCGCGCCAAACCGTTGTCCGCCACTTCGTGCAGGGCCGGCAAGGGCAGCCGGGCGGGAGGAGCCATCGCATCGGGCGTGCCGCGCCCGGCGATGCCTGCGGCAGGGGGCAGGTTCCATTCGCGAATGGTCAGTGAAAGCTTGCCGCCATCCGCCGTGCCGTCGTAACGGACGACGTGCTCCGGATGCCTCGTGGAAAGAGCCACCTCCAGGTGCAGCTTTCCCCCGCTGTAGCTCCCTTCCCGGATAGCGAATTTGCTGGTGCGAATCCACGCGGTGCCGGTCACCTGCCCGCCCGATTGCTTGAGGTCGAGGAAGGTCTTCATCACGTTGCCGTCTCCGGTGGGAGCGCTCAGCACCCAAAAACCGGAAACGTCTGCAGGCGCCGCTGCAGGCAGCGCTCCGGCCAGAAGTGTGACTAAAAGAAAAATTGCGAGTCTCCCCAGGGTGCAAGTATTGAATGGCCAGTAAAGCAATCGCGTCATATATTCCTCTGATTGAGAATGCGCGACCCATATTAGCCGAATTTTCCAGCTTGGACTCTAATACAGGCGCGTGGCATATGCGCGGGTTCTGGCAATTCAACACCTGGCGGATCTAGCCGGGAAACTTCATGGGGGGAGGAACATTGCCTAAACCGTGGTCTGCTGAATCACCTCCCCCCGCTAGATCAAGCATAAAGTGACCTCGGCAGCCCACCATGAATTCGCCAGGGGCTCATGTGGGTACGGCGGTTAGCGGACATGCACAGAATGGATTGGGAATGAAAAGTCGCTATCCCATTGACCATCCCCTGACGCTGGGTGGAGTTCCGGCGTGGGATGGGCGTTTTATCGGGCCGAATCCGAAGAGGAACTCCCTCATCATAGTTTCCGAGTTGCCCGTGATCGGCTCGGGATCACGCGTGATGCTCGGTCAACGACGCAGACGACCACGAATCGCTCGACACGGCGGTGCCCAGGCGGCCAAGCTACTCGGTTTTCACTGTGAACGCCGCCCCGCATATGGGACGTAGGAATGAAACCCTATTTCTGAATCACCTGAGGGTAGAAGTTTGTTACAAGATGAGGCGGCACGAATTATCTTCCAAAATCTCCGGCACCGCCAAACCTTACCGCGATTGAAAAGCTACTCCGTAAATCCTTGTCGACTCGGCCGCCACCAGTTCAAGGCGGACTATTTTCGCCGGCAAGAAGATATTGCCGCCCGCAGCCGAATAAGGAACGGCAATTTCAATCGCATCTCCCGGGACATACTGCCAGGGGCTGGTGAAGGAGAGACCGGAGCGAGACGTGGTTCTCGTTTTCACCATGTCCTGGCCGAAGCGAGGCGATCGGATGCACGCCGCGATTTTCATTTCGCGCCGAGGCTCACGGCGCCTGTCCTGGGCTGAAGCCGTAACCGCGGCAATGACTCTTTCGAGTGTAGGTTTTTCAGCCTGTGACTTTCGCCATAATCGGGCGTCCCGGCAACGCGCGCAGGTGCGCGACAAGTGCCCGTTCGCATCCAACAATTGCAACTCAAAATAATCGAGATAGACAACTTCGCGGGTGTTACAGCCGATACATTCCAGCAAGACACACGAGATTGCCCCCGCAGAATCTTTAGCCGCCGGGAAGGCGATATCCCAGATCTGGGATTTTTCATCCAGGAACTTCACGATGTAGGAGTAAGCCGCTCCAATCTTTTCTGTCTGTCCGAGCACCCGGGCGTCGGTCTCGAGGCCGGTGGAAACGCAACGGATCGTAATTTCTTGTTCCGGGGCTACGATGCGCTCAAGAGAGATCTTCCCGCCGGTGCGGCTGACCATCAACGCGTGGGTCTGGTCGAAAAACTGCTTGCCCAAACAATCTATTCCCGCAACTTCAATGGGAATGTTGATTTCAACGCGCTCGTTCCCTTGCCGTCCCTCAGACGTCATACCGAAATACACCTTAGTGGGGATCAGAATTTCGACGCGATGCCTCTTAAAACCAAAGGGTTGACTGGCATGGCTGAATGCATCATGGCTACCAATGCCTCTCCGTTACGGCCTAAGGTACGGGCGAAAGGACTCCGTAGCGGGCAGACATTTCCTCTTCAATGGCGCGCCGGGCTTCTGACGAGATATTGATGAACTCGACGCCGATGCCCACACCGGGCAGGCAATATCGAACCTCCCCACGGATTTTCAACTTAATATTCGATCGAGTCAGGCGAAATTCGATGGACAAAACCGCACCTTCCGGAAAGGAGAGCGGTGTGTTTATGAAAATGCCATGCGGACTGATGTCAGGAGCACGCACCGGCATTGCCTCGCTGTGCCCCTCGTAGATAACAGCCAGGTCGCGATAGGGTGCATAGCGTGGTTCCGTACGGGAATTGCTCAATCTTTCGGGACGGGTCGATGTGTTCATGAATGCGTGTCTCCCTAAGCGGCGGAACTTTGGATCAAAGCGCTGCGAGCACCGGCTGGAATCTGACGAGTCCCCGCGCCGCAATACGGGCAAAACAGGAAGGACGGAGCCAAACCCTTCCCACAACTCCGGCAACGGTGGACTTGAACGTTCTCAAAAGGCACAACTCGGAGGACTTCATCCAGGGTTGTAACTCCCAGCTTGACTTTCTCCATGGCGTCTTCCTGCATCAAGCGCATTCCGCCACTGCGCGCCATGTTGCGGATCTCTTCATCCCGCATCCCTGAGCGAACCGCCGCACGCATCTGCTCGTCCAGAACCAAAAGCTCGTAAATGCCCACGCGGCCCTTGAAGCCCGAGTTGTCGCAAAGGGCGCAACCGGCGGGGGTGTAGACTACGTTACCAAAATCCACAATGCCTGCCCCCAGGAAGCGGGAGGCATGCTCCTGCGTCATCGGGGATTCATCACGGCACGAGCAAAGCTTGCGCACCAGCCGCTGGGCCGCTACCGCGCTGAGAGAAGAGGCCACGAGGAAGGCGGGAACATCCAAATCGAGCAGCCGGGTCACGGCAGAGATGCTGTCATTTGTGTGAAGGGTTGAGAGGACCAAGTGACCGGTCTGTGCCGATTGGAGGGCAATCTGGGCGGTTTCGGAATCGCGAATCTCGCCCACCATAATCACGTTGGGGTCCTGACGGAGGATGGACCGAAGACAAGTGGCAAACGTCAGCCCTGCCTTTGGGTTGACTTGGACCTGATTAATCGCGTCGATTTTGTACTCGATAGGATCCTCAACCGTAATGATGTTTACCGTGGGTGAGCGCAAAGAATTCAACGCAGAGTACAGAGTGGTGGTCTTTCCCGAGCCAGTCGGACCCGTCACCAAGACCATTCCCTGCGGGCCGGAAAGAGCATGGTGGAGGACGCTGGAATTCTCCTCGCTGAATCCAAGTGTGGAGAACGCAACCCTGGTTGCCGCGGGATCGAGCAACCTCATGACGACTTTTTCCCCGTAATGCGTGGGCAGGGTGGAGACTCTGAGATCAAGGCTGCGCTCTGCAATCTTTACTAGAAAACGGCCGTCCTGGGAATTTCGCCGCTCAGCAATGTCCATGTCGGAAAGAATCTTGACCCGGGAGACCACCGAGGACTGAAGCTCTTTGGGGATGTTGGTAAGCTCGCGTAAGACGCCGTCAACCCGGATGCGAACGGTTGTGGACTCCCCCTGCGGCTCAATGTGAATATCGCTCGCTCTCTTTGCGGAGGCAGCGAAGAGGATGGAGGAGACCAGCCGCACGGCCGGCGTGCGCTCGTTGCGCAATTCCGCCTCAAACTCTTCAATGGCCGCCTTGCTCTTTTCACTCGACCCGGCAGTGAAAAACTGCATGGAGGATATGTCAACTTGTTCGATAAAAGGCAGTTTGTCGTGCTCCGCCTTGATGTCCGCCGCTTGCAGGGCGTAGCACTTTTCAATAGCGGCGATGATGTCAGAGCGAAACCCAAGGCGCGGAGAGATATCCATTCCCGTCAGGAAGCGAAGATTGTCCACAGTAGCGAGGTTCTGGGGCTCCGCCATCACGGTAATGATTCGATTGCCCTCGCGAATCAGGGGCAGGACGCAATACTTCACGGCGGTTTCATGCGGAACGCGCTCAAGAACCGCTTTCTCGACGGTGGCGAAGCGTGGGTCGACAAATCGGAACAAAGTGACTTCTTCCAAGGCAGCGATGAGGTCATCTCTGGACACCAGGCCCCGCTCAAGAAGCATTTCGCCGAGAAACCCAGCCGGCGTACTACTGGCTCCCTGCTCCTGGATTAGGTCCGCAAGTTTCTGATCGGTAATCCTCTTCCTGTCGACGAGTGCTTGACCAAGTCGCTTCTTCTTCATATGGCTCCTACATAACCAATCTTATAAGAGGACAATTAAGGCTTCGACCCTCGCACTGCTTCGGGCAATTCTCATGCCAGAGTTGACTTGTCCTTGATCCCCATCGAAAGCTGCCTTTCGTACCCGATTTGGCGAGGTTTGATCGAGGGGAGCCCAATAGCAGTCCTTTTGTCGATGCGATTCATTTTAGTTAGGTTATGACCTTCTCATCTCTCCTTTCCCGCGGCAAGGTTGGCACGTTTTTAGTCTATTGATAGTGCAGACTATAACAAGAAAGGAGCGGGAGATTGTCCGATTCGCCCCCACCCAATAATGGACAAAAGCGCCGAAACACCCAAATGTGACGAATCAGTGGTAGATATGGCGATTGTTTACGAGACTATGAGGACTACGGGTACAACATCGAAACATGCAAAAACGACTGCCATGGACGAACGCCCGAGCGCGTGGACACCCTCTCTCCAGACAAGTTCGTTCGGTCGAATCACCCAAATGGGGCATACACTGCCGAATAGCCAGCTACCATGGCCAGCGTTGAGACCGGAGTGTTTGTCACCGGCCACGAGTGGCCATTCAACTGGCGCAAACCCGCGGCATGTGCCGCGGGCCTGCATTAGAGTCCAAGATGGAAAATTCGGTTAATATGGGTCGCGCATTCCAAATCGGAGGGAAGAACAAAAGCATGCTGAAAACCGCTAAGCACCTGGCGCTCGGGTTCTTCCTGATTTTTCTCGCGTCAAGTATTCTGCTGGTCTCGGATTGGAACCGTCGCACCCGTACACACAACCACATTCCACGTGTTGCTATACTTCAGCACGCCTCCACCCCAGTGCTGGACGATTGCATCGATGGTATGGTCGATGGCTTGGCGAAGGCGGGCTATACCGAAGGCAAGTCGATCATCTATCAGCGTTACAATTCCCAGGGTGACATCTCGGTGAGCAACTCCATCGCCCGGGAGATGGTGAACGGCAATTTTGATTTGTTCCTGACTTCCAGCACCATCTCGATGCAGACATTGGCCAACGCCAATCGTGGCCACCGGACGGTACAGGTTTTTGGCGCGGTGGCTGACCCGGCCGCGGCGGGCATCGGAATTGACATGGCCCAGCCACTTGCTCACGCTCCCAACCTGATCGGAATTGGCAGCTTCATGCCGGTTGACAAAGCGTTCGGCCTGGCCCGCGAAATGTTCCCGGGTTTGAAAGAAGTGGGCGTGGCATGGAACCCTGCCGAGCCCAATTCGCGAGCATTTGTGGTGAAGGCGCGGGAAGTTTGTCAGAAGGTGGGCATCACCCTTTTAGAAGCCAATGTTGATAACACGGCCGGGGTGGCGGAATCTATCGATTCACTCATCGCGCGCGGAGCGCAGGCGATTTGGGTGGGCGGGGACGTTACCGTGGTCGTGGCCATTGACAGTGTGATTGCCTCGGCCCGGAAAGCCCATATCCCGGTATTCACGCTGACACCGGGCAAACCCGAGCGCGGCACGCTTTTTGACGCTGGCGCAGATTTTTACCGGGTGGGCTTGCAGGTTGGCCATCTTGCCGCCCAGATTCTGCACGGTGCCGATGCAAGCAAGATGCCCATTGAGAACATTGTTCCCCAATTCCTCGTCGTCAATGAACTGGCTCTGGACGGATTGAAAGATCCTTGGCATGTGCCTGAAGAGCATGCGTGCCAATGCCGACGTGTGGGTGGATCAAAGGGGAGTCCACGCTAAGAAAGTCGAGGCCTCCATCGAAGCCAGCATCCACGCGCCGGCGGGGCGGACGTTCAAAATCGGGATCGGATACTTTGCGCCTGATCCCGGCGCCGATATGTGCATGCAGGGTCTTTTCGATGGTCTGAAGTCTCTGGGATTTGTGCAGGGTCAGAACCTGACGGTCCAGAAGGCCCATGCCAACGGCGAGATTCCCAACACTACGGCCATCATGCAGAATTTTGACAATTCCGATGTCGACCTGGTTGTGGCCATGACCACTCCCTGCCTGACGGCGGCCTGTTCCACGGTGAAGCATAAGCCGGTAGTGTTCACTTATGTTTACGACCCGGTGGCAGCAGGGGCCGGGAAAACGCCGGGGGACCATCTGCCGAATATCACGGGCGTCGGTTCCTTCCCGCCGGTGGAAGATACCATCAGCGTGATTCAGCAACTTGTACCCGGCGTCAAGACGGTGGGGACACTGTATAACAGCTCGGAGGCGAATTCCCGCAAGGTGATGGAAGTTGCACGTGCGTTGTTCTCCCAGCACGGAATCAAGCTGGAAGAGATCTCCATCACCAATACCAGTGAAGTTTTTCAGGCGGCGCAAACCCTGACTTCGCGGAACATCCAGGCGTTCTGGATTACGGGTGACAACACCGCGCTGCAGGCCTTCAGCGGCATTGCCAGGGTGGCAGAACAATCACACCTTCCCTTGATCATCAACGATCCGGAGTTCACCGAGCAAGGCGCGCTGATCGCCGTAGGCATCGGGTGGTATCAGACAGGCATGGCCGCCTCGAAACGCGTCGCGCAGGTATTGCTGGGCCAGAATCCCAAGGATCTGCCGTTCGAAAACGTGGCGGTCGAGGAACTGGTCGTGAATCCCAAAGTCGCGAAGCAATTGGGAATCACGTTTCCGGCCAGCATATTGAAGGATGCAAAGCAGTAGGAGCGGCGGTTAGTGGCTCGTGGTGAGTGAAGAGCGACAAATGTTGAGCCTCGACGGTCTGACCGTTTGCCGATGAGAGCCTTTGACTTTCAACCGACCAACAGACGGCTTTCTAACTGGCCACAAGCCACTGACCACAAGCCACTGGGGTTTCTAAATGGAAATAAAAAAGCAAAACGTGGGTGACCGCGTCGAAATACACGTCGTGGGCCGAATGGATGGCTATTGGGCAGATCACCTGGGAGCGGCACTTGACGAAGTGATCCGCGAGGGTTCGCACCAGATCAGCCTGGACCTTTCGGAAGTACCTTTCATGAGCTCGGCGGGGATTCGCATTCTCGTCAAGTGCTACAAGCAAGTGCACGCGATACAAGGATTTTTCCTCATCCCCAATGCCTCAGAGCAAGTCAAGCGGGTCATCGCCTTGTCAGGCCTGAAGGAAACGCTCCTGCCAGAATCTCCCCAGCCTGCTGCGACCGCGGCGGTTACCTCCGCTTCCGCAGTGCCCGTGGTCAGGCGAAGTGAGCAGGTGGAGAAGATGGGAGCGACGTATCAGGTTTTCACCCTTAATGCCGATGCCAAGCTGAAGTCGCGTTTGGTCGGCAACCCGGCCCTCTTGCGTGGCAGCCAATTCCGCAAGCAGAACTGCCTGTCGTGCGAGTTCCCGGAAACATCATTTGCCGTGGGTGTGGGAGCTTTAGGTGACACCTACGAGGATTGCGAAGGGCGTTTCGGGGAATTCCTGGCGGCGTCGGGAGCGGTGGCCTACCTGCCCACGGACGGCACCAATGTTCCGGATTATTTTGTTCCCGCGCACTCCAGTGTTCCTGAAGTACAGGTCTGCTATGCCGCCGAGTTTGCCGGTCCGTTTGCCAAGATGGCGCGGTTTGAGGCAACGAAGGACGCCGGGCCGCTGGGCCTGACGCGATTGGTTGAGGCCGGATTGGAATTCACCGGCTCGAAGCGCCTCGGTTTCGTAATGGTGGCCGAGACCGCGGGGTTGATGGGAGCGGCACTTCGGCGCCCGCCGTCGATGGCTGCGTCCGCCGGCGCGCCATTTGAATTCCCCGGAGGTGCGTAAATGGTTCGGCTTTACGGCCGAACGCGCCTTTGCGCGGAGTTTGACGCTGGTGGTGGGGATCGCGGTACAGGGCGATGCTGGTGCGTTGACTCCCGTTCTGCGCCCACTGGGATCAAAGCCGAACTTGATGGGGCATTTACATGCCGCAGCCTTCACTTATCGGCCCGTGCAAAAAGGGGAGATTGATCTCCAGGAAACAGTTCGTTCCCTCTTCACGACCCAATCGCTTCAAGGCGTCCTGCATCTGCTCAGCGACGATCGCTCGATCCATGGAGCGGGAGAAAGTGAATTCCTGCGGGGTGCGTTCTGGGCGGGACCCCTATCGGAAATTTCGACGGAAGGAACTTAGTATGAGTCTGCTGATTGGAGCGATGACCATCGGTCTCATCCTTTCCCTGCTGGCGCTGGGGGTTTTCATCAGCTTCCGGATTTTCGAATTCCCCGATATTACTGCGGATGGATCGAGCACGCTGGGGGCGGCGGTGGCGGCCGCACTGATCGTCCAAGGGATAAATCCTCTCATCGCATCTGCCGCGGGATTTGCAGCGGGATTCGTGGCCGGCTCCCTGACGGGTGTCCTCGCGACCAAGTTCAAAATCAATGGTCTGCTGGCAGGCATCCTGGTGATGACCGCCCTGTACTCCGTTAACTTGCACATCATGGGTCGAAGCAATGTTCCCCTGCTGACTTCGACGACGCTTTCAACCTACGCGCAAAACTTGGGGACCAAGCTGCGGGGAAGCGCGGAACCTCTGAACATTCTTGGCTGGGACGTTACCGTGCTCGATGCCTCTACGCTGGTCCTGGTTTTCCTGGCCATCCTTCTTGTGGGCCTTCTGCTCTACTGGTTCTTCCAGACGAACATCGGAACGGCCATGCGGGCCACCGGTGACAACGCCCAGATGATCCGTGCCCTGGGCGTTAGCGACGATACCATGATTATTCTTGGCCTGGCCGTGTCCAATGGCCTGATCGGATCTGGCGGGAGCGTTCCTGGCGCAGTATCAGGGATTCGCCGACGTGCAAATGGGAATCGGCATGGTGGTGTGGGGACTCGCCAGCGTAATTATTGGCGAGGCCCTGGTGGGTGTGCGGACTCTCGGCTTGACGATTACCGGCGCGGTGATGGGTTCGGTGCTCTTCCGTCTGTTGGTGGCTATCGCGTTGCGGATGGGACTGAATCCCAACGATCTGAAGCTGATTACCGCCGGATTTGTTTTCGTTGCGCTCATCGTTCCAGGATTCCTCAACAAGCTCAAATCCCGGAGGGCAGGCCTTTCCCATGCTTGAAATCAAACAAATTCGGAAGACCTTCAACCCGGGCACCCCGAATGAGGTGAGGGCCCTGCAAGGCGTGGCCCTGACGTTGATGGACGAATCCTTCGTGGTCATCATCGGGACCAACGGTTCCGGCAAGACCACCTTGCTGAACGCGGCGGCGGGAACGTTTATTGTCGATTCCGGTTCCATCCACCTTGCGGGCCATGACATTACGCGCTGGCCTGAGCATCGGCGGGCTAAGCTGATTGGCCGCGTCTTTCAAAATCCGTTCAGCGGAACGGCGGCGCACATGTCCATCGCGGAGAACCTTGCTCTTGCCGGCGCGTCGGGGTTTGGCGAGGGGCGTGGGCTGGGCTCTGAACAGGAATCTCGCCGGCAGTTTCCGCGACCGCGTGCGGCAGCTTAATATGGGCCTGGAAGATCGCCTCGACAATGCCATCGGTTCGCTCTCCGGGGGCCAGCGGCAAGCACTGACGCTCATCATGGCGACCTGGTTGAAGCCCCACCTGCTGCTTCTGGATGAGCATACGGCGGCGCTCGACCCGAAAAGCGCCGACCAGGTGATTGCTCTTACGGACGAAATTGTGAAGCGCCAGAAGCTGACGACCCTGATGGTGACGCATTCCATGCACCAGGCGGTGAACCTTGGTGACCGGCTTATCATGATGAATCGCGGGCAAATCATTCAAGACTTCCAAGGGGCGGAAAAGCGCCGGCTGCGCGTGGACGATCTTTTGACCAGGTTCGACGAAGTTCGCCGGGCCGAGCAATTGGACGAAACGGCTGCCCAGATGCTCGATCGGCTTTATGTTTAAAGAGCAGTGGCTCGTGGTGGGTGGCCAGCGGTTAGCGAGTCGTGCGTTCGAGTGCAAAGAAGTTGTCAGGTCAGGCGTTTGCTCTGGTTCGGCGGAGGCGGGGTATGGCCATGAGGGCGACGCCGTAGAGTAGCAGAGAGAACGAGCGCGGCCTTGCGATCGTGGTGCATGTCATGAGCGATCAAGCGATAGGCGCCGAGGAGCATCAGGGGATAGACCATCTGCGTGAGGTCGCGAAGGTTCGGCCGGGCGCCGGCGAGTGCCAGCAGGACGGCGGCACAGGTGACGACGGCGGTTCGCAGGGTGATGCAGAAGGGATCGTTCCCTTCAACACCGAATAGCCCGCGGTAGATTCCCGTCAGTCCCCCTGCCGTCAAGCCCAACACTTCCCAAACCAGCATACCCGCCAAAGCGATACGCAGGGCACGGAAATTCCATCCAAGAGAGAGGAAGGGTGCCGAGCGCGCCGCCAGCAAGTAACAGGCTCCCGTGACGCCCACGCCGATCCAGAGCGCCGCGTGGGAGGATCCCGCCCAAAGGTTCGCATCCAACAGAAAACCGGCAGCCTCTCGCAAGGCGCCCGAGAACGTGAGCGCCAATAAGAGGTAAATGCCGCCATGCACCTCCAGAGTGAACCTCGACCATCGTCCGCCTGCCGCGATGCACGCCAGCGCCAGGATCGACCAGATGATTTCGGCCGCGCCGCCGCTCCAGAGTATGCGGCACCCAACGACCACCAGCAAAATCCCGAAGGTTGAATAGGTATAGAAGTTGCGGCCGTGGGAGCCGTGGCGTTCGAGCACCATAAATGAAATCGCATAGCATGCCGCACCGCAGACCAGGGCAAACACTCCGAGTGCGGGTGCGATATGCGCGTCCCAGGAGGTGAGGCGCAGCGCCCCGCCTACGCCGATCAGAAATGCTGCCGCACACTGCGCCGTTTCGAAATTGGTAAAAGTCCTGCCACGCAGCAGAGTTCGCACGATAACGCTGGAAAGATAGATGGCCAGCAGGGCGATTTGCGTGGTGAATAAAGCTGATGCCGGGATGGGAGCATAAGCTTGCGGCAAGCCGTCAGGGTTCGTGACCAGCCAGGTGGCCAGCAGCACGGCAAGATCGGCAGCCGCCGCGGCCAGCCAGCGTTCACCCAGCCAGTGGTTGAGACAGGCGCAAACCTCCACCGCCGCGGCGATGGCCAGAAATGCAAATGTGAAAGGCAGCACGTCGTCCGTGGCGATCAGCAACGCCCCCGCTGTCACCAGGCCAGCGAGCGTGGTGATTGTGGCAACAACCAGGAGGTTTCTACGCCAAGATACCGCGAGGCCAATCAAGGTAAAAGCCACGAGGATCGTGCTGGCCTCCCATGCCGTAATGATGCCGAAACGGTGAGTAGATTCCCAAAGTTGGGGAGAGAGGATGAGGACGGAGGTCAGGCTATAGATCGTCGTGGCGACGCGGCTTTCCAGGCGGGACCTTGCCGCCCACAAAAGCCAGGCCACGGCGTAGAGAGTTCCGAGGGTAAACACGACGCGGGGAGGAAGGGCGCCGGATTCGGCGATGGCGCGCAGAAGGTAGGCTCCCGCCAGTCCCAGCAGGCTTGCTCCTATGACGGGAAGGACCGAAGTGGAATCGGGGACTTGTGCGAGGATTTCGGGCGCTTCGGGCAGGGTGGGGGGCTCGGCTTCACGCTCTGGGACGACGACCTGAGGCAGTAGAGATTCTTCCAGACGCGAAACGCGGGCGATAAGTTCGCTTACCTGCTGGCGCAGTTCGTCGAGATCTGCCTGTGACATGGCAGCTCCTCTAGACCTTGCTGGTTTGCCCTTCCCATGGGGGCAATAGCTTGACCAGGACGATAACGATGACGAAGGGCAGAACCATCAAAGCGATTGCCGGAAGCAATCCTTCCCTTGCCGCGAATTCCATTTTGTAAGAGGTGTAACCGAGGAAACTCTTGGAGAACAACTGGCCGCCAATCACGACGTTCCAGCGCATGGCAAAGATGCCCACGAGCGCCAGCAGCGAGGCGAATGCCGTACATCGCCTTGCGATAGGCTTCAGAGAAGCGCCAAAGCTGCGTGGCGGCGAGAATGGCGAGAGGCACGAGCGTACAAATCACGATCTGCACGATCACGTGGGAAAACCACAGCCGCGTGTGCACCATGAAATCAAGAGAGCGGAATGACTCATCGGCCTCGTAAGTGCGGTGCACCAGATCGAGCATCTCGAGGGAGAAATCAATGACGAAGGTGTAAAAGAGGTATTTGGCGATCGTATCGAGGCAGCGCATGTCGATGGACATCTTTTCAACCCGCATGAAAGCCATGTACAGAATTAGTACGCCGGCAATACCGGAAACCATGGCCGAAAAGATGAAGACGATGGGCATGAGCGGCGAAGACCACCAGGGATTGGCTTTTACGGAACCAAAGATAAACCCCACATACCCGTGGAGCAGAAAGGCGG
Source organism: uncultured Acidobacteriota bacterium (assembly GCA_963733285.1). Lineage (GTDB taxonomy): Bacteria > Acidobacteriota > Terriglobia > UBA7540 > UBA7540 > Bog-366. Next base: position 21,989 of record CAVTDA010000125.1, read on the forward strand.
AAGGGATGCCAATCACCGTGACGATATAACCTACCTTGTCGTCGATGCGCCGCGCTTCGGGACTTATGTTCTCCGAACCCAGAGTCAACAGCTTGTAAACAAGCCGGCGCAGGCCGGTGGTGGTCTGGGCGAGATGCACGATGTCAACCCGATACTCAAGCCATATTTCAACCAGCAGGACGAGCATCAGGTACCACAAATACACAAAGCCAAACATGGCCATCGCCGAGGATCGGTGAGGCGTCAAGTACATCTCCATCGAGCGCTCCGGATGACCCAGGTGTAATTGCAGGGGTAGAGGCGCCACCAGCATGAATCCCAAGGCCGTCAGCAAGGCCAGGCGGTAGGTGGGACGCACGGCTTCCACTTTGAAGACGCGCTCAAGGGATGCCAGAATAAAGGCTCCTGCCACAAGTCCAGTGATATAGGGGTAGAGGACAATCAGTAGGCTCCATTGCAATTCCACCTCGTTGGGATACATGAACCCGTTGACGCCTGGAATCATTGCCTCGCTCCTTTATCGCACTGCACCATCCAGATTCTTGTAGTAGACCTTGGCTTCGGTGGCCATGTACGGCTTCAGCACTTCGACTTTATTGTTGCGCAGGAACTCATGAACCGGGTCGTTCGGGTTCTTGAAATCCACCAACTGGCGTGCTCCGGTGGGACAATTCTCGCAGCAGGCGGTGGTGAGCCCCTTGGTGATCCGGTGGTAACAGAGTGAGCATTTATCCACCACGTGTTTTTCCGGATGCAAGTAGCGGCAACCGTAAGGGCAAGCCTGGATGCAGTACCGGCAGCCGAGGCAGTAGGTGGTATCCACCAGAACCACGCCATCCGGGCTCACGAAGGTCGCTCCCACCGGGCACACTTGCACGCAGGGAGAACCTGCGCAGTGGTTGCAGAGTTTGGGAACGAAGAAGCTTTTGACGCCCTCGCGGGTGTGGACGGGAAATCCCTCCATCGCGCCATTGGGTGAATCGACGATGGGCTGTTTGCCTTCTTCCACTTGATACCGCTCCACCCAGGTGCGGAAGTATCCGGCGGGCACGTGATTTTCATTGGAGCAGGCGCGCACGCAACTTCCGCAGCCGATGCACTTGTCAATGTCGATGATCATCCCCCACCAATGGTCAGCGCGACGGTAGGCTTCGGGCTGAGGGGCGGCGCCCATGATCTGCTCGAGCGTGGCGCCGGCGGAGGCCAGCACGAGGATCTTTCCCCCGATTTTGAAGAGGTCCCGTCTGCTTAAATCCATGCTTCTGACTCCTCACTCAGAGGTGCGGATTGTGCGGTTGATGACAAGTGTCGCAAAGCATTCCCTGAGAGTGCGCAACGGTATCGACTTGCGGAAACCATTTCGGTTTGGCAGCGTCCTTTTCATGGCAGCGGCGGCAGAGGTTGGCGACGTCAGGCAACTTGGGAACATTGCCGCCTTCAGCCTCGACATGCTTGGCTTGGGGACCGTGGCAGGCCTCGCAGGCCACTCCCGCGTGCTTTCCCGCGTCATGAACTTTGGATTCGGCCTCGTGGCAGAGAGCGCATTGGCTTCTGCCCGCATAGACGATCGGCGTGGCGGCAATCATGTCCAGAGCTCCCGGCCGGTAATGTCCGTATTCACCGAAGTTCTTGGGAATCACGGCGGCGCGAATGATCAGGAAGACAACCAATCCAGCCAGAAGGACCAAAGCTGGACGAATCAAGTGTCCCGAATTTCGGAAAAAGCGACTCAATGCCACCCCCAAAATCTGAGCCGGTACTCTTGTCCGCAATAACGGCAGGCCGAGGGCCTCCGCAGGCAAGTCTGCGGCTCAAGCGGCAATATGGAGACCAAACGGCAAGCTTGTCCACGCGACCTATTGTCCGAATGCGCTGTGCGGTTGTTTAAAATTTCAGCAAGTCTTTCAATTTCGCATGACTTTTTGCGGCAATTGCCCCACATCAGTGCGGCAAATGGCGAGACTCCCCTCAGCCAAAGTCGAGCCTCGGGAGGATCTAAGACCCCCGGACCTCAACTAGAATCCTTGTAACGCCGAGGGGCTTACCGGTTCCTTATCACCGCGCCAGTTCTGTCGCGAACCGATGAACGTGGCGTCCACCAAGGTTTGCATACGAACCTCCAACACTACGTCCGAGCTTCCCACCGCAGGGTGGGACATAAGTCAAAATTCCATGGATTCCAGTCCACGAGGTGGTACACTTTGCGGTCGCCTGAGCGGACCGTTGCCGAAGTCGCTGCAAAATCGTTGGCCTTGCTCCCGCCACACATCCTCGAGAAAGCCTGAGCCGATGCAAACAAACCTTCCGTTAGGATTCCTGCTGGTCGTCGCCGCCGGTGCGATGGTGGGGAACTTCATGCTCCCCTTCAAGGGTCTGCGCACGTGGAAATGGGAAAACATGTGGTTGCTTTTCACTCTGGTCGCGCTGGTGGCCATTCCCCTGGCGGTGGCGTTCGCCATGGTCCCGAATCTGCTCCCGATCTACGCGGCCTGCTCCGCGCGGGACCTGTTGCCGTCTCTCCTGTTCGGGTTCGGTTGGGGAATCGCGCAGGTGCTGTTTGGAATCACCGTGGCGGATCTGGGCATGGCGCTGGGTTTTGCCATCGTCATCAGCCTGGGCAGCACCTTCGGTACACTCGTGCCGCTGATGGTGCAAAGACCCGATGTGCTGGCGTCGGGCAGAGGAGCGCTGTTGCTCTCCGGGATGGCGGTGATGCTGGCGGGAACGGCAGTGTGCGGCTACGCCGGGCGCCTGCGTGAAAGGGCCGAAGCTGGACCCGGCCAGCGCCGGGGCTCGGCCTTCCGGGCATCGATGATTCTGGCGGTAGTCTGCGGCTTGCTGGCTCCCATGATCAACTTCGGGTTCGCCTTCGGCGGTGGAATCGTTCGGAAAGCCCTGGCGCTTGGCGTCGCGCCCGGCAACACCAGTTTCGTGGTTTGGCCGGCGGTGCTGCTAGGCGGACTTTTTCCCAACATCGGCTATGCCGCCTACCTGCTGACCCGCCAGCGGACGTGGGGGCTCTATCGTAAGCTCTGGCCTGACGCCGCGTGGAGCGTGCTGGCGGGATTGCTGTGGGCGGGCGCGCTGCTGCTCTACGGAATTGCCAGCCGCCAACTGGGCGCTTTGGGAACCTCCGCGGGCTGGGGACTCTACCAGATCCTGATGATCATTAGCGCCAACGTCTCGGGCCTGGTAACCGGAGAGTGGTCGGGAGCGGGCCGGCGTCCCGTCCGCGCGCTGCTGGCCGGCCTCGCGCTGCTGGCTGTCGCCACCGTGTCCATGAGCTTGGCCAACCGGTGAACGAAGCGCTTGTCGTTGCCAGATTTTCGGTCTGTCAGGCAGCATTTAGCTCGCCTTACCGAGGGGCGTGAAATCTCAACTCCCGGTTTGCAAACAAACCAGCCAAGTGATCAAGGCGATCTAAGTTCTCTCCTCAGTCATGAAAGGGCGTTCTCGTTCCCAAACCGGCGACTTCCCCTCACAGCATAGCTTCTGAATCCACCGTCGTCCTGGAGCAATCCCGACAAGACAATATGGGTGCTGTTGACCGGGAAGTCAGCTGGATTGGCCAGCACGACGGCCCACACACACGTCAGGAGGCCTGGAAATGGGCCGATTACAAGACGAGGCCGAGACGTACTGCAACATTTGAAGTCGCTTGCGGGTAAAGAATTCATGGCCGAAGACCAACTCATCGGTAATGCGTCTTATTGCTTAGCATCGCGCATGTAAGTGTTGTATCGTTGCAAATATTTCATCTTAGACGAACTTAGGCTGGGCGTTTGAATCTCTTCAAATTAAAATGCCTAGCTTGGAAACGAAAGTGTAATGTAGGGCGACTTCATGTGTTCTGGGCTCCTGGGTAGCGAGGGAACGGCCACCCGATTGGGTTAATTCCAGCAGGGGGTTCCCGGTGTGGCCATTATGTCAAATCGAAGAGGGGCTGCAAGCGAGTAGTTTCATGGCGCGGAAAACGGTCATTATTCTCGCGACGCTGGATACGAAAGGCCCGGAAGCCAATTTCCTTGCCGAACAGATCCGCAAGTTTGGGCACGAGCCGTTGATTGTCGATTCAGGCGTGGTGGGCACTCCAGGCGCGGTGGCGGAGATTACCCGGGAACAAGTGGCGGCGGCCGGGGGAATCTCACTCGCCGATCTCCTCAAAAAGGCTGACCGCGCAATCGCCGCGCCGGTTATGGCCGCGGGGGCAACGCGATTGATCACCGCCTTGGCGGAGCAGGGCCGCGCCCATGGCATGGTCTCGCTGGGGGGAACGCAGGGCACAACGCTCAGCACCAAGGTGATGCGGGCGCTGCCTTACGGATTTCCCAAGGTTATGGTATCCACGATGGCCTCGGGAAACGTGGCGCCCTGGGTGGATATCAAAGACATCACCATGATGTTCTCCGTCACAGACATTATGGGGCTCAATCCCGTAACGAGAAAGATCCTGGCCAACGCTGCGGGGGCGGTATGCGGCATGGTCGATGTAGAAGTGACCCTCCAGCGGGGTGAAAAACCCCTGATCGCCATTACCACGGTGGGCATTACGACCCAGGGTGCAATGACCGCCGTGCGGGTACTGGAAGCAGCCGGCTACGAGACGATTGTTTTCCATGCCATCGGCCCGGGCGGGCGCGCCATGGAACAAATGATGAAAGAGGGTATCGTGGGGGCTGTCCTCGATTACTCCATCATCGAGGTTTCCAACGAAATGTATCCATGCGCTGCTCGCCGGAGGTCCGGAGCGCCTGACCACGGCGGGGAAACTGGGTATCCCCCAAGTGATCTGCTCCGGGAGCCATTGAAGTGCTGGTGTTCAACGAGCCCGAAACTGTGCCCGCAAAGTACCAGGGGCGCACCCTGATTCGCCATAGCCCGCAGATTACCGACGTTAGACTCAACCGGGCGGAGATGGCGGAGGTGGGCGCAGAAGTGGGGCAACGCCTCCAACACACCACATCGGAAGCTATATTTATGATACCCACGGCGGGGTATGACAGTTACGCGGTCGAGGGCGGAGGATTCTACGATCCTGAAGCCGACGACGCATTCGTTTCGGAATTACGAGCGAACGCCCCGGCGTGCGTGGAGATTGTTGAACGCAACACAAATATCGAAGATCCCGATTTCGCGACGGAAGCAGCCCGGACGCTGCTGGCATTGATCGAAAAACGGAAGTCTGCAAAGGTATGACTGATGGCGATTCGTTATACACGCAATGAGTTTCTAGACCGGCTTCGGAAGGAGATCCTCGCCGGCAAGCCGCTGGTGATGGCCAGCGCGGGGAACGGCCTTGCCGCCAAGTTCATCCAGCGCGGTGGTGTTGATATTCTGGGTGTGTACAACACAGGATATCTCCGCATGCAGGGGTATGGGTCGCTCGCCGGAATGCTTCCCATGGCGGATGCCAACGGCGTGGTATTTGAAATGGGGCGCAAGGAGGTGTTGCCCCAGGCGCGAGAAGTTCCCGTGGTGGCGGGACTCAATGGCGTGGACGTCCTGCGCGATATGAAGATTTTCCTTGAGGAGTGCAAGCATATTGGATTTTCCGGGGTCCATAATTTCCCCACGGTGGCGTGGTTTGAAGGAGAATTCCGCCGGACGCTGGAAGCCACCGGCCTGGGTTACCAGTTGGAAATTGACATGCTCAATGCCGCGCGCGAGCTTGACTTGTTAACCATCGGGTATGCCTTCAACCAGCAGGACACGGAACGGCTGATGCGCGATGCCTCGCCCGATATTTTCATCTTCCATGCGGGGATTACCGCCGGGGGATCCACCGGCTATTCCGGCGCGGTGGCGCTCAATGAAATGGCCGGCCGCACCCAAGCCCACTTCGCCATCGCCCGCCGGATCAAGCCTGATGTCATCCTGCTTGCCCACGGCGCCAGCCTGGTCAATCCTGAGGATGCGCAATACCTGATCGACCATACCGATGCCCAGGGTATCCAAGTGGGGTCGAGCATCGAGCGCATGGCGATTGAAGTTCCTCTTCAGGAACGTGCCGGCGCGTTTAAGAAGTTGCATTTCGCGGGAAGGAAGTCGTAACTGCGACCACGACTCAGGGAGACGAATGGCGCTCACGAAGTTCAGCGACTTGATGCACGAAGCGGAAAAGGGCCGATATGCGGTTGGCTACTTTGAGAGTTGGGACCTGGAATCACTCCAGGCGGTTGCGGACGCGGCGGAGGCAATGCACTCCCCCGTGTTGCTTGGTTTTAGTGGAATTTATTTGCACCATCCGGAACGATTGACCCACGAGCGCCTCAGCGTCTATGCCGCACTGGGCAATGAGATGTGCCGGCAGATTTCCGTCCCCGCCTGTTTGCTCTTCAACGAGTCTCCCCATTTCGAACGGGTGATGGAAGCAATCGACCTCAATTTTGGCATCGTGATGTATAGCGACGACAACGATCAGATGCTGGACCGCGTACGCCAGGTTGTGAACCATGCCCATTTAAGAGGGGTTGCGGTGGAAGCAGAAATGACGGCCCTACCCGGTGTTTCTGGAGGACTGACGAGCATTCCCGAACACATGCAATTCACCGATCCCGACCTGGCCCGTGTGTTTGTGGATGAAACGGAGATCGACGCATTGGCTGTCAATATTGGGCAAGCGCATCTGCATGGACGGGCGGAAGTGCCGCTAAATCTCTCTCCGCTCGCCGAATTAAAGGAAAAAATCCACGTTCCCATGGTGCTCCATGGTGCGACCTCGGTCCGAAGATCGGATTTGCAAGCCGCCATCCAGTTGGGCATTCGCAAAATCAATGTGGGGAGCATTCTCAAGCGCACTTATTTCGAAGCGCTGCGCTCTGCGCTGGCGGCAACCGGTCCTGATTACAATCCCTACGATGTTGTAGGTTCGGGCCTGAAGGATGATGTGTTGACCAAGGCGAGGCTGGCATTGCAGGCCGTTGTGCAGGAACTGATGGAGTTGTTTGGCAGCAAAGGCCAGGCCTGAAGGGGAGATAATGCGATGCGGCCGGCAGAAAAAGGAATACACCGCCGCCCAAATATTCCCATGAGCTCGTTTGAACGCGACAACTTGAGTTTCAACTATGAGGAATATGGCAGTGGTGTGCCGTTGATCTTCAGTCACGGTCTGAGCGGCAACCTGGCGCTGGTACGCGATCTCATCGGCCCCATAAAGGGTGTGAGAGTTGTCCTCTACGACAACCGCGGGCACGGCTTGACATCCGGGGCGGGCGATCCCAGTAAACTCACATTTGCCACCCTGGCGGACGATATGGCGGCGGTTCTCGATCACCTGCGCGTTGAATCTGCCGTGATTGGCGGTGAGTCGATGGGCGCCGGCATTTCGCTGCAATTCTGGAAACGCCACCGGCAGAGAGTTCGCGGCTTGATCCTGAGCCGGCCCGCGTGGCTGAACGATTCCTACCCGCCTAATCTGGCGATTCTTGGCGCCATGGCCGAGTATATCGAGGAATTTGGGCGCGAGCGGGCGCCCGCGCAATTTGCGCAATCCGCCGATTTCCTTAAGCTCAAAGCTACAAATCCGGAAACAGCGGACGCACTGCTGACCCGTTTGCAAGGCCCTACGAACCTGGCGCTTGTCCTAAAGACCATTCCCGCTTCCGTTCCTTTTGAAAGCCTCGAAGAGTTGCGCGAGATTGATTCCCCCACTCTTGTCATTGCCAACCACGGCGACCCTCTTCATCCCTACGAATGTGCCGAGCGATTAGCCGGGGCAATTCCTGGCGCGACGCTTCAGGAGATTCCGTCCAAAAATAAAAGCGTGGAAGAGCACCGTCAACTTTTCCGCCGCAGGGTGGTGGAGTTCATTTCGAGCCTTTAGGCGAATGAACGCTTTGGTTAATTGCTTTCAGTGGCGGCAGCTTCCAGATTCCAACATTGCGGTTGCGAACCAGGGGGCGGGGTGTATACTGCTTCCGATTCAGGGTCCCAAAAAGCTAAATCGTCTTGGGGGGTTGCTTGCGAATACGCATTTTCGTTGGCCTTACCTTGTTACTTTCGGGTGCGATTAACGCCTGCGCCGCTGGGGGTTCAGGATTCGTTCCGATCTTTGACGGGAAGACCCTTCAAGGGTGGTCAACCGCTGACATGACTTATTGGTCGGTGGAAGATGGGGCGCTGACGGGCACGGTTAGCGTCGAGCATCCCAATCCTTATTCGCGATGGATTGTCTGGCAGGGTGGCCAGGTGGCTGACTTCGAGCTGAAGCTCAAGTTCCGCATTCAGGGCACTGTGGACGCGAATTCGGGTCTTCAGTTCCGCTCCACCTACGATGCCAACCAGACCCATGCCCACGGTTATCAAGCGGATCTCGTGCGCGACCCCAAGTGGATGGGACTTTTGTACGAGGAAGGCACGGCGCGGAAGATACTCGCCCACCGGGGGGAGAAAACGATTTTCGACGCGGCGGGGAATCGAGACACCCGGGAATTCGCCGACCCGGCGAAGCTCTTCAACTTTTTCAAGCTTGATGGCTGGAATGAATATCGAGTCGTCGCGCGCGGCAATGACATGAAGGCGTTCATTAACGGGCATTTGATGTCCGAGGTGGTCGACAACGATAAGAAGTTCCTGCAAACCACGGGCTGGATCGGATTGCAGTTGCACCACGGCCCACCTATGAAAGTCCAGTTTAAGGACATTCTTCTAAAAAGGTATCCTTGAAGAAAAACGCTCTGCTTCCTTCCATCAGGCCGCCCTGGGGAAGCAGGTTCAACGCATTCCTCTTCCGCCAGGCATTAGATGGCGCGCCCTAGCTCAAAACGTGGAGCCGACAAATGCGGACCCCGCATAAGCCAATAATAGAGCGTCTGATTATCCTGCCGCTTTTCTGTTGCCTATTCATGGTGACTGCCACGCCGGCTTCCGACTGGCCCACCTTTGGCCACGACCCTCAGCGCACCGGCTGGGCCATCGATGAAACCACTCTGAATCCGCAAAATGTTTCCAACCTTGTCTTGAAATGGAAAACGACCCTCAACAATGAACCGCTCGGCCTCACTGCTTTGACGGCGCCGGTGGTGGCAGAACACATCAACACTTCGCAGGGAAACAAAACCGTGGTTTATGTTGCCGGAAGCTCCAATCACCTGATCGGATTGGATGCCGCCACGGGGAATATCATTTGGAGCCGCGATTTTGAAACTCACATTGCCATCAAAGATCAGACGATGTGGCTCTGTCCCAACAATGTCAATGCCACTCCCACGATCGACACTCGGACGGGGACGATCTACGCCATCGCCGCGGACGGCAAATTGTGGGGACTTGACCTGGGCGGCGGCGACGTGAAGTTCGGTCCCGTTCAGTTCGTGCCGCCCTACGCCAAGGACTGGAGTTTGAATCTTCACGATTCAACCCTCTTCACCGGGACTTCGCAAGGATGCGGGGGCGCGCACTCCGGAATCTTCGCCATGGACGTTCATGACCCGCGGCGCCCCGTGATCCGCGACCTTCTCCTGGAGGCAAACCCCCACGGCGCAGGCATCTGGGGACGCGGCGGGCCCGTGGTCGGGTTGAACGATCGCATCTACGCCGAGACTGGAGACGGCTTTTTCGATCCCGCCGCCGGCAATTATGGCAGCAGTTTCATCGCCACCTCCCTTGTCGATCTTCAGGTTCTGGATTATTTCACCCCGGAGAACTATCGGCACGTTTCAAAATATGATTTGGATATCGGTGCATCCAGCCCGGTCTGGTTTGCGTTCGGCAATCACAACCTGGTGGCGGGGGGCGGCAAAGAAGGGGTCTTGTATCTACTGGACGCCGACGCACTCGGTACCAAGGATCATCACACTCCGCTTTACACCGTCAAGCTGGCCAACGATAAGGATGAGTTTGAAGCCAAGGGCATTTGGGGTGCGCCCGCCGTCTGGCGCGATGAAGCGGGCGGGACGTGGCTTTACGTTCCAATTTACGGCCCGATTTCAAGCCACGCGCCCAAGACTTTTAACCTGAACGGCGATGCGCCTCACGGCAGCATTCTGGCCTTCAAGGTCGTTCTGGATGCAAACACTCAGGAGCCAACACTTCAGCCGGCGTGGGCGTCGCGGGACTTCGATGTTCCTGACCCACCCGTGGTCGCCAACGGCGTCGTCTTGGCGCTTTCCACCGGGGAAAATCCCGTGCAGGTATCCGGCGAGCAAGCCAAGGTGATTTACTCCGGCCAAAGACTCCTGACCAACCAGGAGCGCGCCGCCAATACCCATAATGCTGAGTTGTATGCCCTCGATGCCAAAACCGGTAAACTTCTGTTCCGGAGCGGCGAGGAGATAGCAACGTGGGTTCACTTTAGTGGGCTGGCAGTGGCCAACGGCCAGATTTATGCGGTGGATCATGATTCCAATCTCTATTGCTTCGGGCTAAATGAAACCGGTAAGCAGTAGACCCCGACTAGCCGACCGCACTGCTTGCTAGGAACTCGGCCGATGAAATAAAGTGGCATTGCCCGCGGGGAAGACGAGCGTCGAAGGGCTTGTTGAGTGGGCGTTGGCTCCCTGGGTAACCGAGACCTCGTTCCCTCATCTCATTGGAGGCTTTTTTGACGTTTGGATGATCTTAGATATCTTGGGGATTCGGCTTGGACAGGCGCCATCCTGGAAGGAGTCATGTCTGATGTTTGGTCGCACGATAGCCCAACTGAAATTCCTCACGACCCATCACTCGCGAGCCGCGAGACAGTCAACTCGAGGTTTGCGAGTCTGCAAAGCTCCCCGATAACGAGTGTAGCGGCGGCTTTTCCAAGGAGGCTGCCAGTCTACTCCCGCCTTTTTTTTTGAAATTTCCGACTCTAGGTTCGTTCCCGCCGGGGGCCCGAATCCACTGTAAGGTTCCAACCCGAGCTCATTCCGATGGGTTTCACTCGATTGATTCCCACCAGTAAATTCGATACAAAAAAGCATGGCCGAATTGTGGGGCCAAAACCCCAAAATGTAGGGATTATTTGCTGTAAATGTCGAGTAAGGAGGAGACTTGCATGCGTGTTCGTCAACTGTGCGTATTTGTTATGTTGGTTGTCGTGCCGCTTCTTGCGGCCGCGCCAACGATGGCAAAGAACGACCGAGGATTTCTTATCGTTCACGTCACTCCACCGGAAACCTACATCTTCGCGGACGGCGAACCCGTCGTGGAGTCGGAACGTCACTACATTATCTTGACCCCGGGAGAGCATGAGATCGAGATGTACAATTACGGGTACAAACCGGAGACCCGCAAAGTGATGATCCATGCCCACAAATGGTGGAACATTCAAGTGAAGATGCAACCGATTCCTGGCAGAATTTCGGGCCCGTGGGGATGCATCACGATTGAAGGGGCCCCCCGCGCCGCCGTCTTGCTCAACGGGCTGGACCCCGCAATTTACTTCGTCGGACACGGAGATGAATTCAACAACGAGTGGGGCTGGCACCAGGAATTGATCGTGCCGCCAGGCAAGCAGCTATTGACCCTCGAATACCTCGAGACGACACCCTGGACCACTACGGTCAACGTGGAGCCGAACAAGAGAGTGGTGGTGGATGCCTATGTTGGGGTCCGCAAGACGGTTCCCTGGCCGCGTGGCGAACAAATGACTGAGCTACCGCGCTTTCACGCCGGGTTTGCCAGCGCCCAGGTGGCAGTGGAAAAGGTGAAAGGAGATTTTTCCGCATCCACGGACAAGGTGAATTGTGGTGATTCCGCCCGTCTCACGTGGTCCACTACCGGAGCGGGTCGAGTTGAGATCGATGGCCAGTCCGTCGGTCTTTCGGGCGACACAACCATTCAACCCAGGGCGAATACGGATTACAAATTTGTGGCGTCGGGGCCGGGTGGGATTATCACTTCTGAAGCAAGCATGAAGGTGAATAACACGATTCCAGCGACACTTAGCGTTAACCCTGCGTCGCTTTCAACCGGCAGAAGTACGGATGGAAGCCAGCAGGATACGGCCACGGTCAGTTGGTCGGCTCCCAATGCTACGAATGTCACGCTGGATCCCCTGGGGAAAGTCGACAACTCCGGCAATCGCGAGGTTTCCGTAAGCCCACCTCGTAGCGGCAAGGGAAAAACGATCACTTACACACTTCACGCCACCAATTCCTGCGGCGGAGCCGAGACTCGCACGGCGACGCTGTACGTCCCGGGAACAGGCATCAACAGCGCGGCTAATCAGAACCCGCCAGATTTCATCAGCGTCTATTTCCCCACCGATTGGCCGACGGTCCGCAAACCTCTCGATGGGCTTGTTCCCAGCCAGCATGAGCGCGTGATCGGGAATGCCTCAGACTTTAAGCAGTATGTGGGTGATAACGGAGATGCCAAACTGATTCTGGAAGCCCACGCGGACGAGCGCGGCACCGACGCTTACAATCAGGCTCTCTCCGAGCGGCGCGCTGAAAACGTGAAGCAAATGCTGGTGGACCAGGGCATCCCTGCCGACAAGATTGAGGTTCGGGCATATGGAAAAACCAATAACCTGACGGCTGAGCAAGTGGAGAAGTTGGTGGAGCAGGATCCGAACGCCACTCCCCAGGAGCGCCGTCACGTGGCAGGACACCTCAAAGTTTTCCAATGGGCAAACAATCGCCGCGTGGACATCCGGCTGAGCAGCAACGGCGAAGTCTCGGAACGCTATTACCCGCTCAACACAAAAGACATGAGTGTACTGGTGGGAATCCAAAAACCCTCGCCCAGAGAGTCGGCCAGTCTGAGGTAGTTCGTGCGCATCGAAGGTGGCACCAGGAACTTCGCAGGCAAGTGAATTTTCAAATCCGCAACCCAGCCCGTGATGAGGCCGATCCGCGGCCTCATCACGGGGTAGGAAATCGCACTCCCCGGGAGGCTTATATAAGCTTTGAAACTGTCCTAAACAAACAGGCCCTGACTGCCTAAATTAGAGGGGTGCAATACAGGTTTGGCGACAATTCGGCCATGGGACCGCTCATTTGCTTTGGCATCTATCAGCTTACGATAAGCTGGAGTGTGATGCTGTGAGTTAGAGTCGGCGAGTCGGAGGAGGAACTGCCACTAACCGTCAGTGTATAGGTGCCAGCAGGCGTTCCGGCGTTTGTCATGGGGCCGTGACCACCGCCAGCCCCGCCCCCGCAGCCAGCCCACCAGATGACCCCGAGCACACCTGCTAGCACGACCAGGCGTATCCGCCGGCGACCCTGCTTTAGGATGAATATTAAGATTGACATTAGAATAAGACCCATCAGCACCAGCCACCTCGGCACCGAATGATGATTGGGACCAGGCCCTTTCCAATTCCCGCTATTCGCGGCCGCCATGGTGGAGACGCTCACTTTCAGTGCCGTAGTGGAGCCGCCAGGTGTTACGGAAGCGGGAGAGATTGAACAACTTGCATCCGCAGGCGCGCCCGTGCAAGTGAATGACACGGATTGGTTGAACCCTCCCAAAGCCGTTATGCTGAGTGAGTATTGAGCCGTCTGGCCGGGGGACACGCTGGCAGAACTGGATCCCCCTGAGGCGACGCCTAGTGTAAAATCTTGCCCCATGCCCGAGAGTCCGACTGTTTGTGGGCTTCCGGGTGCATCGTCGCTAATGGAAAGGCTGCCAGTTCTGCTCCCGCCTGCAGTGGGCTTGAAGGTCACGGTGATTATGCAATTCGCACCCACCGCCACGGATCCTCCGCAGGTGTTCGTTTCCAGGAAATCCCCGCTGACGACAATCGTCGCAATCGCGAGCGAAGATTGGCCAGGGTTCGTGAGGGTCACCATCTGGGCGGAGCTTGTTGTCCCCACCACCTGGCCGCTAAACGACAAAGTGGTGGGTAAGACCATAGCCCTAATACCCAACAGTCCAAACGCGCCGACTCCATTGGCTGTTCCCACATACACCTTGCCGTTGGCAATGGTTGGCGTTATGAACTTATTGCCTGCCCCGAATTGGTCCCGCGTGCCCGCCTGATTGCTGTTATAGAGTTCAGTGGACAGGTCCGCGGCGCCATAGGCATGGAGAACCGCAGGGTTGGTATTTTCTGTCGCCCAGACAATGGCATTGCTTGTGCCATTCGCGGAGATGCTGGGGGTCGTTCCGGGATAAGCAAAAGTGGCGCTGGTGGATGAAACGGGAGGCGTCTGGAGCTTGGCTTTCAAAAATTGGAAAGCAAGAAGGCTACTGTTCACAGGGCCGAAATAAAGGCTGCCGTTGAAGTAGGCAGGCATACTGTAGATTCCTCCCGGCAAGGCGGAAAGGAATTCCTGGTAGATGTTGTCAGCACTGGGGTTGAACTTCCCCATGTTGTCCCGGTCCACCAGGTAGATCGCTTGGTCTTTACCTGCCCCCACCGCCAAATGCCGCGTAACCCCGTTCGCATCGGTCATATCTGGCAGCACCAGAGTGCCGCCTGAGCCCAGATCCTCGTCGGCGCTTGATTCGGAAACGGTGTTCGACATCGTGAAGAAATCGGCCACCGCAAGACCCCCGCCTGCGGTGGACAGCTTGATAAAGGCATTACCGTAGTCTCCCTGGGAAGGAAACCCGTTCGGGTTTAGCGTGGTGTCAAAGGTGCCGTTCGCAAGCAGGCCGTAGATATTTCCGGCCGAATCAGTCGCCAAACCGGCCCCGCTCATCCACAGAGAGCCTTCATGCCCGTTGGGTGTAAGGTCGATTACCGCGACTTGATTTAGATTGCTTTCATTGTAGGCAATGACCCACGCCGTATAAGGCGCAAAATCACAATGTGAAGACCAGGCAGTGTAAATGACATGATTCAAGAGCAGCAGCCCTGGCCTTTCTTTATATTGTCCGGGATCGAAGACAACACTGGAGCCGTTGGTGTTATCGCCGGTGCCCGGGTAAGTTGCTTGAACTTCTTTGGGACCCCCGAATATTTCTGCACCCGTGGTCATATCGAGTGCATGCAGCCTCTGGTGGTAGGCAGATGAGGAATCCTTGGTCATGGAGACGACGTAAATAGTTCCGTTCGGTCCGTTCGTTCGATCGATCACCGGGGTGGCGGTGACCCCGATTTCCGGTGAAACTTGAGTGCATCCGCGATCATCGGAAGTAGTCTCGCCCGCGGGCAATAGAGAAACCTGCCAAAGATTGCTGCCGGTGTCAGCGTCAAAAGCGTAAACGCTGTCGTGCTCCGTGGCAACGAAGAGCACATTATGGGTTCCCTGGCCGGAAATGGACACCTTGTAGGCATAGAGCGGTTGTGCATCGACCTTGCCATCCACGGTGACTTGGAAAGCCTTTCCGAACTGTGCGGAGTTTACGTTGCCCGGCGCGAGAATCGTTTCATTCAGATTCTGACCGGTGCGGGCATTATCATTGTGATAAGTCAGAACATCTTGCGCGGACAGTGGTGATACGAAACAGATGGATAAGAAGCACGCTAGGATTCCCACCCATGGGGATGGTAATAACCCGGGAACGGACCTGCACGTGGGAATATCCTGTCGCATAGGGCGGCCCTTCATTCATTCCCGCAGCGTGAAGCCTGCTTTGTCGCGCCAAATAGTAATGATTTTATATGAGTCCCTGGTTTTTGGAAATGGACCGGTCGAGCTCACTGTTTTGGCGAACCGCTGGCGGGATCGCAGGAGGTGGCCGCAAGCTGCGCGTTTTTGTTATTAGGCTATTCTCACCGTTGACATTTTAACCAATCCTCGAACGGTACGGTGGGACCCTGGTCCTTTGAGCCACCTGAATTGTGAATTCAGACCGAAACGGAGTTCTGGGAAATCTGGATCTGTGCGTTTTTCCACTTTGACGGCCTTACCGCTCCTTCAGCTCCCTGCCGCCAATTTCCACATCACAAGAGCGGGTTAGCGACTAACCGTCAAGTGAACCGGGATAGGAAGCGGGCAAGCACCGTCATTCTCTAGCAGTTTGTTGAAAACGAAATTTCTTTGAATTGTGGGACAGATTTCGCGCATGGATTGTCCTAAAGCGCCTTCCGAAAGCCCTCCAGGTAATCTGAGCCGAAAACCACCTTGCCGCTGCGAACCAGCCCGTCGATATAGGGATACTCAATCTGCATCCGGCGCCCACTTCTGCCGCCCCATCCGGCGACTGATCGTCTATGATCACAAGC
This sequence comes from uncultured Acidobacteriota bacterium, assembly GCA_963733285.1. Taxonomy (GTDB): domain Bacteria; phylum Acidobacteriota; class Terriglobia; order UBA7540; family UBA7540; genus Bog-366. The sequence continues at coordinate 38,031 of CAVTDA010000125.1, forward strand.
GATAGATCAGGAACCGGGGAGATCAGCGCTACAACCAGCTTCTCGATGTTTCACCGTTCTTTATAAGTTGGTATGACGCCGGTGACTCTCATGAGATCGAATGTAAGTTCGAGGGGATCGAATAGGGTCAGACCATCTCCACGCATGTGGGAAGAACGAAATCCCTGCCGGCACATCCAGCGGGCTGTTCGGCCACAAGGAGTTCAATCCCGTTCCGCTAACGTGGCCCCCCGCGTCTAGGAAAGCAGTGAGGTTAATCGATTGTCTGTTGTTGTCGCGTGAGGGACGGGGGTGTAATAGTTTGATAGCAATTTCCTACCCGTGGAGCTGAACAGCCGGCACCTCACAATTGCCAACTTTTGCAGTCGGCTCTTCAGCGTTGTGCCGATCACCCCGAAGCCATACTTCACGCTGCGAATGAAATTGATCGATGAGGCTTCCTCAAAGTACTTCGTTGGGCATGACATTTCACCAATGCGGTAACCGAAGTATATGGACTGGGCTAGCATCTCATTGTCGAAGAGGAAATCATCCGAGTTCTCCAGTAACGGAAGATTCGTCAACACTTCCCTGCTGAAGGCTCGGAAACCTGTATGGTACTCGGGAGAAAGGATTTCGCGCCGGTGAAAGCGTTTTGAAGAGGTGAGGAAGCAGAGTCTCCAAGTACCATACAGTTTTCCGAGCCTTCAGCGGGAAGTGTTAACGAATCTTTCCCGTTTACTGGATAATTCGGATGATTTCCTCTTCGACAATGAGATGCTAGCCATCTCTTTCGGTTACCGCATTGGTGAAATGTCATGCCCAACGAAGTACTTTGAGGAAGCCTCATCAATAAATTCCATTCGCAGCGTGAAGGAAGGTGACCGCTTCGTGGTAATGGGCACAACGCTGAAGAGCCGACTGCAAAAGTTGGCGAATGTGTGAGGTGCCGGCTGTTCAGGGTAGCGGTTAGGAAATTGCTATAAGACACTACACCCCCGTCCCTCACACAACAACAACAGACATGGATTGACCCTCGCTGCTTTCCTAGACACGGGGGCCACGTTAGCGGAACGGGATTGAACTCCTTGTGAGAGGAACAGCCCGCTGGATGTGCCGGCGGGGTTTCGTTCTTCCACATGCGTGGAGATGGTCTCATCCCTCTTCGATGTCCTCGAACTTACATTCGATCTCATGAGAGTCACCGGCGTCATACCAACTTATAAAGAACGGTGAAACATCGAGAAGCTGGTTGTAGCGCTGATCTCCCCGGTTCTCTGATTATCGCTTGTGATCATAGACGATCAGTCGCCGGAATGGGGCGGCAGAAGTGGGCGCCGGATGCAGATTGAGTATCCCTATATCGACGGGCTGGTTCGCAGCGGCAAAGTGGCCTTCGGCTCAATTACCTGGAGGGCTTCGGAAGGCGCTTTAGGACAATCCATGCGCGAAATCTGCCCCACAATTCAAAGAAATTTCGTTTTCAACAAACTGCTAGAGAATGACGGTGCTTGCCCGCTTCCTATCCCGGTTCAGCTAAACGTCATCGCTAACCCGATTTGTGATGTGGAAATTGGCGGCAGGGGAGCTGAAGGAGCGGTAAGGCCGGGGAGATCAAAGTGGAAAAACGCACAGATCCAGATTTCCCAGAACCCGTTTCGGTCTGAATTCACAAGATTCCGGTGGCTCAAAGGACCAGGGTCCCGCGGTACTGTTCGAGGATTGGCTAAAATGTCAAAGCATGATGGCCTAATAACAAAAACGCGGCGGCTTGCGGCCACCTCCTGCGATCCCGCCAGCGGTTCGCCAAAACAGTGCGGCTGCTGGACCGGTGCATTTTCCAAAAACCAGGGACTCATATAAAATCATTACTATTTGGCGCGACAAAGCAGGCTTCACGCTGCGGGAATGAATGAAGGGCCGCCCTATGCGACAGGATATTCCCACGAGTAGTTGCAGTTTTCCCGGGTTCATACCATCCCCATGGGTGGGAATCCTAGCGTGACTTATCCATCTCTTTTGGGCCTCACCACTGTCCGCGCAAGATGTTCTGACTTATCACAATGATAATGCCCACACCGGTCAGAATCTGGAATGGAAACGATTCTCGCGCCGGGCGACGTTGAACTCCACCACGGTTGGGAAAGGCTTTCCAAGTCACCGTGGATGGCAAGGTCGATGCACAACCACTCTATGCCTACAAGGTGTTCCATTTCCCACCAGACTGCTGGTTGGGCGGAGCACGGGTTTAGGCGCTAGACGGGGGGCCGCGATCTTTGGCAGGTTTCTCTATTGCCCGCAGGCGGGGACTCCGATGATGGCGGATGCACTCAAGTTTCACCCGGAATACCGCACCAGTAATGATAAAGAGAAGAGACAGAAAATATTTTTTACGTCGTCTCCATGACCAAGGATTCCTCATCTGCCTACCACCCAGAGGCTGCATGCACTCGATATGACCACGGTGGCCGAGAGGAAAAAGTGCCGAAGAAGTTCAGAAAAAGGACACGGCGATAACACCAACGGCTCGGGTGTTGCTTTCTGATCCCGGACGAATATAAAGAAAGGCCAGGGCTGTTGTCTCTTGAATCATGTCATTTACACTGCCCTCGGTCTTGCACATTGTGATTTTGCGCCTTTATACGGCGTGGGTCATTGCCTACAATGAAAGCGGGGAAAATCAAGTCGCGGTAATCAACCTAAATACCAACGGGCATGAAGGCTCTCTGTGGATGAGCGGGGCCGGTTTGGGGGGTTGGGCCGGAAATATCTCGCCTGCTTGCGAACGGCACACTTGACACCACGCTAAAGTACAAACCGGTTTTCATTCCCAGGGAGACTACGGTAATGCCTTTATCAAGCTGTCCACCGCAGGCGGGGGTCTTGCGGATGACGATTTCTTCACGATGTCGAACACCGTTTCCGAATCAAGCGCCAACGAGGATCTGGGCTCAGGCGGCACTCTGGTGCTGCCAGAGTTGTGACCATGCGAACATTGATAAGCGGCATTCGGCGGTGGGGGGCAGGTAAAGACCAAGCGACCTGGAGCATCAGGAGAACATGGGGAAGTTCAACCCCAGTGCTGACAACATCTACCAGGAATTCCTTTCCGCCTTGCCGGGAGGAATCTACAGTATGCCTGCCTACTTCGACGGGCAGCCTTTATTTCGGCCCTGTGAACAGTAGCCCTTCTTGCTTTCCAAATTTTGAAAGCCAAGCTCCAGACGCCTCCCGTGGGGGGCCACTTTGCTTATCCCGGAACGACCCCAGCGGTCTCCACAATGGCACAAGCAATGCCATTGTCTAAGCAAGCAGAAAATACCAAAGAACCCTGGGGTCTCCATGCCTCATGGCGCCGCGGACCTGTCCACTGAACTCTATAACAGCAACCAGGCGGGCACGGGGGACCGAGTTGGGGGCGGGCGATGAGTTCATAACGCCAACCATTGCCAACGGCAAGGTGTATGTGGGAACAGCCAATGGGGGTCCGCAGCCGCTTTGGACTGTTGCGGGTATTAGG
>CAVTDA010000126.1:0-20039 GCA_963733285.1 uncultured Acidobacteriota bacterium
GAGCGCGCGATGGGTAGCGGAAGGAATCGACCAGGTTAATTTGTTGCCGGCATAGTCCGCGTCGTAGGCGACCATCACGACGGTGACGCCGGGCTTAAGGGGTATTGAAGGTTGTAATTCCCCTCGCCTTTGCCGGGATTGACCGGTGGGGCAGGGGCATTTCCATCAGGCCGGTCACCGCGGCGGTGGGCGCAGTGTTGCTCTTGCCGAGGTGAAACAGAAATGTCCCCTCGCTGTTGGTGTAGCTGCGCGGAGGATTCGAACTGTTGCGCACCGCAAACATCTCCTGCACGTGAACCGTGCTGCCCTCGGCGCGCAGGATGATGCGTGACGACTGAATGCGGATGGACGGCGCCGAGTGCGTGGCCTCGTAAACGGTGACATCCACGCGCGCCTGGCCGCGGTCGTCGAATTTGACCGGGGTATTGTAATCAACCCCCTGATAGTTGGCCTGGAGAAGGTAGAAGGAGTCGGTGGAGAGATCACTGGCGGAATATTCGAATTTGCCCGCCGCGTCGGTGACGAAGTCCCCACCGGCTGCATTCCGCCGCGCGGCATCAGGAGCACGAGCGCTTGATTGGCCACCGGGCGCTCCGTTGTGCCATTGGTGACCTGGCCGGAGATCTTCCCGCCGGCAGCCAGCGCCGAGGGTCCGGACGCGGCTAGGCAAGGAATGCCATCAGATAAATTGTGAAGATTTTTTTAATCGGGAAAATCACTTTCATTGCTGTTGCAGGGTAAGGCTTCTCTACTTTTTCTTGCCGGTTCGGCCAAGGTTTGCACCGCACTCGCCGCAGAATTTGACCGGCAACGGATTCTCGTGCCCACAGGCCGGGCAAGTGTAATCGACTTTGGGAAGCTTGCTGCGCTGCTGCCGGCGCGCGGCGATTTCGCGCTCCACGACCGCATCGTCCTGCTTCAGCAGCTCCGCCTCCTGGCTCGCGGCCATCAATCCCGCCGCCTCACCCAGATAATTTGTCCGCAGGGATTCATAATCCTCGCGCGCGATCTTGCCGGACTGGAATTCAAACTCCAAGTCCTCCAGATTGTCGTAGACCACCAGGCGGCGGCGTTTCAGATCGCCCAGCATGGTAACGTCCGTGGGGAGCAAACCGCCCGCGGTTTCCACGCTGAGCAGCGGATAGACAATGTAAACCGCCATCCCCACCGCAATCAAGACTGATAATGTTAGCAGCATATGCAAAATCTTCCAGAGATTGAATCGAGAAGTTAGAAGTTAGAAGCTAGAAGTTAGAATGGAGCAGGTGAAACATTGACGCGGAGAAATCTCCTTCTAGCTTCTAGCTCCTAGATTCTACCGCTTACTTCATCCCCACCGATTTCATTTCATCATCCATCGCCGCAAGCACCTTGGGGTCGACGGGCTTGGAGGACGTTCCGGCCGCCGGGGCCGCAGGCTTGCGTCGCCAGCGGCGCACGATCACCACGACCACCGCCAATCCTATCAGCAATCCCAGGCTGGGGAGAATCCAGATGGAAAGATTGAATCCGTGCGGGGGCGGAGTCGAGAGGACCTGAAGGCCATATTTCAGCGAGAGGTCCTGAAGAATTGTGGTCTCGTCCTTGCCTGCCGCGATCTCCTGCTTGATGAAGGCCAGCTCCTGGGATTTTTCCGCGCAATCCAGATGCGGACATCCATTCAGCGGCGCGTTGCACCCGCATAGACACTGGACTTCATTCCCAATAACCTCGAGGGTGGGAGGGCGCGAAGCATCGCCGCGGATCGCCGAAACGGCGAGCAACGATGCAAACAGCGCGATCGTGGTTGCGAGCCTGGACTTACTCATCACGCGGATTCCGGCATCTCCCCGTCAATACGACTCACCCGCCTGCACGGCGAGTTCCTGCGCCTGGCGAATTTCCGCCATCTCGCGCTCGACACGGCTGGGAACCAGGGCGAGCAGCGTGCCCAGCAGCGTCACCACGCCGCCAATCCACACCCAGGCCACCAGCGGGTTGATGAAGACCTGAATGATTCCCTTATTCGTGTCGGGATCGATTCCCGCCAGCACCACGTAGAGGTCTTCCTTCAGCGTGGGATGGATGGACACGTAACTGGTGGGCTGCTGGCTGGCCTTGTAGAAACGCTTCTCCGGGTGCATCGTGGTAAAAGCTTCGCCATCCCTGGTGACGGTGATCAGGGCGCGCGTGTATTCGTAGTTGGGCGTGTCCCCGGTTACGAGCCCATTGCAATGCAGCGTGTAATTCCTGACCTGCAACAGGTCGCCTTCCCCCATCAATCCCTTCGCCTGGGTTTTAAAGGCCTGTCCGGCAAAGCCGATAAAGAGCAGCACAATTCCGATGTGGACGATGTATCCGCCGTAGCGGCGCGTGTTGCGCATCGTGAGGTTGTAGATGGCTAGGAAGAAATTCTCCTTGCCTGTCCTCATGCGGGTGCGCGCGCCCTTCCAGAATTCACCCAGGATGCAGACGATGACGAAGACGGAGAGGAAGAGGGTCATCCAGGCGTAGAAGCTGCGGACACCCTCAAAGAACATGATGATCCCCGCCACCAGGGCAATGGCGAGAGGCGCAGTGAAATTGCCTTTCAGGCTTTGAAACGAAGTCTTCCGCCAGGCAAGCAGCGGCCCCGCGCCGGTCAGGAAGAGCAGCAGCAACCCCATGGGGATCGCGACTTTGTTGAAGAAGGGCGCGCCCACGGTCACGGTGGTGTTCTCGACCGCCTTCGAAATGACCGGGAACAGCGTCCCCCAGAGGACGGCGAAGACCAGTGCTAAGAGAATCCAATTGTTGAAAAGGAATCCGCTCTCGCGCGACACCATGGAATCGAGCTTGTTTTCGCTCTTCAAATGGTCGAGGCGCAGGAAAAGCAGCGTCACCGAGAAGAATAGAATAATCGCCAGGAAGACGGCGAAGAACGGCGCCAATATTCGATTGCGCAAACGCGTGGACGGAGGAAACAATTCCGCTGCGCGTCAGGAATGTTCCGAAGATGCTCAGGAAGAAGGTCAAGATGACCAGCGCGACGTTCCAGACCTTCAGCATGCCGCGCTTTTCCTGAATCATGACCGAGTGGAGAAAGGCCGTTCCGGAGAGCCACGGCAGAATTGAAGCATTTTCCACCGGATCCCATCCCCAATAGCCGCCCCATCCGAGCACGGCATAGGCCCAATTGCCGCCCAGCAGGATTCCCGTGCCCAGCAAAACCCACGGAACCATGGTCCAGCGCCGGGTGACGCGAATCCAGTTATCGCCCAGTTGGCGCGTAATCAGCGCCGCCATGGCGAACGCAAACGGCACCACCATGCCCACATATCCCAGATAGAGCATGGGAGGATGGATCACCATCGAGTGGTATTGCAGAAGCGGGTTCAGGCCGTTGCCATCGGGCGGCGCAAAAGCGCGGCGAACCGGTGCTTGAAACCAGGGAAAGCTCTTGAAAGGGATTGGCGACAAAGAAGACGAGCAGCGAAAAGAACGTGCCCACGCCCATCAGGACGGAAACGACGTAGGGCATCAACTGACGATTCTTGCGGCGGTTCTGCCAAACCACCAGGGCGCTGTAAATCGAGAGCAGCCAGGTCCAAAAGAGCAGCGACCCTTCCTGCCCGGACCACAACGCGGCGAATTTGTAAAAGGGCAGCAGGTCGCGGTTGGAATGCTCGGCCACATAGGCATTGTGGAAGTCGTTGTGGAAGATCATGTACTCGATCGCCACGACGGCGAGCGTGATCATCAGGAAAAAGCCCAGCGTGGCGCGCTCGGCGCTGCGCGTGATGCGGGCGCTGCGGAGCTTTCCGCCCACCGCTCCCGCCACCACCGCATAGGCCGCAAAGGCCAGGGCGGCGACGAGACTCACACTACCGACTTGATTCATAAAGACTCCCTGAGGGGCGGTTTTCGCAGAGATTGGAGGCCGCGCGCGGCTGGCCGAGCCGTGGCGGGAAGCTTACATTTGGCCGTTGACGGCGGCAACGGGGCCCTTGACGCTTGCTCCCTTGGCTCCCGGCACGGCCGAGTATTTGGAAGCGCATTTGGCTTGGATTTTGTCGGCGCGGAAATCGCCGCTGGCCAGATAATCGCCGTCCACGATCGCCTGCGCGCCGTCTTTAAAGGTGTCCGGCAGGGTGTCGCTTCCCACATAAGTGACGGGAATGGACTTGGCATCCTGGGCGAGCCGGAAGCGAACCTCCCCGGAGTGGCGCTGGATGCTCCCCTGGGCGACGACTCCGCCCACCCGCACGTGGCGGCGGGAGGTCTGCGCCTGCATCAGCTCATTGACGGTGACGTAATAGGACTTGTTTTGCTGGAAGCCGGAAATGCCTTCGTAAGACACGATGGCAAGAATAATGCCGATCCCGATGGCGAACTTCCATCTTCTGTTATGCATAATTCAACTGACCGAACGAGATTCCCTGGGGGGCGCCAGCCCTTGCGGGTTGCCGGGCATCATTCGAACCGGCAGAACCAGATTCCGGCGCCGGCTGTTGCGTGTCCTACGGATTATCGCCTGTCAACCCCGATAAAATTCTGCACCCGCCACGCCTGAGAGTCAATGAGAAAGAAGTCGAGGATTTGACGGCCATCAAATCCGGTTCTTAGAGAAATCTCAGATCGTCAAGCCCTATTTCCATAATTCCCAATTTGCCCAAGCAAATCTCATGCCACACGTTTGGTAATTGTCCTCCGCCTTTGCTGAGGGTTTAGAGTGGCCGGCTCCTCAGAGCGGCGCGACCGCCACTGCCGGCCCCCTCATCCGCCCGTCGGTCGCAAGACCCGTCCACCGACGGGCTGCCGGGCACTTTCCCCGATTTCCGGCGTTCTGAAATCAGCCTCCTCAGGGAAGAATCGTTGCGTGCCCCCGTGCGATCCACCGCTTTCGCGGGCACCTTCCTTCGACCCCTCGGAAAACGATATGGTTATTCGCAAGCGCGAATTTTCCGTCGCTCCCCCCCTCGCCGGTCGGCTTTGCCGGCCCCCCAACACTACCCATATTGTCTATCGGTAGGTTGGGGAGGAGAGGTGAGATATTTTTCCGTCCTCCGGGGTTTGAACGCGTGGTGGGTAACATGAAGCGCGGCATCTGTTTGCCAAGGGAGGCAGGAGCCTTGGAGCCGCATCCAATGCGGGACGACGAACGCGCCACCCGCGAAGACCCGCGGACCACAAAGTCGGTGGTCCACACTATACGGTTTTGCCCCCTCGCCGTTCCCCCCACACTATCCCGAGACGTCTATCGGCAGGCCGGGGAGGAGAGGTGAGACATTTGGGCATCGTGCATTTCGGTTTCCATCGCCGCGGTCAATGAACGCCGTGTCGCCGATGCAAGACCGACGCTGCAGCGAAAACCCCGCCACCGGGCATTTTTCACTTGACATTTATACCATAGTAGGCTAGAATACAATCGAGGAAAATGCCAGGGAAGGCGCTTGCCGGCGCCTCAGGACTGGGTACTTTTTTGCCCAAATTCTGCCCATTGGCCGTGAATCTCCCAAAGCTGAGAACTTACTGAAAACAAAGGGAAAAGTTTTGCATTTTTCCCTTCCCAAAGCTGAGAACATGCTGAAAACAAGCCGGTTATGCGAAACGCAAAATAAAGGATCGGACATGGCAAACGGCGCTCCGGGTGACAAGCTATTGAAAATACAGGGGCGCACTGCGGGTTGGAGAAAAAACGAAGCTGAGAACTTGCTGAAATTAAAGGTAGTTACTGAAAATCATAGAAACGCGGGTCATGCAGGCTGTGGGAAGCTGCGGCGGTTCCGCGTCCGGCAGGATTGGGCCACTGATTGCGCGTCACCCGTGGCGCATCCATTCCACTGGACGCATGCGACCAAGGAGCAGCAGTTCACCCCGGAGCGGGCCGTACGACACGATTGGTCCGCCGCCGGCGGATGCAGTCTGCCGCCATGCGCGGTCTGCGATTCCGATTCCATCTTCTGCGAAGTGGGGTGGCCAATTTCGATCTTTGCGGTACAAGAAATTGGCCGCAACAAAATAACATAAATTTTCTAACTCATGCAATACTAAAAGTAGTACGAACTTCCCGCTGGAAAAACCAGAATTCACGAGCTTGCCATGCAGAGGCATTCGCCGACGAGACGAATGCCTCAATGGCCCTTCCTCATTGCGGGGCAATGAACAGCTTGGGAATTCCATTCCCAATCCCGCTACCCCGCACTTTCCCATCAATTCCCGCAAGTGGCGAGCCTCTACTCCCTCCCCGTCACAGCCGGAAGATCTCGTTCAGGGATTGGAAATCAAACCGTGTTAATCTTCTCCCTGCATCATCCGCAATACCTCTGACCGGAGCCCGCGGCTCCAGTCGCGCACCCATCAGCCCGAACGCAAAGGAGAGATTCATGCACGCCAAAATCTGGTCTGACATGTTCGTTCTGGGACTTCCCCTCCTGGAAAAGATCCTTCGGCCGTTGGTCGTCTACCTGTTCCTGATCGTCGCCCTTCGGCTGGCGGGTAAGCGGGAACTGGCCCAGCTTAATCCCTTTGACCTCGTCGTATTGCTGACCCTATCGAACACCGTGCAGAATGCTATCATCGGCGATGACAACAGTGTCACCGGAGGGCTGGTCGGCGCCACCACTTTGCTGATCGTAAATTATTTCGTGGTTCGTGTTTTGTACGGACACGCCAAGCTCGACAGCATCATTGAAGGCAAGGAAGACGTTTTGATCGATAAGGGAAAGGTTCTCAAGAAACAACTGAAGGGCGAACTTATCACGCTGCCCGAACTCGAAGCCGCAGCCCATCGGCAGGGGTTCACCCATCTTTCCGAGGTGGAACGCGCCGTCCTTCAGCCCGGAGGGACCATCTGCTTTATCGCCAAGGAACCGGTCCCCGATCAGTTGCGGCACACTGAAGTCATGAAGCGCCTGGATGAAGTCATGAAAGAATTAGCAGTGTTGCGATCCGGGGCGTCGTCCGCGCAATCCTAAACCAAAGAGGAAATCTATGAAGGGTTTGAAAGCTGTGCCCGACTCACTTGCCCATGTTTGGGATATGAACAATCGCGTCAACTTGCGGCTGCTGGATGCTCTTTCGGATGAGCAACTCGCCGCAACCATCCTGCCGCGGGGCAAGTCGGTGACGAGCTATTTCGTCCATATCCACATGGCGCGGTACTACTGGCTGGAGCGCCGGGACCGTGACCTGGCAAAACGTGTCAAGAAGCTTCCGGGCGGAACTGCCCCTCGTTCAACTTTGCGCCAGGCTTTGATTGATTCTGGAAAAGCAATCGCCGAATTCCTGACCGAGGCCGAGTCTACTGGAAAGGTCAAGAGCTCCAAATTGGGACCAATCGGGTTTCTCGGATACGCTCTTGCGCATGAAGGTCACCATCGCGGGCAAATCCTGCTGCAACTCAAGATTGCGAAAAAGCCCCTTGGCCGCGCCGCCAGCTATACGCTCTGGACGTGGGACAAGGCCTGAGCGCAGCGCGGAATCGCCATGCGTTTCTAACGATCCAGCCTCCGCCCATCAACCCCCGCGGGCCCGTTTCAGTTTTCTCCGGACATCTCAGGGCATGTTTGTTGTTAGGTGATACGAACCCGGAGGGGATTGATCCCCTCCAGGGCTTTTGCCATGCATTGTTTGGAATTTGATTCGTGTTACGCCGTATACCGCTTCAGCATCAGCGCGGCATTGGTGCCGCCGAAGCCGAAGGAGTTGGAAAGCGCATACTCGACTTCCGCTTTGCGCGCCCGGTTCGGCACGTAGTCAAGGTCGCAGCCCTCATCGGGCTGGTCGAGATTCATGGTGGGCGGCAAGATTTGGTCGCGCAGGGCGAGCACGGTGATTCCCGCTTCCAGTCCGCCCGCACCGCCCAGCAAATGACCGGTCATGGACTTGGTGGAGCTTATTGGCATTTTGTAAGCGTGATCGCCAAACGCCTTCTTGATGGCAAGGGTTTCGAGGCGGTCGTTGTACGGAGTTGAAGTCCCGTGGGCGTTGATATAGCTGACCTGCTCGGGGGCGATTCCGGCGTCATCCATCGTCGCCTGCATCGCGCGCACGGCTCCTTCGGCGGACTCATCCGGCGCCGTAATGTGAAAGGCGTCGCCCGACATTCCGTAGCCGACAATTTCTCCCAGAATCGGAGCGCCGCGCTTGATGGCAAAATCGAGGCCTTCGAGAATCAGCATCCCCGCGCCTTCGCCGATCACGAACCCATCGCGGTCTTTATCAAACGGGCGGCTGGCTTTTTCCGGTGCATCATTGCGGGTGGAAAGCGCGCGCATGGCGGCGAACCCGCCGACTCCCATGGGCGTAATCGCGGCTTCGGTGCCACCGCATATCATCACATCGGCGGCGCCGCGTTGAATCAGTTTGAAGGAATCGCCCACGGCGTGCGCGCTCGATGAGCAGGCGGTACAAGTGGCGGAATTGGGCCCCTTGGCGCCATGGCGAATTGAAACGTGGCCCGAGGCCAGGTTGACGATGGCGGCGGGAATGAAAAACGGTGAGATGCGGCGCGGGCCACCCTGCATGAGGGCGGTATGCTCGCGCTCAATCACATCGAATCCACCGATGCCGGAACCGATGTAGACCCCCACCCGCTCTGCAATCTCCGGGGTGATCTGGAGCTGCGACTGCTTCAAGGCTTCCCGCGTCGCGGCCAGAGCATAGATGATGAAGTTGCCCATCTTCTTCAGTTCTTTCTTCTCGACGAACTGAAGGGGGTCAAAGCCTTTGACCTCGGCCGCAATGTTCACGGCGAAGCCGGTGGTATCAAAATGGGTGATGGGCGCCACGCCGCTCTTGCCGGCCAGAAGATTCTGCCATGATTCGGCTGCATCAAGTCCGACGGCAGTCAGCAATCCCACCCCGGTTACGACGACTCTCCGGTTCAAACTGTACTCCTCCTATGGATGACCTCGCTGAAAAGTGACGCTGCGGCTTCCCACTGTATCCAGGGAAACCTGGGCCAGCGCTGCCGGCCCGACGCGTTCAGTGAGGCTCCGCGCTGCGGTGGTCAGTTCTTTTTAGTATGGCCCTGGATATAGTCAATCGCGTCTTTGACGGTGGTGATTTTTTCCGCGTCCTCGTCGGGGATTTCAATCTCGAAGGCCTCTTCAAAAGCCATCACCAATTCCACGATGTCCAGGGAATCGGCGCCGAGGTCATCAACAAAGTGCGCATTGGGCGTCACTTCCGCCTCATCCACTCCAAGTTGTTCCACAATAATCTGTTTTACTTTTTCTTCGGGCGAAGCCATCAGTCTATCCTCCTCAAGATTACATGGGGGCGCTCATTCTCAACAGTTGCATTGACGATTGCCACGATTGTCGGTTTATCGTGCCATCGGAATCCTTGATCAATTCCAGCCGGTGCGCGTCGCAGTAACGTCGATAAAATGCGGCAAGGTGCAAATCAATCGACGAATCACTCAATCATCGCCATCCCTCACGCCATATACATGCCGCCATTGATACTCAGAACGTGACCGGTAATATAACTGGTTTCCGGTAATGCCAGGAAAAGCACGCCGTGCGCCACTTCCGCATCCGTGCCCATGCGTCCCATGGGAATCACGCTCAGCATCTTCTCCTTGATTTCCGGGGGAAGGCCATCGGTCATGGGAGTGGCGATAAAGCCCGGGGCAATGGCGTTCACCGTGATGTTGCGCCGGGCCACTTCCGCCGCCACGGCCTTGGTGAGGCCAATGATGCCGGCTTTGGAAGCGATATAGTTCGCCTGGCCCACGTTTCCGGCCTGCGCCACGACGGAGGCAATGTTGATGATGCGCCCCCAGCGCTGCCGGACCATGGAGGGCAGCACCGCCCGGGTGCAGTAGAAAGTGCCATCCAGGTTGGTTTTGAGCACCGCCTCCCAATCCGCGGTCTTCATGCGCATCACCAGATTGTCTTTGGTAATGCCGGCATTGTTCACCAGGATATCGATCTTGCCCCAGTTGGCAATCGTCTGGTCCACCATTTCCTGCACGGCCTCGACGTCGGTCACATCGACGCAAAATTTCAGCGCCTCGCGGCCCATGTCCTTCAGTTCCTGGATGGTCTGGTCGAGCTTGGCGCAGCGGATGTTGGTCAAAGCGATCTTGGCGCCGGCATTGGCCAATGCCATCACCGTGGCCCGGCCGATTCCCTGCGCGCCACCCGTCACAATCGCTACGCGTCCCTCCAAACTTAACATGCTTTTACCAACTCCCATCTGATTGGATTACCAAGAAATGCGTTCGGTGCAACAGAGCGCGGGATTATAACTCACATCGGCGGCGGCAGACTCGCTGAACTATCAAACGCGCCGCGCCAGGCGTGCCACGACTTCGCTCAGCGTGGCGGAATCCTCGACGCGCAGGCATTCGGCGGCGCGATCGATTTGCCGCACCAACCCCGAAAGAACTTTGCCGGGTCCGACTTCCACGAATAACTCCACGCCCTCCTGCGCGCAGGCGGCGAATCGATTCTTCCCAGCGCACCGGAGCGGTGACCTGCTGCTTCAGCCCCTCGCGAACCACGGATGCGGAGGTGACCACCTGCGCGCCCACATTATTCACCAGCGGCACTTGCGGGTCTTCCACCTGGGTCGCATCCAGGTCAACACTCAGGCGGTCCTGCGCGGGCTTCATCAGGGCACAGTGGAAAGGGGCGCTGACGTTGAGCATGATGGCGCGCTTGGCGCCACGCCCCTTGGCCAATTCGACGGCTCTGGCCACGGCGGCGGCGCTTCCCGGCAATCACGACTTGCCCGGGCGAGTTCAAATTGGCCGGGGAAACCACTTCTCCCTGCGCGGCTTCGCGGCAGATTTCCTCCAGCGCCGCGCCATCCAATCCCAGAATCGCCGCCATGGCGCCCTGGCCCACGGGCACGGCTTCCTGCATGTACTGGCCACGCTTGCGAACCAGGCGCACCGCGTCGCACAGACTCAGTGCGCCCGCCGCCACCAGCGCGGAGTATTCTCCCAGGCTATGGCCCGCTACATAATCGGGACGCACTCCCTTTTTCCCGCAAGACCGCCGCCGCCGCCACGGAAACCGTAAGAATCGCAGGCTGGGTGTTGGCGGTGAGTTGCAGTTCCTCCGCCGGGCCCTCGAAGCAGAGCTTGGAGATGGCGAAACCCAGCGCCGCGTCCGCGGCTTCGAAGACTTGCGCGCGCGACAGGCAAAGTTCTCCGCCAACTCCCGGCCCATGCCGGGGTACTGCGAACCTTGACCGGGAAAGAGGAATGCAGTCTTCGCCAATGCAACCTTCGGAGTCGGGTCATCGGTGTCAGCGTGGTCAACGGTAAATTCTCAGCTTATCGGATCATCGGCCATTGAACGCAAGCGACTCATCGGTCGACTGATGGTCCGTTAACGTGATCCGATCACCGATGACCCTTGATCCTTTCGATTTCACCACCGCATGAGCACCGCTCCCCAGGTGACGCCGGCGCCGAAGGCGGACATCAGCACCAAGTCGCCTTTCTTCAATCGGCCGCTCTGCACGCATTCATCCAGGCAGATGGGAATCGAAGCCGAGGAGGTATTTCCGATGCGGCCGATATTGGAATAGACCTTTTCCGAGCTCAGCCCCAGCCGTTCACGGACGGCCTCCGTAATGCGCTGGTTGGCCTGGTGCGGAATGAAGAGGTCGATGTCATCCGGCGTCAGCCCGGCCTTCTGTCAGCACCTGTCGTGACACCTCTTCCAGGCTTCGGACGGCCACCTTAAAGAGTTCGTTGCCGCGCATCTTGATGTAGTGCGCGCCCTGTTCGACGGTCTGGCAGGAAGCGGGCATGGCGGTGCCGCCGGCGGGGATGAAAAGGTGATCGGCGTACTGGCCTTCGGTGTGCAACTCATGCGCCAGGATTCCCGAGGGAGGCTCGACCGGGCCGAACACCGCCGCCGCCACGCCATCACCAAAAATGACGCAAGTGGCGCGGTCCTTGTAATCGAGGTAGCGCGAGAGCAGCTCGGCCCCGATCACCAGCACGTGTTTCGCGGCGCCGGTGCGAATGAACTGCTCGGCGACGGTCATGCCAAAAAGGAAGCCGGAGCAGGCCGCGGCCAGATCGAACGCGCAGCAGCCGTGCGCGCCGAGTTCGCGCTGGATCAGCGAGGCCGTGGAGGGCAGAGGCATGTCGGGCGAAATAGTCGAGCAGATGATCAGGTCAAGATCCGTGGCCTTGATTCCCGCCTTTTCCAGGGCGTGGCGCGAGGCTTGACCGAAAGCGTGGAGGTGGTCTCGTGGGGAGCAGCCTGGCGGCGTTCGCGGATGCCGGTCCGGTCGGTGATCCATTGGTCGGAGGTCTCCACCAACTTCTCCAGATCAGCATTGGTGATGACCTTCTCCGGCAGCGCCGAGCCCGTACCTAGCACCCCTGCAACACGCATAGAGACTCCTGAGAACTCAGTTTAATCAATAAGACTGTCAGTTGACTGATTGAATGCGTCATTCACCAAGGTGAGAGACAACACCTGTGAGTCATCCGCGATTGAATATTCGGCAAGAGGTATCCAATGCGACTAGGATGACAATCCGACGACTCAGAGATTCAGTTTGCCTGGGCATTCGCTGGGAAGCAGCCGCTAATTCGCGTTCGATCTTCTCGTTCACTTTTCCGGCGGAAAATTCCGCCGCCACGCGGATGGCATTCTTGATGGCGTTGGGGTTCGATCCGCCGTGGCAAATAATGCAAACGCCCTTCACGCCCAGCAGCGGCGCGCCGCCATATTCCGAGTAATCCACCCGCTTCTTGAAATCGCTGGAAGGCCTTCCGCGAAAGCACGTAACCCACCTTGGCGGAGATTGTGCTGGAGAGCGCTTCCTTCAGCATACTGGAGATCGCTTCGATGGCGCCTTCGCTGATCTTCAGCGCCACATTGCCGATGAATCCGTCACAAACGATCACTTCCGCGCGGCCGTTGTAAAGGTCGCGGCCTTCCACGTTGCCGATAAAGTTCGACGGGAAGCTGCTTCAGCAGCGGCAGGGCTTCGCGCGTCAGCTCATTCCCCTTGTGGTCTTCCTGGCCGATGGAGAGCAGCCCCACGCGCGGGCGTTCCACGCCGAAAATGACGCGGTAGTAGGTTTCGCCCATCACCGCGAATTCCACCAGATGGTGCGGCTTGCAATCGACGTTTGCGCCCACGTCGAGCAGCACGGTGGCCGTGCCCTTGGAGGTGGGAAAGACCTGGGCAATGGCCGGCCGGTCCACGCCTTCCAGCGTCCCCAGAACAATCTTGGCCGTGGTCATCACCGCGCCGGTATTGCCGGCGCTGATCATGCCGTCCGCCTTGCCTTCGTGCACCAGGCGGGCGGTGACGCGAATCGAGGAGTCGCGCCGCTTGCGGAAGGCCTTGGTGGCCTTTTCCTCCATGGTGATGGCTTCGCTGGCGTGGACGATCTCGATGGGGAGGCCGCTGGCATTGCGCCGGGCAAGTTCCTGGCTTAAGCGGTCCTGCGGGCCCACCAGCAACACCTCGGCGTAACCGGCGCGTGCTGCCTGTATGGCCCCTTCCAGTTCCGCCTCGGGTGCCAGGTCGGTGCCCATGGCATCAACTGCTATGCGTTGCATGTTGGTCAGTTAAACCGTGGAATCGCCCGCGCGGAAGATGGGTTCGCGCCGGGGTGCTGCTCCTTGCGCCAACTACCAGCCGTTTATGCTGATTCCTTCACCAGAATCGCTTCATCCCCCTTGTAGTAACCACAGCGGGGGCAGGCATGGTGAGGCATCTTGGCTTCGTGACAGTGCGGGCATTCGGCCAGCGCGGGCGCCGCGATGAAGTCATGGGCGCGCCGCCGGTTCTTCCGCGCCTTCGAATGTCGTCGTTTTGGATTCGCCATAGTTTCTCTTCTTTCCTCAAACTCTGTCCCTGGACCAGCCCTTCACCGAATCTGTTATCCCTATTGGCTACTCGGCGTTGGTTATTGATCCAGCTTCCTTTCATCCTTCCCGAAGGGAGTCAAAAGGAGAATCTCTTTTAGGCTGCGCACAGTGGCAAGGAGCGGTATTGCGATTCGCTCCGCAAATGGGGCACAAGCCCTTGCAATCGGCGCTGCAAACCACCTTCATGGGCATCGCAAGCAGCACTTGCTCGGTGGCCACGTCGGCCAGTTCAATTCCGTCCCCGGCGTAGAATCCCACTTCCAGCTCAGCCTTGGGGACCTCGACTTCCTCTTCCGTCGCAAGGCTTTGCATCGGCCGGTAGAAGAGGTCGAAATCACAATTTATGGGAATCTCCACTGCCGTCAGGCAGCGGTCGCAATGGGATTCCAGACGAGTGTCGAGGTGGCCCCGAATGCGGATTTCCGCTCCCAGAAGCTCCGCCGTTACATCGGCCTTCACGGCGACCGGCTTGCCGGAATTCGGCGCCCTGAAAGTCCAACACCCCCGGGTTATAAGTCTCAGACGCCGTTACCCGGTGAAGTTCAAGTTCTGCAAGGGTTATGCGCAACCCGGCCTCATCGACACAAAATCCTAATTATATCCGGCATCGAGAAGATGTCAAGAATTGCGACACCATTAGGCGTCCGGCCTCTCGCCCTTGGGATGAGGACAAGTATATTAAAATTAATTGGATAGCGCCTGGTTTTCGCGTCGAATCCTAAGGGGTTGGCAGGGGTTTCAGGCCGGAGGTTTCGGCCAAGTCAGATTCAATTGGCTGGGGTTCAGACCGGAGCAAGTCCGTCGCGCGGTCTGCTAGTCCAGGTCAAAATCCCGCACCGGCTTCGTCGTGGGCTGGTCCTTGGTCTTCTCGAACGCTTCCCGGAATTTGCGTTCGAGCAAATCCGATTGGTTCTTCTGGTCCTCGGTGCCCTGGCGGAACAGGGCCTCGCGCCGCTCGGCTTCCTTCTTCAGAAGTTCTGCGGCGAAGTCAAGGTCGGGTCCCTTTTGCTCTTTGGGCGGAGCCTGATGGAAAAGCACCTTGCCCAGTTCCGCGTCCACGGTCAACGTTGCTCCGCAACACGGGCAAAGGACTTCGAGTTTTTTCGGCTCCTGATGCTTTCCCATATCGACTCAATGCTACGACGCGCGGTGCAGTCTGTCAATTTGGGGAGTACTACGTCGCACCCAGCAACATCAAGGCTCCCCTCATCGATTTAGGGGGGACCGGAGGCTATCCGCTGGGGTGGTTTCAGAATTCAGGACGGGCTGAGCGCTCTGGGAAAGAGTTCGTTGCCGGCAACGCCAAAACTAACTTGCGGTTTCGACCTTCTGCGGATGCAACCGTCTCCAACGGGACGCGAATAGAAAAAAGACCCCCGGCCCGTAGGAGAAGAGCATCACCGCCACGCCGAAGGCGATTCCAAGGAACGTGTACATCCCGGCGCAGCAATAATCCCTCGACCGCGCCACGATGTGCGTCGGCACGGCCACCAGCAATTCCAGAATGCTGCCTTTCAAGAGATAACTGCACTGCTGCGTGATCACATCCATCGCCGGGCGGTTTCGGCTAGTGCGGAAGAACACGACGGTCCACAATGCCCACATGCCGAGCAAGATTCCCCAGGGAAGCAATATGCTATTCCCCTCAAAATCCGCGCCTCTCGCGAAGTACTCGTGGATCGAGGACACTGCACCCAATCCCAGGATTCCCACCATCAGCCCTGAGGCCAGAACCAGCCACAGGATCGACCGGTGCGAGTCCGGCCGCCGCATGGAAATATCCACGGGCACCAGCAGCATCAGCGCCTGCGCCGCGGCGAAACCCCCAGCACGACCCAATATAACCACTCCGTTAGGAGGGCAAGGGACCAATTCCCTTCCTTCATCGGGTAGAAGCACACCATTATTAGAGGGGATGTAATCACGATGAGAATCAGGAAGTAAAGAGCGACCACGACCAACGCCCAGCGCTTCATGGCAACCCTCCTTGCCAGTCACTGGAATCCCAAGGTGGGACGCATTATGCCATACTCGAAAGGCTTCAGCAGGATAACATTTGGGGAAAGCCGCTGGGCGGTACGATGGTGAGGGTACCATCAGTTCATCAACGACCAATATTCTTAGCTGACTCCGCATCGAGCCTGTGGTATAAGAGCATTGGGCTTTAAGTTTGCACGCGGCACTAAAAATAATTGGATTGCCAAAATTAGACACTGCCACATGACAGGAAAGGGTTGGACTCTGGCCACAAGGGTCCTCATTTTATTTTTCGCCCTGTCCTTTACATTTCCCGCCCAGACGTTGCCCGCAAATCCTCCCGAGGCGATTGTCGCTGCCGGCACTCCCATCAAACTTCGACTCACCCAGACCATCACTTCCACCCACGCCCATCGCGGCGACCGTTTAAACTTCGAAGTGGTGAAGGACGTCACGGTCGACGGGTTCACCGTCATCCGGGCGGGCGCCATGGCCCAGGGCACGGTGGCCAAAGTTGACGGTGTGCGCCTTCTCGGGATCGGAGGCAAGGTCGTCATTCAGCTCGATTCCGTTGAACTCGCGAGCGGCGATACAGTCACCTTGCATGGCCGCAGGGTATTCAAGGGAGGCTCCCACACGGAGTTGATGGCGGAAGGAATGGTCCTTGCCGGATTGATTTACCTGCCTGCCGCCCCCGCTCTGCTGCTGACCCATGGCCATGAATGCACGGTTCTGAAGGGTTCCGAAGTCACCGCAGCGATCGAAGGGGATTTACGCGTGCCGTCGGCAAAGCTGGCGAGGGCGTCCGAAAGCGGCTCCAGTCTGAGCGAAATAATCTCCATGCTGCCGCCGCGTGCCCTCGATGGACAAGGCCGTGAGGGCGACATGATGAACCTCCTCTTTGTCGCCAAGGAAGATGACTTTCGGCGCGCCTTTGCCAGCGCCGGCTGGGTTGAAGTCGACAAGATGAAGCCCACGCTTTTCTGGCACCTGCTCTGGCAGCGCAAGCATTACGCCCGGCTGCCGATGGATAATTTTTACGCCTTCGGCCGGCGCCAGGATATGTCGTATTCTCTGCCCGATCCCACCTGCGTCTCTACCCGCCGCCATCATCTGCGAATTTGGCAGACAGATTACGAGGAAAACGGAGTTCCCGTCTGGGTGGGAGCTGCGACTCATGATGTGGCGCTGGAATTCCAGAAACGGCGGCTTTGGATGACTCACCGGATCGATCCCAATGTGGATGCGGAGCGCGAGTTCATCGCCGACGATCTAAGAAAGACGGAATTGGTGACGCGAGAGGAGTACCTGCACTCCGCCATTCCCATCTATCAAGCGCGCACAACCACCGGCGAGCCCTTCCATTCCGACAGCCGGGTGCTCGTGCTGGAATTAAGTCAAGCCCCCGCGCCGACCCTGGCAGGAATCGAGCCCACCGAACGCGCCCCCAGATGGCACCGCCGTTCTGCGTTCAAATAATCCTCCCCCTTCATGCATGCCGGGATGGACCTAGCCCCATCGGGACGACGAACCCCGCCTGAGTCGAGACTCTGCCCTCAACAACAAGCGTCAGGCCATCCGCCGCCCGCGGATGAGGGAGTTGGCCTTTTATCTCAATGCCGATTGGATTATGCTGGTGCTGAGACTTCAAATTCAGGGCGAGCCGCCGGATCGACACGCGGCGCAAGCTCGCTCACGAGGGTAGGGTACCATGAAGCGATTCTTACTTTTTCTTCTTGTGGCAGGGTTTGCGGGCCTGGTCCGGCTCGCAATCGTTCATCCAAGTTTTGCTGGGGATTCACGCCTTGTGAACATGCGTGTTCCCGCCCCGGAGTTTCCTGCTCCGGCCAGCGAATCTTCGAGCGACCTTGCCATCCCAGGCGCAGGGCCACGGCAAACCGGAGCTCCAACGGCTCCCGCTGACACTCCAGGAGCGGGCAGCGGCGGCCAAATTCCCTCTCCCGTCGGTTCGCAACCCGAGTCCCCCTCGCCAACCGATTCCGCGGGTGGCGTCACCTGGATCAACTCCAAGCCGCTCACCATGCGGGGCCTGCGCGGCAAAGTCGTGATGATCGACTTCTGGGATTACACCTGCATCAACTGCATTCGAACCTTCCCGTTCAACAAGCAGCTTTGGGACCGCTACAAGAACGATGGCTTTGTCCTAATCGGAGTGGACGACGCCGAGTTCAGCTCCGCCATGCCCGTTGACCGCGCGCGTGAAGCCGTCAAACGCCTCGAGCTTCCCTACCCGATTGTCGTCGACTATCACTTTCAAATCTGGAACGCCTACAAGAACGAGTTCTGGCCCAACATTTTTCTGATCGACGCAAATGGCTTCGTCCGCTTCAACCACGCGGGTGAGGGCAGCGACGACGACATCGAACGCGCCATCCAAAAATTGTTGAAAGAGGCCAACCCGGGCCTGACGATTCCGGCCAGCTACGCGATTGCTCCCGAAGTGAACCCCCGCGCGCCCGAGTGCGGCGGCGCCTCCACACCCGAAATGTACGTTGGGAATTGGGGCGACCGTGGCATCCTGTCAAACCCCGAAGGCTACCACGATCATAAAACTTCCGACGATGCGCCGCTCGGCTCCGTCGCCGACGGCCACGTGATTCTGGCGGGTCGGTGGGAAACCCAGCGGGACGGCATGGTCTATCGCGGCAAGCACAAGGGCGAGGAGCCCGGCTCCGATCGCGCCACCATGAAGTACCACGCGCGCGAGCTTTACGCGGTCATGAATCTCGTGCGCGGACATGCGACGCGGCTCTACATCAAGCAGGACGGCAAGTATCTGACGGATTCCAACAAGGGTGGCGACGTCAAGATCGATCCGGACGGCCGCTCTTACCTCGAAGTCCGCGAGCCGCGGCTGTATTACCTCGTGCAGAATCCCAATTCGGCAGCCACCAGGTGGACCTCTTCCCCGCCGCCGCCGGCTTGATGATCATTCGGTGACCTTCGGTAATAGCTGCCAGACGAAGTTTGACCACTTGTAGGCAGCGGAAACGGCAAATCGGTTCTTGGGTACGCTGCCGCTGTCTCCGTCACCCGAGTCATGCCGTCCGCGTCCCGCGCAATTGGTTCCAAAGACCAACAGAATCTACTTCACCACGCTGAGCCGGCAGTGGATGTTGCGGGCGGGAAAGATCCAGGCAAAATGCTTTTCATAGAAGTCCACGGAAGTTCCGGCAATGATTCGACCCAGATTATCCAGAAGGAAGTTGTGGCCAAAGGTGAGGCGCCGATCGAGAATGCGAAAGCCCGCGCTGTTGTAAGTGAAGTTTTCAAAATTCTGTTGCGTGAAGTAGTCGAAGCTGTGATAGCCCAAGTGGACGAGGTGGGTGGGGTCGGTGTAGGAATCCATGCAACTGTAATGCGGCGTCACCACCATGACCTCCGCGCCCGGCTTGGCGACGCGGTGGACTTCCGCGATCGCGGCAGGGTATCCGGCTGGTGCTCGATAAAGTGGGAGAGGTAAATTTGATCGGCGCAGGAATCGCGCAGCGGCCAGGGAAAGTGCGCCAATTCACAGAGAATGTCGGCGTCAGAACCCCGCTGGCGGTCCAGCCCAACCGCTCCGGCAACCTGTTTTTTCTTTCCGCACCCAATGTCGAGAATGAGCATCAATGTGTCCCTTGCAGGGCTTGGCGGGCCCGCCGGCAGTCCGCCGTGGATCGGTTCGTTCCAATTGCACCACGCCACCCACCTGAGCAACTCTCTGGCCGGCGAGAAAGTCCATCAACGCGCGAGCATTTCTGCGGTGCAGCGAAAGCCAAGGTTGTTATTCGAGTATGCCGGGAAGACTCCTGATCGGGCCGAGACTCGAACCAGCCAGGGAAAATCGTTCCACGAACCGCCGCGCATGACGCGCAGTTGCACATTCGCCGGTCCGGAGGGATTTTGCGGCGGGCTGCTCTGGTAATATTCCGGGTCATACCCGTCATTGACCCATTCCCAGACGTTTCCCAAGACATCGTACAGACCGAAGGCATTGGGCCGTTTCATGCCGGCGTGGTGCATATCATTGCCGTTGCTGTTCAAGGTTGACATGACACTGAGGCGGTCGTCATTCGCCAGCCTCCCGCTGTCCAAGTGTTGCTTGCCGCTGTTGTCGGCGAACCAGGCAATGGCCTCCGGATCGCCATAGCGGGCGGGCGTAGTTCCCGCTCTTGCGGCGTACTCCCATTCGGATTCCGCCGGCAAAAAGTCCCCCGCCCACTCGCAGTAGGA
>CAVTDA010000127.1:0-16664 GCA_963733285.1 uncultured Acidobacteriota bacterium
ACCTTCGACGTTAAACCCGGCACGTTCGACGAATTCCACAAAGCGGCGCTGGAAGACGCTTCGGACTCGGTGGCGAAGGAAGAAGGCTGCCTCGAATTCAACGTCCTGATCCCGGCCTCGGGCACGAATCAGATCTCGCTCTTTGAGGTCTACAAGAACCGGGCCGCGTTTGACACGCACTGCACGATGCCGCACTTCCACAAATTCGCCGCCGTCGCCGACCGGGCCGCTAGCGGCAAGCACCCGACCGAATGGTCGATGACGGCAACGAACTCGAAGTAAGGCTCGGGTTGAACTGCGCAGTACTTTTCAGAACAGGGAGCTGCACATGAAATTGGCAACCTACGAATCAGGTGGCGCGCAACGTATCGGCGCCGTCGATACGGCGGCAGGAACGGTAACCGATCTCAAGCTGGCCCATGAGTTGTTGAACGGCAATGCCAGCGCGCACTTTACCGATATGGTGGCGCTGATTGAAGGTGGCAAACCCGCACTCGAACTCGCCGCGAAGACCGCATCCGCCGCGCCGAAAGAATCGGTCGAGCAGCTATCGAGCATTCATCTACTCGCCCCGATGCCGGTGCCGCCGCAGATCCGCGATTTCTTTTCCTTCGAGCAGCACTTCAAGAACGTAAACGCCATGGCGGCCAAGTTGTTTGGTTCGACGCCGGATATTCCGCCCGTCTGGTACGAGTTTCCTTTATATACGAAGTGCAATCGTTATTCCGTCGTCGGGACCGGCCACGACGTGCAGCGGCCGAGCTATGCCCAAGTACTCGACTACGAGCTGGAACTCGCCTGTGTGATCGGCAAGCGCGGCGTGGAAATCCCCAAAGAGAAAGCCTACGAGCACATTTTCGGATTCACGATTTTCAACGACGTCTCGGCGCGCGATTTCCAGATGCGCGAGCAGGCGGGGCAATTGGGTCCTGCGAAAGGCAAGGACTTTGATACCGGGAATATCCTCGGCCCCTGGATCGTGACGCTCGATGAAATCGGCGATCCGCACAACCTGACCATGCTGGCGCGCGTCGATGGCGTCGAGTGGAGCCGCGGAAATTCCGGCGGCATGTACCACAAGTGGGATGCCATTATTGCGCACCTCTCGCGCAACCAGACAATCTATCCCGGCGAAATCGTGGGTTCCGGCACGGCAGCGACCGGAAGTGGACTTGAGCAGGGCCGGTTTCCTCCCATGGGCTCGGTCGTGGAACTCGAAATTGAAAAGATTGGAATTATCAGAAATCGGTTTGTCGCATGAAAGGAGGCGCGATGAGCCCAGCCAAGGTTGTCGACGCGCACATTCATTTCTGGGAGCTTTCCAAAGGTTGGTACACGGCGCTCGAGCCGCACATGACCATCCTGCTGACGGATCACCTTCCGCAGCATCTCGCTCCACTGCTGAAGGCCGCCGGGGTTGACCAGATTGTCGTTGTGGAAGCGGCGGAAACGGTTGAGGAAACCCACTTCGTTTTCGAACTGGCGCGAAAATTTCCCTTCATTGCCGGAGTCGTCGGCTGGGTGGACCTCGCCTCGCCCGACATTGCCGACACGCTGCGCTCGCTCAAGGCCAACCCGGTCTACAAAGGCGTGCGGCCCTGCCACGACGACAACAAATCACTCGCCTGGATCGCCGACAAATCCAATGACATCGGCTTCCGCGCCCTCATCGATCAAAACCTTTCCTTTGACTTGATGATTCAGAATTTTCGCGAGATGCACCAGGTTATCTCGATTGCCGAGCGCTTCCCCGATCTTTCGATGATTCTCGACCACCTCGGCAAGCCCGACATTGCCGCCAATATCTACGACAGTTGGGCCGCGGATATCGAGCGCCTCGCGCGCCATCCCAAAGTGGTCTGCAAATTCTCCGGCATTCTGAACCAGGCCAAAAAGGGATGGACAATTGAGCGCCTTCGGCCTTACTCCAATCACGTCATCAATTGCTTCGGCCCCGACCGCCTGCTCTGGGGCAGCGATTGGCCTCCCGCTCGCCTGACCGAGGAATACGACGTCGGATGGAAGGTTTGTCACGAACTTGTGGCGCACCTCTCCGCAGCCGATCAGGAAAAAATCTTTGGTGGAAATGCCACGCGCGTTTATCGCCTGTAAAATCGCGCGGCTTATTCAATCCATTTCAGCGAAACTGTGAGGGGCAATGGAAAGTGCGTTTTTAGTTGGAGTTGCCGTAGCCATTCTTGCCGGGATCTTCAACGGCGCGTTTGTCCTGCCGTTGCGATACGCGCGCAATTGGGCGTGGGAAAACACCTGGCTCGTCTTTTCATGTTTTGCCCTGATTCTCCTGCCCTGGGTCGCTGCTTACGCTTTCGTGCCGCACGTTTGCGCGATTCTCCGCCACGCCCCACTGCACGACTACTGGCCCGGCATCATCGCCGGAACCTTCTGGGGCATCTCGATGGTGCTTTACGGATTGGGACTCGACATGGTGGGGATCGCTGTGGGCAACGCCGTAGTCGCCAGCATGTCGGCCACCGCCGGTACGCTTGGTCCGCTGATTGTCTACGCGCCGGACAAACTTCTTTCATCCACCGGACTCATCCTGATTGTGGCCATCGCGCTGGTCGTGGCGGGAATCGTCACCTACGCCCGAGCCGGAAATCAGAAAGAGAAAGAGCTTGCCGGCCTCGAATCAACCTCCGCGCAGAAGAAGGGAAGCTTTCGCGCCGGGCTTATCATCTGCCTGATTACCGGGCCCATGGGAACGGTCTTCATCTACGGCATCGGCTCCAGCACCGGACTGGTCAACGCCAGCGTCGCTTCCGGTGCGACCGCAATCTTCAAGGGCTGCGTGCCCATGGCGCTCACCTTCAGCGTCGGCTTCATTCCCAACGCGCTCTATTGCCTCTACAAATTGCAGCAGAAGCGCACGATGGCGAATTTCTCCACCGGCAATTTCTTTCGCAACAGCTCGCTGGCTTTTTTGATGGCCTTCCTGTGGTTTTCCGGACTGCTGCTCTATGGCGCATCGGCGGTTAAGATGGGACGCATGGGGCCCTCGATTGGTTTTGCCCTCTTTGTCATCGGAACGGTTCTGTTCTCCAACTTGCTGGGTTGGAAGGCGGGGGAGTGGAAAGGCGCCAGCCCGAAAACGGTGCGCGGATTCCTTCAGGGCATGACGCTTGTGGTGATTGCGATTTTCGTGATCGCCTTCGGCACGAAGTAGTCTCAATTATTCCTACTTCGCCTGCAACGTCATTCCTTCTATCGGTGAGGGCAGTGTGCAAGCTCCGGCGCGCACTCCGTGAAGGAAATCCATAATTGTCGGCGTCACCTTGCGGTCTACGCTCCGAGCGCCGATTCCCGCCCCCGCAAAGTTCATGTGGGTTGCGCCCTCGATGACGCCCATCCACTGACACTTTCGCGCGCCATCTCCGGGCAAATCGTGCCAGGGAATCTGCCGCGCCTTGGGTCCGCCTTTCAGTGATTGGTCGCGCGTTCCGGTGAGAATCAGGATGGGCTTGTGGATTCCATTCCACGCGTGGTCCGGAAACACCACCCCTGATCCTTCCGGCGACAGAGCTACATACGCGTCAAAGCGGTCTTGTCCCGCTGGAGGCGACTTGACGTCGATGATATTCTGCGCACCTGCTTCCAGCATCACCGTCTCCGCCCCCATCGAATGTCCGAGCAGAACGCGAAAGGGCGCCGTGCAGCGACTTTCCGACCACTCGAGGGCCGCGCCCACGTCGAGCAACCGGTCACTTTCCGCCTCCGGGTCCGACACCAGCTTGGTCACGCCGCCCAGGATACCGTTCCCCAGAATGTCTCGCCGCAAAGCGCGCCCACCGCTCTCCCGATGACCCATCACGACGGCGGTGAATCCATTCTCGGCCATCGCCACCGCCAGGTAGCGGTATCCATTCTCGGACCCACCCGCTCCATGCGAGATGACGGCGAGCGGCGCGCAGCCGCTTTTCGTTCCCGCGGCGCCGTACACGACGAGCGGAGTTTCATGCCCATCCGCGCGGGGTGCGCTTGCATGCTCTTGCGCGCGCAATGGCGCTGAAGCCAGTGAGGCCGCCAGTGCCAGCAGCACAATCGGGATCGAGAGCATTCCGCAAAGGGAAACACTTCGCCCCTCTCGCCCAATGATTTCTTGCACGATGTGGTTTGACGAAGTCGGATTCATAGCGGGTTTTCAGCTCGCGCCCTGCCAGTTCTGCATGCGGTCCCGGGCGTATTCGCGGATCTGGTGCTTCCATTGAGAATAACCCTTTTTTTCTGATCGTTCAGCCCCGTGGTAATTTTCTTGCCGCCGGTGGCACAGACCACGTGCGGCACGGGTCGCAAGCATAAGAAGTAATGCCTGCGCCACCCGCGTGGAGACAATAGATTTAAGTTGGGGCTCCATCTGTGGTAAGGGATTTCCTGTCACAGCATCAGTGTTCCACCCGATTGCAGGATTCCAGCCGGATGTCTATTCTTGTTGCGACACAAGGGAAACGGAATCTTGCGCGGGGGAGAGACGGCCGATGAGTGAACAACTCTGGTCCCGCGGCTCATCGTCGGCCGGGGCCGAATTGAGTCCAACGACAATACAGATCGACGCCACCGAGGACACTTTCAACAGGGTAGTTATTCAAGACATGGTGGCCACGCAGGCCCTTACCAGGCCCGATTCGGTGGCTGTAGCCACTTCCCGCGGATCGATCAGCTATCGAGAATTGGAATTGCGGGCCAGCCAGTTGGCTCACCACTTGCTTTCGCGCGGAGCGGGACCAAGGCAACTGGTGGCGCTCTGCCTTCAGCCTTCCATTGCATCGGTCATTAGCGCCTATGCGGTTCTAAAGACGGGTGGGGCTTATGTGCCGCTCGATCCCACGTGGCCGCTGGATCGACTCCACTTCATGTTGAATGATAGCGGGGCCGCTCTAGTGGTCACGCCGCGGGATGTGGCGCCAGGTCATTCACTTGGGCAGTGGCAGGTCGTGGACCTCGACCTCGATCGCGAAAAGATCGCCGGTTGTCCCTCGTCGGTTCCGCGCGTTGTGCAAACTGCGGAGAGCCTGGCGTATGTCATCTACACATCCGGTTCAACCGGCCGGCCCAAGGGTGTGCAGATCGCCCATGGCGGCCTTATGAACCTGATCCTCTGGCACCAACGCGCCTTCGAGGTCACACCTTCAGACCGGGCAACTTTGTTTGCCAGCCCCGGATTTGATGCCGCCGTTTGGGAGCTTTGGCCCTATCTTTGCGCTGGAGCCAGCATTCACGTGCCCGCGGATTACCTTCGGACCGATGCCGAAGGCCTTCGCGAGTGGCTGATAAGCGAGAAGATTACGATTACTTTTGTCCCAACGGCGCTGGCTGAACTGATGATCGCTCTGAAGTGGCCGGTCGACGCTGCGCTGCGCAGGATGCTCACCGGTGGTGACAGGCTCCATCGCTATCCCCCGCCAGGCTTGCCCTTCGACTTGATCAATAATTATGGCCCAACGGAATGTACGGTCGTAGCCACGTCGGGAGTCGTTCCGCCGGGCGGGGCTGAAGAACATGAACCTACCATCGGTCGACCCATTTCCAACACTCGGGTACGCATCCTTGATGAGAACCTGAGGCCAATGCCGGTGGGCGCCACGGGAGAGCTGCGCATCAGCGGAATTGGCGTTTCGCTCGGATACCTGAACCGGCCGGAACTAACCGCCGAAAAGTTTATTCCCGATCCCTTCAGCGCCGTGCCGGGTTCGCGTCTTTACAAGACCGGCGACCTGGGCCGATATCTTCCCAATGGCCAGATCGAGTATCTCGGGCGGACCGACGATCAGGTCAAGATTCGTGGGTATCGCATCGAGCCCGGTGAAATCGTTGCGACGCTCAATCGATACGCATCGATCCAAGCGAGCCACGTGATAGCTCGGGAGGGCATTGCGGATAAGGAATTGGTGGCTTATATCGAGCCCACGGCTGGATCTCACCCGACTGCGGGTGAGCTTCGCGAATTTCTTCTGACCCACCTCCCGCAATACATGGTTCCGGCGGTATTCGTGCTGCTCGACTCGTTGCCACGCACCTCCAGCGGGAAAGTGGACCGCCATGCGTTGCCCAGCCCGAATGAATCGAACATCTTGCGCAGCGCCCCAAGTGCTCCCCCGCAAACCGTCGTTCAAGAGCAGTTGGCGGCCATTCTGGCCAGCCTGCTGGGTTTGCCGGAGGTGGGCCTGAACAATAACTTCTTCGAGCTGGGCGGGCATTCGTTGCTGGCCATTCAAGTGATCCTGCGCGTCCAAGGAGGTCTTTGGCGTCGAGCATTTCCATGCTCAGCTTGTTCGAGGCTCCTACCGTGGCGCACCTTTCGGCGGAGATTGAACGACTTCTCATTCTCAATCCAGAGGCCATCGGTGAAAAGGCAGCACCGCAAAGGCTCGATGGCCTGGCTTCACCCAACCCAGATCCTCTCCCGGGCTAAAGTAACGGGCATCCGATATGGCAATCGCGATAGTTGAAAACGTTTCCGATCCCAGCAGGACCACTCCACCTCTAAGTCTTTACCATCTACTTGACCCTCAGGTTCTCGCAGATCCTTATCCACTGTACCGCAGGCTGCGCACAGAGGACCCAGTGCATTGGGATCAATTCCTCCACGCCTGGGTGGTTACTCGGTATTCGGATGTCATTAGAGTGCTGCACGACTTTTCCGCCGACCGCACGCCGACGCCGGAGCAATTCACTGCAATGGGCCTGTCGGGGCTAAATCCCATCGCCCAAGTGATGATGAAACAGATGTTGTTCATGGATGCGCCGGCTCATACTCGGTTACGGGGGTTAGCGTCTTTGGCTTTTTCCCCAAGCAGGGTTGAACGGCTCCGGTCGCACATTCGGGAGATTGCCGAGCGGCTGCTCGATACGGTGCAAGCGAAAGGTCATCTTGATATGATCGCCGACTTTGCCGCTCCCTTGCCGGCTATCGTCACGGCGGAAATGCTGGGTGTCCCAGTGGAGGACCATGAACAGTTAAAGATCTGGTCCGCCGACTTCGCCGAATTGCTGGGCAACTTTCAGCACAATCCAGACCGCATTCCTCGCGCATTGCGGAGTCTGGAAGAAATGACGGCTTACTTTCGGTCGGCGCTGGTTCAGCAACGATTGACACCGCGCGAGGGTCTTGTCCATTCGCTGGCCACGGCGGAAGTCGACGGGGACCGGCTGTCGGATGAAGAAGTCATTGCCAATTGCATTGTGACTATGGTGGGGGGCCAGGAGACAACGACGAATCTCCTCGGCAATGGTTTGCTCGCCTTGGTCCGCAACCAGGGACAGCTCGATAAGCTGCGAGCAGATCCCTCTCTGCTCCCGAGCGCAGTGGAAGAGCTTCTGCGCTACGAAAGTCCCAGTCAGCAAACGGCAAGGCTCGCCCCACGGGATACCGAACTGGGAGGCAAGCTCATCCGGAAGCGGCAAGCTGTAATTGCGGTCATGGCAGCAGCCAATCGTGATCCGGAACGCTTTCCTGAGCCTGATCGGCTGGACATTACGCGTAAGGATAATCGCCATCTGGCTTTTGGATGGGCGGCACACTTCTGTTTTGGCGCCTCTCTGGCACGGATTGAAGGCCAGATCGGATTTGAAGCCATTCTCCGGCGGCTGCCCAACGTCCGGTTGGAGGCCGGCTCTCTTACGTGGCGAACAAACTTGGGATTGCGGGGCCTGACGGCATTACCACTCAGCTTCGATCCGCTCCTGATGACAAAGGTCTAAATTCGAAACGCCTGCGTATGCGTGCAATACCCCCCAACCAACCGGGGACACTCGCCCCGGCAACGCGCAAAATGCTCGAAGGCCACGAACCGGGTCGCCTTGATTGCAGCCTGGATGCGCGCGTCAGGATAACCCCTCGGCCCCGTGTAGCGACCGCACCCCTCTCACTCGCGCAAGAACAAATCTGGCGCCGGGAACTGTCGGTGACGGACGGTTCGCTTCCGCATAACGAATGCATAACTATTAAGCCGCCGCAATCCCTGGACGCGGCCGTTTTGCAACGTTGCTTTAGCGAGATCATCCGACGCCACGAGATTTGGCGAACCAACTACGACACGGCCCATGGCCAGGCGATCCAGGTAGTACACGACCCTCCGCCTAGTTTTCCATTGCCAACCCTCGACTTGCGGGCATATTCAGAGGGGGAGCGGGAAGCGGAGCTGCGCAATTTTTACACCCGCGGAATCCGACAGCCATTCGATCTCCGTCATGGCCCCTTGCTGCGCGTGACGCTTGTGACCTTGACGGATCGAGATCGGTACATCGTAATATTCGCACACCTCAGCATTGTGGACGGAGTATCCGTGTACCACATCCTCCCTTCTGAATTGGCTTCCCTCTACGAAGCCTTCTCATCCGGCAGAGCTTCGCCATTGGGCGAACTTTCTATTCAATATGCCGACTATGCCCATTGGCAAAGACGGTGGCTGATGAGTCGCGACCTGACAGAGCAGTTGACCTATTGGCGAAAGGAGCTGACTTGCGCCTCGGCACTCCACTGGCCGAGTGGCCGTCCGAGACTCACAAACCAAACCCACCGCGGCGCCGTGCGGTCTTTTGCTCTGAGGCAAACTCTGAAAGGCATGTTAAAGCGGTTTAGCCGGCATGAAGGTGTAACCCTGTTCACTATGCTTGCCGCGAGCTTGGGCACATTACTTTACTGCTACACGGGGCAGATCGACATCATCTTGGGCACTCCATCCTTGGGCGCTCGGAAGCGACCGGAATTCCAGGGCCTCATGGGTCACTTTCTCAATCCGGTTCCCCTGCGCATAAATTTAGACGGCGCCCCCCCGTTCCGCGAGGTGTTGCTTCGCACCCGGAAGGCGGTGGTGGGGGCAATCTGCCACGATGATGTCCCTCTTCAGATCCTGGCGCAGGAATTGGGGGTAACCACCGGGTCGCCTGATGGCGCCTTCTTCAATGTGGCAATATCGCTCCAACCACAAACCGCAGAGGTGGCTGGTGGATGGCATGTCACATCGATGGATGCCGACAGCGGAGGAACCATCTGGGACCTCTATCTTGCGTTTATTGAAGCCGAGGATGGACTTACCGGCCGGGCCCAATACCGTACAGATCTCTTTGAGGACGCGCACATCACCCGCGTTCTAGAAGGCTTGCAGGCGGTTATGGAAACTGTTGCCGGCGATCCTATGCAGCCCATTTCGATCCTGCCTCTTGAGCTGCGCAGATGGGGATTGCTGTGAACAAATTCACAGCAAGCGCGCTGGACAGGGTTTGCAGCCAGCATCAGGATTAATCTTTGTTAGCGAAAGTGCGGGGAATGGGGATGTCCGCGACCGCCATAAATGTTGACCCTCGCGCCAGTTTCATCGAAAGCGCCCCAAGCGCAAATAACGGGCCGAAGATTCGCGAGGCTTCATTCGAAGACTATAGTCGGATTGCCGCCCTCCAGGTTGCCTATAAGCGCCCTATTAAGCCCTACGAGGAGTGGAGACATTTATGGACGAATAATCCCGCTTATCTGCGGCTTCGAAATGCCTTACCCATTGGATGGGTTGTCGAGCGCGCGGACAAGGAGATGGTGGGATACCTTGGCAACATTCCGTTCCTTTATGAAATCGGGGGACGGAGACTTCTGGTTTGTGCGGCGCACGCGTGGGTCGTTGATGCCCGCTATCGACCCTACGCACTCGCCCTGTTAAATCTCTACTTTTCTCAGAAGAACGTCGACCTCTTCCTGAACTCCACCGTGGGGCCAGCTAGCGTTGAATCGTTTGGTGTATTTCAGTCCTCGCGAGTCCCGGTAGGGGACTGGGATCGTTCTGTGTTCTGGATTACAAACGGCCCGGGCTTCTTGGCAGCCTGGCTGAGAGAGAATGAAATTCCCTATCCCAAGCCCCTAAGCTATGGGCTCGCTGTGGGACTGGCCCTGAGACGTGCCCTATCAATTCGGCCATTGTCTCGCATTGGCTGCGGGGCAGAAATTGCAGTTGTGTAGGAATTTTGACGGCCGCTTCGATACCTTTTGGGAGTCTTTAATGAAGAACAATCCCAATTTACTGCTGGCAGTGCGGTCAGAGAAATGCTGGAATGGCACTTCCGCTATCCGCTGCGCAACAATGAAGCGTGGATTCTGACGGCGGGAACAGACCCTATCGTCGCTTATGCCATCTTCCTTCGACAGGACAATCCCAAAGTCGGATTGACGCGAATGCGCTTGGTCGATTATCAGGCGCTTGATGGAAGCACGACCGTGCTTGTACCCATGCTCGCGTGGGCGCTGGAAAAGTGCAGTCGTGAGGGTGTCCACATGCTCGAATGCCTAGGGCTTCGGACAGAGTATAGGCGTGCCATTGCCGAGCTTGCCCCTTACGAACGTAAACTGCCTTGCTGGATGTTCTTTTATAAAGCGCCAGACAGCCGCCTGGAAGAACGGCTCAAGGCGCCCGATGCATGGGATCCTGCTCCGTTCGATGGCGATGCCAGCCTTTGAAAACTCATTCGCACCCCCATTCTCACATGAGGAACTAAACCCATGCCGAAGTATTCGAATGCGTCGGCACGGCCCAGAACACGCATTGAACTTTGCTCTGGATGACCTGCCAAGTGGGCACGGATGGGACCTGCGCTTCCAGCTCGGCGACCGTCTGATCTTGCGATCCGATTGGGGAGCATGTTGCCAAGACCACTGAGACCGGTGTTCAGGTGGAGGGGTACGTCTACGTCTTCAGCGGCAACCAGGTCTCTGCCCATAATTCGACCTACGCTCTCCACGGAAAGCGAAACCGCCGCAGAGTGCCTGAAATTAAGGATTGCCCCCTCGATCCATTGGTCCCCCCTCGCCGTTCCCCCCGACACTACCCCACATCGTCTATCGGCAGCTTGGGGAGGTGAGACGTTTGCCATTCCGGTTTCCGTCGTGGCGCTCTCCGTCTCAGGCTCGTCCATACCGGGCGCAGCCCTTTGTCCCTCGTCCTTGCCCCGTCGTCATACGCAGTTCCTCCTTTCAAAAGGTCTTTACTGCGCGCCATGGGTTCGCAGCGATTGTATCCGTCTGGCGATTGACCGCCAGCCGCGTGAGTGAAGCAAGCGCGCATGCACCCACGAACTCTTCAGCCCGCTGCCGCGCCGGCGGGCCCTCAATGACACATCTTCTCGCGTGAAATAAACCGCTGCGGCCATGAGCATCATGACGATGAGGATTTGAACGAGCAAAAAAGTCAGGGCAATCCTGAAAACCAGCTCCATTCCCGCCTCCCATCACCCGGCGGGTGAAATTGCTTTCTCCTTTTCGCCGGGCACAGAATACAATTTCCTCATCGGCGGTTTCAGCGTCTTCCATGAAAGTTATTTCTTCCCGCGTGCGTGCGGAGGGGGCCGCGGAAGGAGAACGCTGATTCAATGAAAGGTGTAGGCTAATGGGACTGGAGACAATGAGTAAACTACGTCGGTTGCATCAAGAGTGCTTCCGGGCGAACGGCATCCTCTGGCCTAGTGCGATTAGTCCATGAGGAATTGTTCCCGTTCCCCGGCCAGCCGCTTTCGATCCCGTTGCCGTTCATCGTCAAATTCCTCAGCATGGGTTTCGAGCGGCGCCTGGTTCTCAAGTAGATGGGAGGGTTGGTGGGATTGAAATAAGTGGGCTTCGGACCGCAGCAGCTCGTGGTAACGGCATTCGGACCTCACCGCAAAAGTTGCGGGAAAAACGCAGCCGCGGACGGAGCAGCGGGGCGAGAACATGTAATCGTCCCGTCGCGTGCGGTCGCTTCGACGCGGTTGGCGGTGGGAGGGCGCTACCGGCAGGGAGCAAGGCTAGCGGTTCAAGTCCTAATGTTGCCATCGAGGGGGGGAAGTTTTGTGGGGGTTTTAGTAGAATGGTGGCCATAGGTTTTCGGTATCCTTGAGTGGGTTGGTTTGACGATCAACTAGCAAGAGCCGGCCGGAGCCTAGGGCATCATCGGGTTCTCAGCCGGAAGTTGTCTTTTATCAATGCAATCACGCATTCGTGGTTCGAAATCCGGGGTAACGGGTCTTGCCGTGCGTAGGTGGCGGGCCTCGAAATGTGATGGAAGTTCATAATTGTTTTGTTTCCTTGTTGGAACTTTGTGGTATGATACGCCGGGTTTCGAGCCCCCTTTGGTAATTGCTCCTGTCGAAATTTCGCAGCATCATTGTGGATTGCGGGACGATGCGCACGGAAGCGGCGGGGACGATTTGAAAGCGCCCAAAAGGGGGATCGAGGGAGGCCCTGGGTAGTGGGGCCGCGCGCTGAACGCCGCCGAATGGCTTCGCGGCAATGGCCGGGCCGGGAACCACGCTGGTCGCGCGGCAGGAAGTACGTCGTCCATCGATTAGGTCCCTTACCCTAAGAGTATCGTCCATAAGTAGTTACCAAATGCCGCGTGATGACCCCTCCCGGTGTTGGGCGGAGGGGGAAATGGCGGCTCACGGCGCGGATGGGCGCGCGTCCCCCGAGGCCGGAAGTTAGCCTAGGAATGGGCCCCAAGCCGTCCCGCAGAGCAACTTTGATAATTGTAGCCTAGATTAGAAAATTGTCAAGTACTATTTAGTACTATTTGATAACGAGGAGCCCCTTTATGGAATCCCAATCCCCGGCCAAAGTCATTCGGAAGGTCCGTAAGCGGATAGAAGTGAGCCAGGAAGGCCTGGCCCGATTGTTAAATGCCACCAAAGGCGCCGTCCAGCACTGGGAAAGAGGCCGAAACAACCCCGATCTGGCGCGTTTGAACGCCTTGCGCCAGCTCTGCCCCTCGGGGCCGGAGCGGAAGGAGCTTGATGGCCTCATCAAGCAGACCCAGACGAGGCTGGCCCCATTGCCGGATGTTAAGCCCGGCGACTCGGTCAAGGCGGAAGCGGCGGCGGCGACCGCGACGGCCACCGGCGGCGGTTTTATCTATCTGCGCCGCGAGAATCACAAGTTGCAGCGCCAGGTGATACGTCTGGAAGCCCTGGTGCAGCGCCGCACCGAGCAGTTGCGGATTCTCGAGGACCTGGCCACCGAGCTGCAGCGGGAAATGTCCAAGCTGCGGGCGGCAGGAGGACGCGAGGCGGGCGTGGCCACGCCGAGCGTTGCCGGAGCCTCAGGGGAATAAGGCCATTGAGCGGGCCGATTGGGGGGTTGAGTTTGGGCCGAGCTTGGCCCCCGTCCCGCTCCCAGGATGCGCGATGGGTGCGGCCCGGCCGAATCCATATTTCCAGCCTTTGCTTTAAGCCCCCATTCCCGATAAAACCTCCTTCCGACGAACCTTCCGGCGTTATCCCTCATCACTTTGTATAAGGGTTTCAATGAGTTGACGTCCCTCGGCCGGACCTGCCCAGATTCGCGGTAAGGCGGCTTGCCATCAACGGACGGCATTCCCAAGATAAGCCGTTTTGCGGCCAAGGGAAGAGGAACGCAGAATCCAGACATCCCAGAACCCCGTTTCTGGGGAGTTTGCATGATTGCGGACTCCCCCGAAACGGGGTGCTGGGATGTCTGGATTCTGCGTTCCTCTTCCCTTGGCCGCAAAACGGCTTATCTTGGGAATGCCGTCCGTTGATGGCGAGCCGCCTTACCGCGAATCTGGGCCGGTCCGGCCAAGGGACGTAACTCATTGAAACCCTTATACAAAGTGATGAGGGATAACGCGGAAGGGGCGGCGGGAGGAGGTTTTATCGGGAATGGGGGAAAGCAAAGGCTGGAAATGGATTCGGCCGGGCCGCACCCATCGTGTATCCTGGGAGCGGAGGGGGCCAAGCTCAGCCCAAAACTCAACCCCCCCGCCAAAAACGGCCTGCTGTTCCCCTGAGGCTCCGGCAACGCTCCGCGTGGCCACGCCTCCTCGCGTCCTCCTGCCGCCCGCAGCTGGGCAGCCACCTGCAACTCGGTGGGCCAGGTCCTCGAGAATCCGCAACTGCTGGGTGGGGCGCTGCGGCAGAGCTGCAGACGTCACCGGCGGGGGGGGGGGTGTTCCGCGCGGCGCAGATAGATAAAACCGCCACCGTGGCCGTCGCGGTCAGCCACCGCCCCTTCCGCCTTGACCGAGTCGCCGGGCTTGACGTCCCCGGCAATGGGGCCAGCCTCGGTCTGGGTCTGCTTGATGAGGCCATCAGAGCTCCTTCCGCTCCGGCCCCGAGGGGCGGAGCTAGCGCAAGGCGTTCAAACGCGCCAGATCGGGGTTGTTTCGGCCTCTTCCCCAGTGCTGGACGCGGCGCCTTTGGTGGCATTTGAGCAACGACCAGTCCCCCTGGCTCACTTCTATCCGCTTACGGACCTTCCGAATGACTTTGGCCGGGGATTGGGATTCCGCATAAAGGGGCTCCTCGTTATCAAATAGTACTAAATAGTCCTTGACAATTTTCTAATATTTAGGCTACGAATTTATCAAAGTTGCTCTGCGGGACAGCTTCCGACCCCGTCCTAGGCTAAACTAGGCCTGCGGGGGACGCGCGCCCCATCCGCGCCGTGAGCCGCCATTTTTTGCTCCGCCCAACACCGGGAGGGGTGATCACGCGGCATTCGTGAGCTTGCTTAGTGGACGATACTCTTAGGGTAAGGGACCTAATCGATGAACAACGTCTTTCCTGCGCGCGACCAGCGTGGGTTCCAGCACCCGCCGTCCGCGGGGGGATTCGGCGGCGTTGAGCGCGCAGGCCCCGCTACCCCAGGCCTTCCCCCTTCGATCCCCCTTTTGGGCGCTTTCGGAACCGCCTTCCGTGCGCATGCATCCGCAATCACAATGATGCTCAAAGTTCGGCAGGAAAAAACTAATTACCAAAGGGGGCTTCGAAACCCACATACCACAAAGTTCCCAACAAGGAAACGAAACAATTATAATATTCCATCACATTTCGAGGCCCGCCACCTACGCACGGCAAGACCCGTTACCCCGGATTTCGAACCACGAATGCGTGTATTGCATTGATAAAAGACAACGACACAGATGAGAACCCGAATGATGCCCTAGGCTCCGGCCGGGGCTTGCTAGTTCATGCGTCAAACCAACCCACTCAAGGATACCGAAGGTCAAGCCCCATTCTACTAAAACCCCCACAAAACTTCCCCCCCTCGATGGCAACATTAGGACTTTGAACCGCTAGGCCTGCTCCACCCGGTCACGCCCCCTCCCACCGCCAACCGCGCATTCAAAGAAACCGCGGCACGACGGGACGATTCCGCCCCGCTGCTCCGTCCGCGGCTGCGTTTTTCCGCAGCTTTTGCGGCTGCAGTCCGAACCTGAACACCTATTTTCGATCCAAGCCAACCCTCCCATCTACTTGAGAAACTAGGCGCCGCTGCGAAAACCCATGCTGAGGAATTTGACGATGAACGGCAACGGGATCGAAAGCGGCTGGCCGGGGAACGGGAACAATTCCTCATGGACTAATCGCACTAGGCCAGAGGATACCGTTCGGCCCGGAACACGTAGTTTACTCATTGTCTTTCCAGGTCATTTTAGCCTACACCTTTCATTGAATCATGAGTCACTTCACGCGGCCCCCGCACGCACGCAGGAAGGAATAACTTTCATGGAAGACGCTGAAACCGCCGCAACCTGCACAAAGAAAACGAGGTGATGGGAGGCGGAATGGAGCTGGTTTTCAGATTTGCCCTAACTTTTTTTGCTCGTTCAAATCCTCATCAGCCTCATGATGCTCATGGCCGCAGCCGCTTATTTCACGCGAGAAGATGTGTCATTGATGGCCCGCCGGCGCGGCAGCTGGCTGGAGAGTGTGGTTGCCATGCGTGCTTTGCTTCACTCACGCCGCTGGGCAGTCGGAAGATGGACGCTCGCTACGAACCCATAGCACACAGTAAGACCTTTTGAAAGGAGGAACTGCGTTGACGACGGGGCAGGGACGAAGAACAGAGGGATACACCCGGTATGGACAGAAAACGGAGAGCGCCACGACGGAAACCGGAATGGCAAAGGTTCTCCTCCCCAAGCTGCCGAATAGACGATGTGGGGTAGTGTCGGGGGAACGGCGAGGGGGGACCAATGGATCGAGGGGGCAATCCTTAATTTCGCGCTCCCCCGGCGGTTTCGCTTTCCGTGGAGAGCGTAGGTCGAATTATGGGCGGGGGACCTGCAGTTGTGCCGCTGAAGACGTCAGACGTAGGCCTCCACCTGAACACCGGGTCTCAGTTGGTCTTG
The DNA here is from genome assembly GCA_963733285.1 of uncultured Acidobacteriota bacterium. GTDB lineage: Bacteria > Acidobacteriota > Terriglobia > UBA7540 > UBA7540 > Bog-366. Next base: position 16,119 of record CAVTDA010000127.1, read on the forward strand.
GCGACGTGCTCCCCAATCGGATCGCAAGATCAGACGGTCGCCGAGCCCTGTGAAGTTTAGGTCCCGTCCGTGCCCCTTGGGGGGCCCGCCGGGCAAAGTTCAATGCGTTGTTCTGGGCCGTGCCGACGCATTCGACTATGGCATCGTTTAGTTCCTCATGTGAGAATGGGGGTGCGAGTGAGAACCAAAGGCTGGCATCGCCATATCGAAAGGAGCAGGAGTCCGGTGCGCCGGGCGCTTCGGGGCCCGTTCTCCCGGGGGCTCCTGTGGCGCTTTATAAAAGAACATCCAGCGATGCAGATTTTACGTTCGTAAGGGGCAAGCTGGGCAATGGCACACCTAGCTGCTCTCTCCGAAGCCCTAGGCATTGCGACATTGTGGACAGCCTCACGACTGCACTTTTCCAGCGCCCACGCAACATGGGTACAAGCACGGTCGTGCTTCCATCAAGCACTGATAATCAAACAAGACGCATTCGCGTCAATCCAACTTTGGGATTGTCCTGTCGAAGGAAGATGGCATAAGCAGACGGATGGGTCTGTTCCG
>CAVTDA010000128.1:0-62821 GCA_963733285.1 uncultured Acidobacteriota bacterium
GGATCCAGGCGGGATAACCAGACCGTTTACCTGATCCTTAACGGCTTCCGCATTGCCACCAACGTTCGTGACAATGCAAGGCAGGCCGCAGGCCATCGCCTCCAAAATGGAAAGCGGCAGGCCTTCCGCCCGGGAAGTGAGAATGAACGCAGACCCAGCCTGTAAATAGGGCCGCACATCCTGCTGAAATCCCTCAAAGAAGACGTGCCGTGACAGACCCAAAGAATTTGCCAGCCTCCTTAGCTCTTCCCCCAATAGTCCATCACCAACAATGATGCACTTGCAAGGTATACCCTGGCGAACCGCTTGAGAGACCGCCTGGATAACAAGGTCGAGTCCATTGACTTCGATAAGCCTCGCCACGCAGACCAGCACAAATTCGTCGGGGTCGATGTCGAACCACGCCCGCAATGTTTCCTTTTTTCCGTTCGAGGGGACGAAGGTGGAGGTGGAAACACCTCTGAAGATGCGGACTGTCTTATCTGGGCGAAATCCGTAAGTCCTCACCAAAGCATCGCGCACAGCGCCACAGACGCAAACGGTGGCACTCCAGGCGTAGCTGGAGATTCTTGTTGACCACTTGACTTTCGCCGCATGCCGCGCCCGACGACCGAACCAGCGCCGAAGCCTATTGCGGAGCGAATTCCCCTGGACGGGCGTTGGAAGCGGCGGTGGAACAACGTACTGGATGGAAATACGTCTACGGACACCGGCAAGCAAGGAAGCAACTGGAGCTTGCCACGGAAACGACAGGATCGTGGGGGAACAGAAAATCACGACAGCCGGGGCACTTTTTCGAAAGACCTGCAACCAATCCCAGAACGACCGAGGCCCTTCCACGCACTTGACAATTGTCCGGGCCAACTGCGCTTTATCCATGCGAGCGGAGATCGAGTCCTTCCCAAAACAGATTACAACATGGCGCTCCGGAGAATTCGGCAGCATCCGCAACAACTCAAGAACATGTCCCTCAATGCCGCCGAATTCCGTCTCCTTCGGAAGAACAAAGGCTATCTTCTTTGCGGCTGGCGCCGATGATGCTTCCGGTCTGCCATACGTGCGCGCCGCAACCTTCGTCTCACGGGCTGAGGCCGGGGAAGCATTTTCCCCGCATGCGGTTTCGGACGGGGCACTCAATTCCAATCGTGCCGGCTTTGATGGCGGCAACTGCCTCAGCAACCGCCTCTGGAAGAGGTCTTCCCGCGAATAAGAAAAGGCACCCTCCAAAGGGAGGCGCCCACTGTGGGTATCCAAGTAGTCTACGGCATGCCACCGACTCGTGGCGCCAGGCATGTTTGCTACCGATACGCTTTTCCAGACGCTCCCAAACGCTACGCCGGAATTTGAAGTGATGGGTGACGCCGACTATTCCCACATCCACGGGTTCCTGACCCAGAGGAGGATTGTGATTGCCCTCCCCCCTAAGTTCGGTGCCCTTCAGACAGTAGAAAAGTGGGAATTTGAAGATTTCCGCTTTCATGCCGATGCGCCAATACATATCCACGGAGCATAATGGGAAAACCTCGAAAGGGTTGTCAATTATGGGCGGAGTCTCAAGTGACCCGTCCGCTGTGAGCCTCTGAAGCATTGGGGCAGCCATCATGTTGGCGCCTGCGAATTCAAGCTTCCGAATCGTTTCCGCAATGTCTTGGTAGGGAAACTCGACAAACTCATCGCTGTCGACCAACATTACCCACTGTCCGGTGTGTCGAGCCAGTAAACTATCCAGCCGCCTTTTCTTTTCGGTTTTAGTGGGAAAGTAAGGATCAATCGGCGCAGGAAACGGTCCTTCGTAAGTTTCCTCAATCGTAATCGGATAAGAGTCTTTGACGGCCAGGAGCCTTTCGTTCTCGACGGGACTCCCATGGAGGATCAGATGGAATCTATCCACCCCCAGGCGAAGATAATAATTCAACCACGCTTCAATGATGTCGCTATCGCCGTTTACCTGGCTGAAGAGTCTCAAGTTCGTTGATGAACTGCTTCCTTTCGCGATTCTTCTTTGCGCCGAGGATCACGAGTTTCTCGGGAGGTGGCACGGTCACACATCGCACCTAAACTTGCCCATATTCAGCGGGCAAACTGTCAAATATGATGGGTTCAAGGCCACACAGCTACCAGCCCGTTCAGCCAAAAGTCCGGGAGACGGCTTCCTGAAAATATTGGCGACACAACATGCAGGGGGCTTACATACGGATAAAGCCATTTGGGAATAGTTGGCCTGGGATGATAGACAAAAATCCGTTGGACTCCTTCCTGCTGAAAACGAACTAACTCTTCGGGCCTTGAGGAATCGTCCGGAAGCACAACAATGATGTCGCCCTGTTCGGGAGTCCTGCCGGGATGACACTCAAATGTCCTATAACCACAAGGGCCATCCTTTTGGATTGCCTCACCGACCAGTTGCACGCTCCCGGTTGCAACAGTGCCAGCGGGGTGTTGTTCCAAAGGAACGCCAAGATAGTTAAGATACGAGGCAAATTCCATCACGATGTAAGGGCTGGCAAATGGGAAAAAAAGGCGCTTTACATTTTGCGGGCTGCTTTCATACCGCGCCTCGATCACGTGTCCCATCTCGGCCTTTGCGTGGATGACGTTCTTTCTTTCATACGTACGGAATGCAGAGAGAGAAAGGTCCTGCACCACGAATAGAAAGAGAAAGGCCAGTAGGCCGAATCTAGTCACCAAGGCCGTGCTTTTGATGGACGGGAGGGTAAGGTGCCCGAGGTACAAAACAGCAATGAGATCCACAGGAGCAAGATAGTAAGCGCTGTACATCCGCAGAATAAGGTATCCGGCAAAACAACTGAGTCCCCCCACAGCGAGACCGTCCCACAGAAGCTCGGGCGCAGTTTGTCCCCGCAGGATCTGAAGGAATCTGATTAACACGACGGCAGCGAACGCCCAAACCAAGAAATCCAGCTTAAGGTAAGAAACAACGACGTCTCTGAAGGACAACCGAAATTCATTGGCGTAGCCCATCCCAAACTTCGGGTACATGGCGGCGAGATAGTAGAATAAAAAGAGCGCCACTAGCAGGATGAGGCAGATGTCCAGACGGCTTTCGGGATCTCGCATCCGGTTAGAATTCCAGGCAACTCCATCCGTTCTCCAGCAACGCAAAATGAGCCGCCCGGCCGCGAAACCCATGACCAACAAAAAGGCTGTTTCTTTGTAGTACAACAAGAACTGTGAGGCAATTACCGCGCCCATCGCCCAATGGATAGACTGCGTCTGATCGAAGCGTTTAATGCACCACGCAAGGCCTGCAAGCCAAAATAGAACGTTCGCCTCCGCATAAATGAGTGCACTGAAGCTGATCAAAATGCCGGGAGTAATGAGAGCTAGCATGACGAGATCCAGTCGTTCCTTGATACTTAGGGCATCATCAAGCACCAAGAGAATCCCACACAACAGCACAAGTTGAACCACACGCAACAATGGTACCCCACGACGGATTGGGTGACATGACGCAGAAGATTAAATTCCTGATGACCGAGCGGCCAGAATCGTCCCGCTTCCGGCAAGATCTGGATGGGTATATTATGTCCAAGTAAGGTTCCATTAGTATAATGTGAATTATCATAATATGTAAGAGCTGCCCACGCTGAGAATCCCTGCAACGTAGCAGGCCAAAAACAGAATGAAAAGGACAACCGTAAGGACATCGCCGCGTGAGTAAGCGACCTGGGGCGGCTCAATCTCACCCTGCGAAATCCTCTTCCCGCGGGGGACTGCCCAGGCAACTGCCATTGTCCCGACGGCTGTGGTAACAAGCCAGATAGGCCAGAATAAGATAATGCGTTCTCGCCAAAGCGCTTTAAGCGGGTGCAGAAGATGATGAAAAGAATGAAGCAAAAGCTGTCCTGTTAAGACCTCAGTGGGAAAACGGCGGGGCGGATCGCACGGATCCTCATCAGGTGGGAGCGGCGTGATGTAATGAGGCTTCAGACCGGGGATTTCATCTTGCGAGGAATGTTCCCCACGGCTGCCATCGGCAGGGGCATATGCTCTACCAAGCTTTGGTGCCGCGGATGGATCAGGATCTGACGGTCGGGACTCATGGTCCAGTCTATCAAGGGACGGTTCAAGCTCAGCTCCCGGTCCTGGACGGAGTTGGATTTGCAGTAGATTGATCACGGGTCGATGATGGCCGGCTGGAATATTCTGCAGAAAACGATTCCCGTTATTTTGGCGTGACGCCGTGCCAATTAGCGCTTTAAGGCCGTCGCATACGCCTCGAGTAGAGCCCGCTTTTCGATATCCCAGTTCAGCACTCCCTCAATGCGCTTTCGCCCGCGCGCTCCCAGTTCCTGGCGCAAGCTTTCCGAGTCCAGCAAGGTCAGGATCTTCTGCGCGAAGTCTTCCGGGTCGTCATTCTGCGCATAAAGGGCGGCGTCCTCGGCCGAGCGCCGGCCTTCGGTGAGACTGTATAACACCACGGGCAATCCGTACGCCATATATTCCATGATCTTGTTCATCGTGGACTTGTCATTCATGGGCGTGGCGGGATCAGGAGCGACCCCGGCAGAAGCGCTGGAAAGGTATGCGGCCAATTCTTCGTCGGGAATTCGCCCCGTAAATCGCGTGCAGTGCTCCAAACCCAATTCTGCCGGCCAGAGCCTTCAGACGTGGCTGCTCGGTTCCAGCGCCAATCAGGACAAAGAGGATGTCATCGCGCTTTTGTTCCTGCGTTATGGCGGCGATCGAACGGAGCAGCAGGTCGATGCCGTCCTGGCGGCCCATAACGCCCAGATAAACAACTAAGTGCCGGCGGCCTTCCTTGAGTTCAGGCGTGCGGAGCCTGTTTTCGGATGCGTGTAAGGTCGGGACAGCTCCGGACCACAAACGTGCGCTCGCGATCCATGCCTCCGCGGGCCAATGCTATTTCCCGATAGGATTCATTGGTAGCAATGGCAACATCGGTGGTGCGAAAGGTCAGTCGCTCGGCCCAACACACCAGCTTGTATCCCCAACCTCGCCGCTCGAACTTCGCTTCGTAGAGTTCGGGATTCAAATCATGGTGATCGAAAATGAATCGAACACCCAGAAGTTTGTAGAACAGGCCGATCAGAAAGATCGTATCGGGCGGATTGCAGGCTTGGAGGACGCGGAAGCGGGTTCGCGCATAAACGCGCAGGGAGAGAAGGAATTCCGCGATGAGGGCCCATCCGTATTCAACGAAGAATCCCAGCGCTCCAGTGGCTTCCCAGAGGCGGTGTCGATAGATTTCAATGCCCTCCAGCGTCTCGCGGCTCTTGCCAAAGCCGCGGCCTTTTGGGCAGATCACCGAGACACGATACCCGGCGTCGCGCAGGGCACGGGCTTCCCGCCAAACGCGGCCATCGAAGGGAACGGGGAGATTCTCAACAATGATGCAAATTGCGGGCTGTTTATTGGGCATGCCGACACCAGAGTTCAAAGGTCATTATGGCCCTGAGTTGCTTTGGGTTGAGCCAATACGTCTTGTAGAGAGGACCTTGAGGGTGCAAAAAATGATAAGGAAAATTGAGCACCGAGCCGTACTCCCTACCAAGCCTGTCGGGAGGGAGCCGGGGTCTTGCGGACGAAATTACGACGGAAAGTGTCGATGAGCCGGGAGAAGACTGAGAATATCTTCTTACGGCGCGGCCAGAGATACTCGATGGTGCGCTTGGGATTCCCAAGGTCATCGAGTAAAACAATAAGGATCCACTTGGCCATAAATCCGGAGTTCAGAGAGTAATTGATCGAGGCCAATCGCCCGCGGTGAAACTCCCAAAACTTCGCATCCCTTCCCTCCCAGGCGGACCTTCCAAGAAAGTAAAAGTACCGCCGCTCCGCGTCTCGCAAAAACCACGCGTACTCCTCCCCAGAAAGGAATTCACGGCCGTACATCACGACGAACGCCAAACGCGTGAATAGTTCAAACTGATACGGGCGGATGCGGGCCAGAATCGATTCATTGTCCCGTCGTGAATAAGTCAGGATCTGGTGCACAAAGCCAAAATTCCAGGTCCGTAACAACTCAAGGCAGACAGTGTGGTCCTCAAAAGGTGCGTGGCTTTCCTCATAAAAAGATGGATTTCGCGACCGGACGAGATCGGAACGCATCATCACAGATGTGGGAGTACCGAAAACATTCAACCCCTTCGTAAAAAAAGCTCGGCAGATTTCCCGGCCCGGCACCTCCGAGCTGGGGTAGGGCAACCCATCTCCGAGAAAAGCGCGATTTCCCTCCAATTCATAGGCAGAGACAATGGCAACCTTGGGATGCGCCTCGGCCAACTCCACCATGCTCTTGAGGCACTCTGGAAAGATCCAATCGTCCGCCTGCACCATCTTGCAATATTTGCTCTGAGGAGAGATGAGGGAAAGTCCGAAGTTGTAGTTTTGGACCTGGGTGAGGAATGATTTTGTGTGAAAAAGACGGATTTTGTCGGGAACCCGGGTTGCGTACTGTTGGGCGATGTCGCTCGATCCATCAGTGCTGCAATTGTCCACCAGAATGTACTCGAAGTTTGTGTAAGTCTGGCGCAAAACGCTCTCGATACACTCCGCAAGGTAATCCGCAGTGTTGTAAAAAGGAGTAACGACACTAACCAAAGGGGTAGATTCCATGCTTTTCTCTTAAGGGTGGCACTGATGGTGTCTCAGAGCGAGCCCACCCAGGAAGTCATATTGTCGCGCGGAATCGGGATTGGAAAATATTCCCTTCCGGTAGGAAGCAATCTGCTCAACTACAGCGTCCCTGCGGACCTTGATCCGATCGAACACCTTAAGCAAATCTTCGGCAGTGAACTTGTCAAAGTGTAGAAGAAAATCAGTTTGGTGAAGATCTTCCATAACCCAATCGACCTTTGGATCATAGGAGATTGCGATCGTAGGGGTCTGCGAAACAAACCCGAGGATCGTGGCGTGCAGGCGGGTCGCGATCAGATAATCGGCATCACGCAGCACCGCAACAAATTCCCTCCAGGTTTTGATCGCCGGGAAATAGATTTGTCCGCCATAACCATCCTTCATCTCCCCACCCAGGTGCTCCATAAGGTCCGGAACGACACTCTCATCGTCACCCATAGACGAGCACGCAACAACAAGAAAACAACCGCGCAGACAGAGGGATGACAGAGCCAGCGCCATCTGCCGGACGTAACGTTCGTAAAGAGCATGGTCCGATTTGGGCCAATACACCGGTTTGACGTAAGCCATCGGGCTTAGAGCAACGACGGTCCGCCCGCGAGCCATGGCGCGAATGGTTCCTAAGGGTGAAGGGAGTTCGGACTCCGGCAAGCTAAAGGCTAAATCCGGAACGACCAAATCGTTCTTTGCGCGCGGCAGGAGGTTCGCCGCAAAGGCTCTGCTTCTGGATTCGCGATAAGACCGGTAGGAGGACATCCGTAGCGCTATCGAGATGAGCCGGCGTGAGGCAGACGATCTGAGCATGCCGGCGCCGACACTCGCCATGACGCATGGTATTCGTGCCAAGCGGGCCAGTAAGACCCATTTGCAGATGGCGAAAGGGAGGTACCACGCCCTCCGTATTCATCATCCAGTTGACCGCCGCCGGAAATGACCAGGAGGTTCTGCCCACGTAGAACCCGATAGCCTTCGAAGGAATGACGTATCTCCCGCCTGATCGTCGTCACCCCAGTGCCGTATCTTTTCAAGAACGGCACCAAACCGGGGACGCGCCGGAGTGCGCGCCGAATCACGCTTGTCCATGCCTTACCGCCGAAATATCCCGCGTTGGGTTTGCCTTTTCCCTTCGGCAGTTCTCCCATGCCCTTCCTTGATCCTTTGGACAATGGCATTGAGGCAGCAATAAGAGGGAATGCTCCCTCGCCATGCTGCCGCAGGAAGTTGTCGCAGTCGAGAGTAATGCCGAAAAATTGGGCCGCGGGTATCCGCTGGCGCAGATTGAGAATCATCGCATCCTGAATGGCGGCGTCACCCAAATTCCCGCCATCATAAGGAGTCACCAGACCAATCCGGGGGGCAGCTCCAAACTCTGCCCGGCTAATTTCAGTAGGAATTTGCGTAGTCTCGACGTGCGGCATAAGCCATCCACTGCGCTAACTACTAGAGATCATAGGACACCCCTCACGGGTGCATACTATGACACACACGAGGTTTCTACCGCCTCGCCGGAAAGGAAATGGCCGCCGCGGGCTTTGAGCCGAACGATCTCTGCCCGCCCCCGAAATCGCGGAGCTGCGAGAAGGGCGAGATCCAGACCAACGAATACACCTATGCCCATGCCGGAAACATTCAAGAAATGTGCATTCACCTAATGGGGCAAGCCACGGAACCCGCGATCCCCAACGGTGGTGCAACTGAAAGCTCTATGAGTTAATTACAAACTTTTGCTTGATTGCCGTAGTCAAACAAGCAGGTAGATTAAACCTGTCCATTTCGTTATTCGAAGGCCGTCGGCTCTTGGATGTGGGATTTGCGAAGGGTTGAAAGTGCCTGATCCTGTCTGAGGAAATTGACAACCCTTGATGCCCTGTTGCAGAAAATGGCTTGGCCCCGGGGAACATGTGTGGGGCGAATGCCGCGACATTTAGCGTTTTACCCCAACAATCATGAGGCTCTGGCCGAAACCAGCGCCTTCCTTTATATGTTTTAGGACGCTCCGCTCCCAGCATGGCCACCAAAGAATTTATTAAGCCGGACGGAATTAATGATGCGGAGGAGGCCCAGATGGCCTTCGGGTTCGACGGTGGTGGCGTGCAGGATAGAGAAATCTCGAAGTAGGAGTTCTTGAGCTCTTCATCGTCACCCACTCCGGATCCATCCGTCGTTGGGTGGACGTTCGCAGTCCGTTCGAAGACGTATTTGTTTTGCATATCGATCATCAGGAATCCACCCGGCTTAAGAAGTTGCGCCAGCCGGTGCACAAAACGCGGCTGGTCGGCAACGTGTGCCAGGACCTGCGAAGAGACGACCACATCAAAAAATTCACCGGCAGATCCAGAGTTTCAATGTCACCCGAGCGAAAATCGATATGCGGGTAGGTTTCCTGGGCGATTTCGATAATCTTCTCGCCGATGTCTACGGCGGTAACTTTGCCGAATTCGCTGAGTTTGGCGCTTAGCCAACCTGTGCCACAACCGGCTTCCAAAATCTTTGCATCGCGAATATTGAGGTCGGCCATCTGCTGCGCCGATTTCGAGCAGGCGGCGCTTGGAAGGCTCATCCAACTCTCCCAGGCGGTAAGTCAAATTCCATTCGTCCCAAATTTCCACATCGTTGGGGGGTCTTTCCATGCTCAGAATTCTCCTCGATTAGATTTCGCAGGGCTGCGTGGAAAGGCGAACGGTCTCATGGACTCAATGAGCCTTGGGAAACAATTGACTGAGCCCCCTACCGCCAGTCGTGGATCCGATGAAAATTGTAGCCGGCGGGGTCGCGCCGGTCATAGCCTTTTTGAATGTCATACCGATAGATTTCGCTGACCAAATAAAAGGTGCCGTGGGCGATGTTGAGGCTTAGTTCGAAGGTGCATCGGTAGGATTCTCCCGGTTCCAAGGAAAATGCGGGGAAACCCAAGACGCTCGGTTGACGTGTGGAAAATGATGTACTGTGTTTCGTCCCTGAACCAAATAACAACGGAGAGTTTGCTCAACAGCTTTACGAGCGATAACTTCCACATCAACCCATGCTGTCTCACCCGACTCAAAAGTGGACTTGTTCGCCGGCACGGTCGCGGACGCGAACTTTTGAAATATAGACGGGCCCGTTTGTTTTCGGGGGTGTCGTCAATGTTCGGCCGCGAGCTGAGGTACTCGCGGGCGACACCGTCCGTATGCCCAATCGTGAGCACTTTCCGTGTTCGAGCAGCATTGCGCGGTGGCAAATTTCGGTAACAGCCTTGAGATTGTGCGAGACGAACAAGACGGTGGTGCCCCCTTGATAATGGAGCGAATCCGGTCCATGCAACGTTGCTGGAAAACGAAGTCACCGACACTAAGCACTTCATCGACAATTATCACATCCGGATCAACATGCGCTGCCACGGAAAACCCCAAACGGGCGTACATCCCGGAGGAATAGCGCTTCACCGGCGTGTCAATGAATTCTTCAATTCCCGAGAAAGAAATGATCTGGTCGAGTTTCGATTGAATCTCGCGCTTGCCCATGCCCAGAATCGTGCCATGCAGAAAGATATTCTCCCTCCCGGTGAGGTCGGGGTGGAACCCTGCGGCGACTTCAATCAGCGCAGAAAGCCGCCCATTCACAATCATGCGGCCCTTAGTAGGCTTCATGATCCGGCTCAGGATCTTCAGCACGGTGCTTTTCCCGGCGCCGTTGCGCCCAATGATCCCGAGCGCTTCGCCTTGCTTGACCTCAAAAGAAATGTCCTGCAGCGCCCAGAATTCGCGCTTGTCGTTAGCATTTAGCTCTTGCATGCGAAACATCTTGCCGGTCAAGGCGGGCAACAGGTCACGCAGTGAATTGTAGGTCTCGCCCTTGCGGAATTTCTTGTAGACATGCTCCATGCGGAGCGCGACGTCAGACATAAAGGGTCTCCATTAAATGCTCTCCGCAAAAGCCGGTTCGAGATGCTTAAACAAATAGGAATCCACCCAAGAAAGCCGCCAAACTGAATACCAGACTGTACAGATACCAATGAATATCAGGGGACGTATGGTGGCCCATGCAGGTGCTAAGCCCGTCGAGCAACGGGGCCAACGGGATTCAGCAGCAGCCACTTCCCACGATCGCCGAACATGCGCACATCATAGAACACAGGAGTGAAGAAGATGCCGAAGGTCAGAAGGATTTCGACAATGTACTTCACGTCGCGGAAGAAAAGGCTGGAGGCGGACACGATCATACCAATGCCCATGCAAAACATGACCATGGTGGCAAGTAGCACGGGAACCCATAGAAGATAAATGCTCAAGCCAATCTTCATGAAGACCAGAAAAATAATCAAAGCTGCAAAGGCGATAAAGAAATCGAAAAGGGAAGCGAGCACTGCCGCTATGGGGAATATTTCTTTGGGAAAATAGATTTTGGTCACAAGGCTATAATTGCTGGTAAAACTGTAGCAGGAGAAACGGATGCTGGACACAACAAACGCCCACGGCACTGACTTGATCGCCACGCTCGCGATGTCTGCCGTTTTGAGGGGGGCGTGGGAGACGATGGCAAACGCGTACCGCACAATCACCCCGGACATGACAATCACGATGGGCATGAGGATGGCCCAGAGAAAGCCCATGATCGATTGAATGTACCGGATCTTGATATCGCGGTACGCAATCATGTACAGAAGCTCTCGATGCTTAAATAGCTCTCGCAGTTCTTCTTTCATAGACCCCCATGTCTCCCGTCCGAGTCCCCCGATGTCTGCCCATTCCTCGCCCCAATATTCACACCTGCGCCCACAATCTGCCAGTCTAAATAATGTCAATTCCACCGCGGGATTCGGCACCACGCCACGGACTGCATTCCAGAATGTGGATGCGATCAAGTCGGTGACGGGACGGCTGGCAGGCAACTCATAGTCGTCTACGCGCGTGATGGGTGTGAGCTCAGCAAGCGTCCCGACAAGGCGCAGTTCATCTGCAATGTGGAGTTCTGTACGATCGATGGGCCGTTCGATAAAGGGAATAGCCAAGGAGAGGCAGATCCCACGGACGATTTCCAGCGTGATGCTCTCCAGCCGGCCTTCAGACGCTGGCGGCGTGATGGCACATCCATCGCGGACCATGACCAGGCAGGCGCCCGTCGTCTCCGCCACTCGGCCAAACTGATTGAGCAGGATCATATCGGCGAAACCGCGCCCTCTTCCCTCGATGCGGGCAAGTCGCGCCACATTGTAATTGGCGCTGGTTTTAATGCGCGGCGAGAGGCTGAGATCCGTAGCACGCTGCCACGTGCTGACGCCGACACTGACGGGGCTGGGAGGCTGCTTCGGTTGATTGTAGGCTGTAAGAACGAGATCGGCGACGGTACCCTCTCCCCAATGCCCCTCCACAACGAATAAAGTGGCGCGGACCCACATATCCTGCTCGTGATCGTAAAGCGCCCGGATCAGTTTTGCACAGGCTTCCCGGAATTGCTCGTAGGTGACCGGGACAGGAATATGCAGGAGCCGCGCGGAGCGAGTCAGGCGTTCGTAATGACGGCGCATCTCGACGATCCCAAATGAATTCCCTTCGGCCTGCCAGTACCCTTTCAGCCCTTCATAAACATTGAGGCCGCGGTTCACAGCCTCGGAGGAAACATGCAAAGTTGCTTCTTCCCAGGGACGTACGTCACCTCGGCAGTAAACCCACTTTGGTTTCTGTAATCCGAGCGCGTACAGCGCTTGCTGCGCGGGCTTGGTGGTCATATCAAATCCTTCCCTGGAAGTCCTTATCCCGCTTGAATTCTTCACTGCATAAGTCGAGTTCGTCACTGCTCTCCTATCCACGCGGCGAACGCTTTGATCATGCATCGAGTACTAGCTTGCGGGCGTGGAAGGCCTCTGCGTAGCCGCTGGGGGAGTTGGACTCCATACCCCGGATTCGCATGAGGCCCAGAAACGTCTCGCGGTCGAACCACCGCTTGCTTCGCTGCGATTCAAACGCCTCGAACAGATATTCAACCTTGCGTTCAAACAACGGCGCCTCCAGGGGCACAAACACGTTCGGTCGACCCACGTCACCGTCGTACTTCGGAATTTCATATTCAAGGATGAAATGATTCCGAAAAGTATTCCAAGTCAGTTCTGAAACCAATCGGTGATCCTGGTGGGCATCGCCATGCCAATGGGTGAAAATCAAGATCCGGATCGACCCGACCCTTCATTTCTTCGAAAAAATCCTTCACTTCTCCGCCGTGGTAGGGCAAGAAGCCGTCCCGATAGTCCTTAAGAACGACTTCCTTGTGGCACCCGGCGGTGAACAGCTCGGCACCCTTTGCGGCTTCCTTGCCGCGCGGTCCCTGCGTGCTGAATACCACCCAATGGAACTGCAATCGTGGGAAGGCACTTTGGAGATGCAATAATGTCCCGCCGCAACCGATCTCAATGTCATCGGAATGAGCCCCCAGGCAGAGCACGCTGGTTGGATCCGTATTTTTTCCTGAAAGGCTCAGCTTCATCACGCGACGATTCGCTTTGCAGACTTGCCATTCTTCCAGAGGCACCAGGGTGCTTCCCCGCTGGCCTCGAGCTCGTCCAGGATCTGCTTGTCGCGGAAGGTATCCATGCACTGCCAGAATCCGCTGTAGCGCTGCGACCAGACCTTTCCCTCCGCGATCAATCGCCGGAAGGGCTCGTAAACCAACTCCTCTCCGGGATTAATGTATCGAAATATTTCCTTCCGGAGCACAAAGTAGCCCCCGTTTACCCAGATGTTCAGCATCCTTCATGCACTTGATCTCCCGGACTGTGCCCTGGTCATCCAAGTGCACTGTATCCAGGCTGCTGGTTCGTGGCTGCACGGAAAGAAAAGACGCGTAGCCGTCGCGGCGCCCAAACTCCTCAATCATCTGCGGCAGGGGAAAGTCCGTAAGGCCGTCGCTATAATTGGCGAGAAAAACCTCGCCGTTGCCGATATAGGGTTCGACAAGCCGTAAGCGATCCGCGATCGTGGAATGCAACCCGGTGTCGACGAATGTTATGGTCCAATCGTCGATATCCCGCTGCGTGAATTCCAGCTTCCGGCCGCCTTGGGAGAAAACAAAGTCATTCGAAACGGATTCCTCGTATTGGAGAAAATAATCTTTGATGGCGTTCGCCTTGTATCCGAGGCAGAGGATGAAGTCCTTGTGGCCGAAGTGCGCGTAGTATTTCATGACGTGCCACAATACGGGCCGCGCGCCGATCGTCACCATGGGCTTGGGAACATCCTCGGAATAACCACGAAGCCTCATTCCCGCACCACCGCAAAACAAAACAACTTTCATATCTACCCCCTTGCTGCAAACTTCATGGGTTGGTCGTCAATTAAATCCCCATCCTATTTTGCGCCCACCGGCGCGGCATATTCAGCCTCTGTCCCGTCAAAGTAAAGTGCCATCGCCTCGGGAGGCAATTTCGAAAAATCCTTACCTCGCAGGTAATCCCCAATCGTCGTGCCGGTGCAGGCGAGTCCACATTCGGCGCGCCAATCCGCCCCATGACGTCATCGAGGTGCACGGTGCGGAAATCGATGCTGTATCGCGTGACATCCGATGTATTCGGAACCGTGGAATGAAGTTGCGCCGCAGAGAACGAGATACGCCCGCCCCACGTTGCTGATCAGGCGAACTTGCGGGTTCAAGCTCCACCGGTTCTTCCGGGCGCGGCTGAACACGTGTATCGGCCTTCACATGTTGCGCGGCATTGTGGCGGCTCTCCAGGTTCCATTTGTGATAATTGTAGGTCGCTCGAGCCGTTCTTGATCGGCTTTGCGAAGTAATGTGGATGGAGTGCCATGCAGTTTCGGAATTCAGATCGAAGATCGGCATCCACCAATTGATCTGGAAAAACGGCGCGGAGTACCACGTGTCGCGATGCGGGTGAAAAGCATACGCGACGCCTGACTTCAGGTAGTCGCCGGGAAAGGCCGTGCGCATGCGGGGCACATCGAAGTAGGTCTTCTCGAGATCGCAGCCTGATTCCCTCAGCATCTCCGACAACATATTCTTTGGCTTTCGGGTGGTGAATAAACTTGGGCTTGAAGACGGCAAGAATTTGGCGCACTCCTCCGCCGGAATACTCTCCTGAATCCGCTCTGGGTCCATTGGGCCAAAAGCCTCGTAGATCAAATCTTTTGCCAATTGGCAGAGCTTCAGAGGCGGAAGTAGGAGAGATTGTAAAGATGGTTCCCCTGTAAATCTCCTTCCGCCGGGCATCGTCACTCATCTTTGAATCCATAAATATATTCATCGTTTCCCCTAGTTGCCTATCGTGAAGTGGTATTACAGAATCGTCGCTTTCGGTATCGGAACCACAAACCTCCCGCCCCATTCCCGGATGTATTGAACTGCGCCATGATTTCGTTCTTCAGATTCCATGGCAGGATCACGACATAATCCGGCTTGGTTTCGCGAATGCGGTCGGGGTGATAGATCGGAATCCGCGTGCCGGGAAGGTACCGCCCCTGCTTATACGGGCTGCGGTCCACCGTGTAGGAAATCAAATCCTTGCCGATTCCGCAATAGTGCAAAAGTGTTGCGCTCTTGCCTGGCGCCCCATAACCTGCAACCTGCTTGCCATGGCGTGCGGCGGTGATCAGCAACTCGACCAGGGCGAATTTCGTTTCCCGAACTTGCTGCGCAAACCGCGCATATCCATCCACCGCACCCAATCCCGCCTCGATTTCTTCGTTGATCAATTTTTCGACAGCGGGGTTCACCGTGTGAGCCTTCGATTCCGCACGGCAGGCGAATACACGCAACGAGCCGCCATGGCTTGCGAGTTGCTCAACGTCAAACACCCGCAGGCCATGAGCCTCCATGATCTTCACCGTCGTCAGCATGGAAAAATAGGAAAAGTGCTCGTGGTAGATCGTATCAAACTCGTTTTGGTCAATGAGCTTCAGCAGGTGGGGAAATTCCAGCGTCAGGACGCCGTCGGGCTTCAGCATCACCTTGAGCCCTTCGACGAAATCGTTCAAGTCCGGAACCTGCGCCAGCACGTTGTTGCCGAGAACGATGTCGGCAGCCTTGCCCTGCGCGACCAACTCGTTCGCGAGTTCGGTACCGAAGAACTTGACGATCGTCGGCACACCTTTTTCCACCGCTACCTTAGCCACATTCGCCGCGGGCTCAATGCCCAGCACCGGAACTCCGCGCTTCACAAAGTATTGAAGCAGGTAGCCGTCGTTGCTGGCCACTTCGACCGCGAAGCTCTTTTCGTTCAAGCTGAACCTGGACTTCATGCTCTCGCAATACTTCTCCGCATGTTTGAGCCAGGAATCGGAGAAGGAGGAAAAATACGCGTAGTCGCTGAAGATTGCTTCTGGCTTTTCGTATTCCTCAAGTTGAACGAGAAAGCACCGTTCACAAACATAGACGTGGAGCGGATAGTACGCCTCGCCGTGGTCGAGGTCGGCGGGCGAGGGATAGGTCTCGCACAGCGGCGACATGCCCAGATCGACAAACGTCTGCGTCAGCGGTGCTTGGCAAAACCGGCAGGCCTTGGTGGCCGTGGCCGGTGGAACGTCAGTGGTCAACGTCGATGTCAATTCCTACCTCGGGCGAAATCGGATTCAGGGCCTACGCCACTACGCCCGTGGTCTGGTTGACCAAACGGAGTGATGGATCCAGCTTTCCGGTTTTTTGCAGAAGCTGGATATGACGCAGCCGCACGTAGCGGTCGGAGTCCATATCGGCCCGTGTCAGCCCAACTGAGCGGTAGGCGTCGTAAAGCTCTTTTGCGCCCATGCGCGCGGTCCACTGGGGTTTCCAGTTGGGCAGCGCACGGTGTATCTTGGCGCAACTCACGCGATAACAGCGCAAATCGGGGCCGCCCTGGGGGTCGTATTCGACGCGGGAGCCGGGAACGGTTTGGGCGACAATTTCCGCGAGATCGCGAACGCGGAAGTTCTCTTCTGTAATTCCAACGTTAAATACCTGATTATGAACGATTTCTCGAGGCGCTTCGAGCGCGGCGAGGGCAGCTCCGATGATGTCGCGAATGTGGATGATCGGCCGCCACGGAGTTCCGTCGCTTTTGATATAGACCAGCCCCTGAGTGAAGGCGGAGGCGACTAAGTCGTTCAAAACAATATCCAAACGCAACCTTGGGGATACCCCATAGGCGGTCGCGTTGCGCATGCAGACGGGCGTAAAACTGTCGTCGGCAAGGTGGGCGAGGTCGCGCTCAACCAACACCTTCGATTCCCCGTACGGCGTGACCGGGTTGAGGGAAGCCGTTTCATCCAGAAAATCGTCCCCCGCCGCACCATAAGTACTGCAGGATGAAGAGAATACAAATCTCTTGACTCCCGCGGCTTTGGCCACCTTGGCGAGGTGAACCGAGGCGTGGTGGTTGATGTCGTAGGTCAGGTTCGGGTCGATGTTGCCCAAAGGGTCGTTGGAAAGGGCGGCGAAGTGCAGGACGCCGTCGAGACCCTTTAGGTCGTCCACGGCCACATCGCGCATGTCCTTGCGAATTTCCCGAATGGCCTCCGGCGGCGCGCCAAAGTTGCACCCGCCGAACAGATCGGAGTCCAGGCCAACAACCTCGTGCCCGGCGGCTTGAAGAATGGGGCCGGCAACCGCGCCGATGTACCCCTTATGTCCGGTCAACATAATTTTCATGATTCGATTGATCCTCTTCGCACGGATTTGGTGCCGCCATCAGGAGGGCCGGTGAAATCTGCATCGGCGGCGCATGGTACTCCCGAGGCGGGAGCCCCAAGGGCTCCCCTACCGAGCATTGGCGGTGGCGTCTGCGATGCCAATTTTCTCTTCACCCGCCCCCGATGGAACAACGGTCAGCAATCCTTTTTCCAGCAGCAGATCCGCGGCGGCGCGGATTCCCCGAAACGCCATGCCGCTCCGTTCGGCGATATCGACCAACGAGTGCTTGCCGTCGGAAAGGTTCAGCACCCAGAGCCGGGCCATGATTTCATCACCGCCGGCTTTGCCTCCCGTCGTGTGGTAAAGGCCGCGCTTGCCGAGTTGCGGTTCGCCATACGGACGCTCATTGCGATACGTGCGGTTCCCTTCCAGCACATCGACAATTCCCGCGCAAACCTTGAGGGACGCGGCAAGCGACCGCGGCTTGATGAAGTCCAGGTTGTCGGCGGAGGTGTGATATTCCGGAAAGCTCCCCCAAACACTTCGCATCATGCATCCTACTGCGAGGTTGAAGCCGGGGGAACAGTACTGCCGTTCGTCGTACCCGTAAGGCGAGAATTCCAGAGTTTCCGCCGGCTCGCCCGAGTGGCGCAGGATGTGGTTTGCAGCGTGATCGATTTCCGTATTGCCCTCGCGGCTTTTCTTGTAGTGAAATCCACCCGCATCGCCAATGCAGGTCAGCACCAGCCCGTGGCGGATGCGCCGGACGGCCTCGGGGTTCTTCGCGAGCCAAGTGATGGCGCCAATCGTTCCGGGAATAAAGACGAACCGGTATGAGTACCGGTGCTCGCCCTGCGCGAGAATTTCCGCGAGATATGTCGCAACCGTGAGTCCGGAAAGATTATCGTTCGCCAGCGACGGATGGCACGCGTGGCAGGAGATCAAAACTTCGTCAGTCGATTTGCCGGGAAGATAGCACTCGCCGTAGGTCAAGGTTCCCGGTTGAAGTGTCGAGTCAATGCAGACCTCATAATCGCCGGGGGCGAGGGCCTGCAACTGCCGGTGAGTCAGGCAGAATCCCCAATTCTCCTTGTAGTAGGACGTGCGATAAGGAATCCAGTCAGGATGCTCGGGCAAGCTGTAGAGGTGCAGTTTCAGCTCATCGAGTGACATCGTCCGGTGGATCGGCACGCTGTAATTCAGCACGTGCAGGCTCGACTCGCGGAAGTCGACAACGCGCTTGCCGGTTGAATCGGTAATGTAGGCGTCGCGAATGTTCCATTCCTTGGGAACCGTCCAATCGAGAACTTGTTTGCCTGAGGGCACTTCAAATGTCTTGAGCGGGATTCGGCGACCGATTTGACTGAGCGTCTCGCGGATTCCGTTCCCGGTGATGCTTCGGCAAATCGGGAAAAGGTCCGCCGCGAAACGGTGCATCTCTTGACCCAGATTCTTCTCGTCCCTCAACTTTGAGTCTGCCAGGATGCTCATAGCACTAAATCGTCAGGTACATCCCACGGCTTTGCGGGGTTGCAGTCGGACATTTCTCGCAGCGGTGACAATTTCAAGGCGAGCAAGCCTCTCACCCTACCTGCGGCCGCTGGATTGAACATGGGGGGGCTGACTACCTTATTCTTTCAGAGGCAGGAAAACCTCGCGTGGGGAGGCAGCACAACTTCATACCTTCATCCGGGCAAAACTCAGCTTGCCGCGCGTCACAATCGTATCCTCAACGCGGGCGACCCCTTCGACCAGTGCCGCTTCCTCGGTCATTTTGACGATTTTCACTTCCATAATCATGGTATGACCCGGCAGCACCGGCACCAGGAACCGCATGTCGTTTACGGCGGCCAGCGCCATGAATTCTTTTTGATCTATTCCCTTGCCCGTAGTATGGCTGAACAAGATGGAGGCGCTTTGCCCGATGGCTTCAATGATCGATGTCCCCGGCATAATGGCGTACTCAGGGAAGTGTCCAAGGAACTGAATTTCATTGCCGGCCACATTCTTCAGAGTTTTGATACGCACCCCGGGTTCCAACTCCAGAACCCTGTCTACCATGATGAATGGGAATCGCTGCTTGAGGTGTGCCTTTACCTCTTCAAAAGTCATGGTCATAAAGTGGTTGAAAAATTCGTTCTCGTCCCCCTCCACGAAGCGGGAAACTGATTCCCATTTCGATTCATTGGTCCTCTCTAACGCCGGCGCAGGATCATGCCCAATGCACGCGGAACAAAACGGCCACCCGGAACAGAATTGCCCGCATCGCTGACCAACCGGGTGACACGGAGGCCGACTTCTTCGGCCATTTTCAGAGGCTCGCTTTCGTGATGAAACTCATAAGTGTGATCACGCTGAGCTGATTCGAGTGCGGTGCTGAAAAAGGCGAGCCCATCATCGGCGAGATGATGTTCGATGATCTTAAACAAGGGGCGCGGATCCTCCAAATGTTCCGCCACCATGGCGGCGACAATTCCTTGATAGGTTCGGCCCTTCCCTGCCAGCTCCAATTTTAGGGCGTCCTTGACCTCAAAGGTCACCCGGTGACTATGCCCGGAGACCCCAAGCAACCGTTTTGCCACGGCCACCGCGGGCGGACTGATGTCAGAACCTTCCAGTTTGAGGTCTGGCCGGGTCTCGGCAGCGAGGAGGCTCAATACTCCATGTCCCGAGGCGAGCTCGAGGACTTTCGCTTCGGGCGGCAAAGCTTTCACAAAGTCGTCCCGGTAGAGAGCGATGTGGCTGATCATGGAAGGCCAGAAAGGATAAATCAAAATCGCGGCCCACATGTAGGGAACCATGTACCCTTCATCCTCATAGACTTCCGTGAGAACGTCGGCAACTTTTTCTGGCTCGTACCGGCCGGTCTTCTCATAGAGTTGTTGCGACTTCCACACCCCCAGACAATACTTGGCGTAACCCTTGGCCGCATCGTCAAAGGCGCGGTCACCATAGGCCGCTTCCGCCCAGCGGGCGAGCGGGTCGAGCATCCAGGAGCAGAGGGGTTCATTCGCCTCATACGTTTCCCGGGCGGAGGGAGCAAACATCTTCGCCTTTGTCTCCAGGCCTCTAATAAACGCTTTGCCATCAGTCATAATTTGAGTCATCCTTCGTCGCGTACCTAGTCCGTCGAGCAAACGTGCCGGACCATTCTGACCATGGGCCGAATAAGGTCAACTCCGTCCCAGGGAGGAGCAAAGACATGCATTCGACCCAATTTCACGATTCGGTCCACACCTCTTTGCCCGGCCAGCAAAGCAAGCTTCTTCTCTTTTTCCGGATCGCTCATGCCCAAACCCAGTGTCTGAACACCTCCGTCGAACTTCGCAACCGGATCAAACAGACTATCTACTTCGAGCACCATCAAGGTTTTCCCTTGAACGGGTTGGGGAAGGTCGGATCCAGAGCCGAGCAAGAGCGTCCAATCCGGACTCTCGGGAAAGACCGCTTGATGTCCAGTGTCATTCAGCAGCCAGGAGGCGCGCGCCTGGCAAATGGTTGAAGTCAACAGGGCAGGAACGGTTTGGCGCGGGTGGGCTTTATTTTCAGTTTCAAAGGCGCGCCGCAGAAATGGCAGAAATTCAGCCACCGACTGGCCACTGCCTTTTTCGAGGAACAAAACCTGCGGGGAGGAACACGCCTGCTGGTCAAACTGCCAGACATCCCGCGCCATGCGCAGGCACCAAGCCTCACGCTCAGCGGGGTTGCCCCATGCCCCGGCATCCATGGCGGCGACGGACATCCGGGGCCCGAAGACCGCGAGTTTCGCCCAGTGCGGAAAGGGCAATGCGCGAATCTGCAAAACCGCTTCTTCCCCTCCCCAAATCATGGCGCCATCCACGGATTGAGCCATGGCTTCCTGCAGGTCGGTGCGGCCATGATCGAACGCCGCCATGAAAATGCGCCGCGTCAGGATTTCGGCAGGATCGCTTTCCACCAGCTTCTCGACCATTCTTCGCGTCAGGTCGACAAGATCGCGCGGTATCCGGACCAGGGCGGCGTTGCCGCCCAGAAGACTGCAGGTCATGGAGAGAAGGGGCTGAATCTCAACATTGCCGGCGGGCCAGTGGCCCACGACGCCCAGGGGAAAGGCCTTGAACTTGGCGCGGCCGTGCTCAGTCCATCCACCGTGGAGACCATCGGGTCCCAGTTCGCGGACAATGATGGGCTCCAGGGTCCCGCGCCTTAGCCACATTCGAAGGAAGACGATGCCCGGCACATCGTCCAGTTCGCGGGCATCAAGCTTCTTCGCCCAAGATTCAAAAACGTTCAGAACGTCATTCGGTGAAAGCTCTTGATCCCTGACCGCTTGGCGCAAATTGCGAACGGCGCAAGAAATCATCTGCGGCGGAATCCACATTGTGCGTAAGCGTCGTTATCAAAATATTCGTCATTTAATTCGCGAGGGATCGATTGACTTGCAGATTCCCGCAACCTCGGAGCTCTGCCTTGGGAATGCGCCCGGCAAAGCGGAAACTGATACCCCGCCTCCCGCACGGGCAACCATCGTAAGCCATCACCTTCGCCACGTCTTCGGTAAGCAGCAGGTTGCCCGGGAAGCTCGTGGGCAAAACGCTGCAAACCTGCACCATGCCGCTTTCGCCTGCCGCGACAGGCTGGAGAGTTAGCGGATCGCGCACGATCACATCGCCAAAGACAGGGGCATGTTTGTTTCCCTCGGGGCAATCCGGAAAAATAACCCCGACGCTTTCGACCATGCCGTAGAAATCGATAATGCGATCGCTCGAGCACCCAAATACCTGGGCCAATTGTGCATTGAATACAGTTTTCTCAACCGCCTGGTCCTGCAAACGTTTCCAGCCACCGCTATGCAGGATCCGGGCCTTCGGCAAGTTAAGGCAGATACCCTCCGCCATCAGGGGCTTCACCAAATTCATCCATAAAATATAGGTAAAGCCATACACCAATACCTCGGCATCCTGCCGGTCTTTCGCGAACTGTTTCAGCCGGTCCCGGTCCAGGAGCAGCTCACTTTGTTCGTCGAGGCCAAGGCAGTAGGTGGTCTCACTCGCGAAGGGCTGCAAGCCGTGAATCGCCGCCGCTCTCGCTCCCAACGCGCCGTTGCCCGTGTGCCCTCCCGTGTCCACAACCAGGTAGGGCCGGCGGGCGGAGCCGACAAAATCCCGGAGGATGACCGCGGCTCCCTTGGTCATGCGTCGTGAGGTCGGCGAATCGAGCACGACGCGGCTGGGAACCTGGGACGTCGTCGAACTCGAGGTCAAGGTTCGTTTGATGTCTTCCTGGGCGACAAAAGACAAGGGGGGATTGGCCTTCAAAACTCCCACCGGTAGATAGGGAAGATCGGCAATCTGACCGGCGGATCGATAGTCGACGGGCCAGTGGTGAACATAGTTCTGATATCCAGCATGGCGCTGGCAAGCGTAATCCAACTCCTCTTTGAGGATTTCGAGCAGACCGGCTTGTCGTTCCTCAGGAGGCCCAGAATAAGGAGGCGCTGAAAGAAGACGGTCTATTTTGTCGCCAAATTGCTGCACGGAATCTCCTTGCACAAATCTGCGAGCGACGAACGTGCTATTTTTCCCGCGGAGGTTCTTGGTAATTCCGGAATCAAACGAATCGAGTCGAGAGCCCAATGGGCAGGAAGGTGGCGGCGAACGTCTTCCACCTCGATTTTCGCCGCCTCTTCAGGCACAATAAACAGAACCAGCGCCTCGCCCGCTTCCGGATGATCGACTGCGGCGGCGGCGCATTCATAAACTCCTTCCATGGCCGCGACTCTTTCCTCCACTTCCGCGAAACTCATCCGGATGCCTCGCATTTTCAGGAATGCGCCTTCGCGCCCTTCGATCCAGAGGTAACCTTCTTCATCCTGGCGGGCACAGATCGCGGGTTCGCAGCCACCCGTTCGAGAAGACGCGACGCGTTTCTTCCGGGTCGTTCAAATAGCCGGAGCAGACGGAGGGGCCA
The DNA here is from genome assembly GCA_963733285.1 of uncultured Acidobacteriota bacterium. Taxonomy (GTDB): domain Bacteria; phylum Acidobacteriota; class Terriglobia; order UBA7540; family UBA7540; genus Bog-366. Next base: position 23,161 of record CAVTDA010000128.1, read on the forward strand.
CTTGACGCGGAGCTCGCCGACCTGCCCGGCGGGCAAATCGTTTCCTTGCTCATCGGTGATGCGGACCGTCAGGTTGTCCAAGGGCCGGCCAACGCTTCCCTGCCCGCTCCTCCCAACGTTCGGGTTCCATGCACGAAATTCGCGCCGTCGCCTCGGTTTGCCCGTACATCACGTAGAAATCAATCTGCGGGAACATCGCCCGCACCTCCCCGATTTTCTGCGGGGCCAGCGGCCCTCCGGCCTGGAGAAAGCGCTTCAAACGCGGCAGGGTGATCGTCCGAATATTCGATCGGTGAAGAAGCACGTTGTAAACCGTCGGCACACCGGCAAAGGTAGTGCAATCGTAGGCGGCGACGGATTGCGAGAACTTTATCCGGAAACATAAAGCGGCGGTCAAAGACCACTCCGCCGCCCGCGTAAAGATGTGTATGCAACAGGCTCGCGCCGAAACAATAGCTCACGGGGAGAATCATCATGGCCCGTTCATCCCCGGCCAGTCGCTGGCTGCGGATGATGGCTTCGGTATTGGCAATCAGGTTGCCATGGCTGACCATGACGAAACGGGGAACGCCGGTGGAACCGGAAGTGGCCATCAGCGCCGCCAGATCCGAGGCGACGCGCGGCGCGGGCGGCATGGGCTTCGGGCTTTTCTTGGATAGGTCACCGTGCAGATAAAGGATGGAGTCCCGACCGCGATGTCTCCACGCAGAGCCTGCCTCGGTCCAGACGGCCTTGGCGCCGGTTGCTTCCACGAGCGCCGCTGCCGAGGCGTCGACAGCGCGGTCTTCCACCGGCACCGCGACCAGGCCCGTATACATGGCTCCCAAATAAACCAAGGCGCTGGGGAGGGAAAGGGAGCAGCCGATCAGGACGCGATCTCCCTCCCGCAAACCCGTGGACCTTAAGGAGGCTCCATATGCCGCAATCCGCCGCGGCAAATCCTCCGGGCAAATCGTGCGCCCCGTGGCGGCATCAATGAGGCACGATCGCGGTCCCAGGCGCTCCACCAATCGCCCGGCAAAATTCCAATGGGCAGTAGCTGGTCACTTATGCTTCCTTGGGAAGCTTTGCCGAGACGATGCGCACGATCTCGCGAACATTCTCCATTTCCATCAAGTCGTCCACATCGAGGCTGATTCCGAATGTCTCTTCCAAGGTACCAGCGAGCGACAAATGGCCCACCGAATCCCATCCGGGAATGTCACTCGCGGTGGTCTCCAAGGTCACTGATTGTGGGTCAACGTCAAAAGCGGATTTGAAGGCCGCTTGGACGTTGGTTAGAATATAATCCTGATCAGTCATTTGACCCCTTTCGTCTGTCGGTTCGACGTAATGCTTCTGATAGATTGCTTTCTGGTAATACCGAAGTGTCCGGTTGGTGCTTTAGGGCGTGGCGGCCGTCATGTCCATCGAACAAAATGCCCGTGACCGGTCGCCCACGGCGGGTGTTAGCTTCGAGCAAAGCTTAACGTTCCATCTTCTTAGGCCATGATTCCCAAACCATTGTCAAGGATAAGAGTTTGGCCGATGACCGCCGAGGATGCATCGGAGCAGAGGAATTGTGCCCCATAGGCAATTTCCTCGGCCGTGACCAAGCGGCCAGCGGGCGTGCGGCGGATGGTCTCCGCGAGGCGCGCTTCGCCATCCGGCATCGCCTTCCAGGCATCGGTGAGAACTGCCCCCGCAGTTAGAATGTTGACGCGAATGCCGCGCGGCGCCAACTCGGCGGCAAGATGGCGCGCCAGAGCTTCCAGCGCGCCCTTGGATGAGCCCACCAGCGAATAAAACGGCAGAGCACGCAAGGCTCCCCACGAACTGAGCGCCACGATGCTTGATCCCTGGGAAAAACGCGCCATCAGGAGCTTCACCAGTTTAAAAAAAGCGCGAACATTGAGGTTAAAGGTCCAGTCAAAATGGCGCTCGGTAAGCTCGTCAAGCGGGCCGTGGACCCCGGTCGCGGCACAATGAACCAATCCGGAAATGTTCGGGGCCTGTTCTTGTAGCAAGCGATCAAGTTGCTCCAGCCCTCTTTCGTTGGTCAGATCCGCACGGCACAGCAAAATACTCAGTCCTTCTTCTGTTGCGATTGCCTTCAAGCGGCTTGCCGCCTTTTCGTCGCGGAGGTAATTCGCAATCACCGTAGCGCCCGCCCGCGCGAAGCGGAGAGAAATGGACTGGCCGATGCCGCGGGTGCCTCCCGTAACCAGGATCGTTTTGTTCGCCAGGGAAAACAGATCGTTCCCGCTTGCGCTCATGCGGTTTCAATCCCTATTTTAAGAGAAATTGCCCTTCAGACATCGAGGACTTATTTTACGGTATCAGGGCGGCTCACGAGGCTGGACTGCTCAACAGTTTCACCGTTCCGTGCTGCTCTGCCTTCGTTCCGGCCAATACGCCAGGTTTGCGACTCGGGGTCGTATTGTCGAATGATCCTCGCCGGCATTCCGACCACTACGCAGTAATCCGGAATGCTTCGCGTCACGACCGAATTGACCGCGATGACACAATTGCGTCCTATGGTCAGCTCTCCCCGGGGGCAGATGATGGCCGCACCCCGTCCGATCCAGGATCCCTGGCCGATCCGGATTCTCCCACCCTCCGTAATGCTCTGCTTCACAACCGGTATCGTAATATCTTCATACGCGTGATTGTGATCCACAATGATGACCTGCTGGCCGACTAGCACATCGCTCTCCAAGTGGATGCAGTTCTTGGCGGAGATGATGCTGCCGTAGCCAATGTGGCAGTTATCCTCAAGGACAATTGCGGGCTTGGCGTCACGGTCTCCGGATTCGTCAGCGACGTTGAGCCACGCGTCCTTTCTCAGGCTTACCGAATTGCCAAGGCTGATTCGAAACGCGCGCTGCCGATTCAACTGACTCGTGAAATGAAATGATACGTTACGCCCAATCGACGCAAACGGGTAGACTGAGCTAACCCAGATGCTATAGATCTTGGTCAGTCCCCTAGAGAAGATTTCCAAGGGGTCCTGCATTGGCAAGCGATTGTTCGGACTAGCCACGTTTCTACTCCTTTGAAGTTATTCCCAACCAACCGGCATTGGCACTTGCCCGTCGGCGGTCACTATGCGGAAAAGCCACTTCCGGTAACGGATTCAAACCCTTCAGCAGGATCATGGGGCGTATTGGAAATCAGGGTACGTGCGATCCCTCTCGGAAATGACTTCCACTTTCTCCGGCCAGGCAATCTGGAATGCCGGATCGTTCCAACGCACGCCGCGAGCTGCTGGCGCGCTATAGACTTCCGACATTTGATAGAAGACCTCGACGTCATCTTCCAGGGTCAGGAACCCGTGTCCGCACCCCTCCGGCACGTAGACCATATTGTGCTTTTCGGCCCTCAGAAACACCGCCGTCCAATCTCGAAATGCCGCCGAGCTGGGACGGAGATCCACGACGACATCGTAGATAGACCCGCGGGTACAGCGCACCAGTTTGGCCTCGGCAAAGGGCGCCGCCTGAAAATGCAAACCACGCAGCGTGCCTTTCAGCGAGGTGACCGAAATATTGCATTGGGCCAGCTTGGGATTTAGTCCGTGATCAGCAAACTCCCTTTGGCACCAGGAGCGGGCAAAGAACCCCCGCTCGTCGGTCATAGGCTCAGGATGAATTTCGTATGTGCCTGGCAACTTAGTCTTATGAAATATCATAATTCAGACTATCAATATACTCTCATTTTCGCCGCGATCCTTCTGGCGAATTTCGGAGCAGTCTGCGTCAATCTCCACTTGATCCTCAATTTCGGAGTGAAATCGCTTTTCACTGCCCTGGATACCGCCCGCGCGAACGCAGCAGCCTCACCTCAACCGATACACATGTGGTTTCCAACCCAAGACGCCAAACCTCACCGATTGTGCACAGCGTTATCGGTGCCTTTCCTAAACGTGACCTTTCGCGCGAAGGCCGGCGCGAAGCGAGTCATCATCCATTTGACTGCTAGATTAGGCGTAAAACCGTAATGCATGGCCTTGGACACTGCCTGACGGGCTTCGTTGTATTGCTCATTGGCCAGATACCAGTTCGTCCAATGAGAGTGTGCACGACGCAATTCACGCTGGACAATTTTGCGCACATCCGGTGACAACGCGGGGCCCAACCGCAGCCATTTTTCATACATAACCTGGTGGCCACGGAGCCGTATATTCCATTTATCCCATGGTCGGCAGTTCGATCCGGGAGGCGAGGCGCTCCGGTCGGTTCTAACAAGTGGCTTGTCGATAAAGGCAAAGGGAGTGGCGAGGGCTAAACGGAAACAAAAATCACGGTCCTCAGGGCCCTGAATCTCGACATCAAACCCATCAAGTTTATGAACCAGGTCGGCCCGAACTAACAGGGTAGAAAGCCAAAAGCCGCTAAAACCCTTCGCATTAGCTACCAGCGCGTCGGACGCAATTCCTACGGTCTGGTCGTAATGTCTCCCGAAAAAGCGGAAAGAACTGGAATCCATGCCGAGGTCGTTCACCATTCGGGCATCCGTAACGCAGACTCCGCATTCGTCCTTGAACTGTTGAATAGCCCGAACCTGCAATTCCAGCTTCTCCGGGAGCCAAACGTCATCCGAGTCTAGGAAAGCAATCCAATCACCCGCCGCCAGCTCGATTCCCTTGTTTCGGGCCACGCTTGACCCCTGATTGGGTTGGTAGAAATAACGGGTTTGCTTGCCACTACCACTTTGCTGTCCAACGAACCGCTGAATAACTTCGCCCGTTTCGTCCGTGGAGCCGTCATCGACGACGATGGCCTCAATTTTTGGATATATTTGCGCCAGAACACTCTCGAGCGCCGCCTGTGTCTGTCGAGCCCGGTTGAAAGTCGGGATGACAACCGATATGAAAGGGTCATAGTTCATCAGATGAATCCTTTAGCCATCCTTAGATTCCGACAGGGGCCGAGAACCTATAACCTCATTCCCATTGGAACGCCGCACCTGGGGGGGGGCAAGTTCGTAACCCCCGGGTCCGTAAATTTAAACGGATCCTAACACCCAGATGTTTCTCGCAGGGTCGAACTGCTTAATGACTCTGCCGGGATTTCCAAAAATCACGGAATGCGGCGGGAAGCTTCGCGTGACGACCGCCCTTGCCGCCACCACGCAATTACGGCCCAAGACCAAGTCGCCGCCCGTGCTTACGATGGCGGCTCCCTGGCCAATCCAAGAACCTTGGCCGATATGAATTCGGCCTCCCCCGGTAACGCCCGGTTCATGGAATGGATAGGTGCCATCTTCATGGGCGTAGCCATGGTCGATGATGGCCACTCCCTGTGCCATGATGACATCCCGCTCGATGTGAATATGGTTCTTCGCGGATAGCAAACACCGGTAACCAATCTGAGCAAAGTCATCAAGCACAATAATGGGTTCCCCCTCCTGCTCCGGCGGGGCAAGGACATCGAGAATGGCATCCTTATTGATTTGGACTGAATTGCCAAGCTTGATGCGATGCGCCCGGGACCTGAGCAGTTTAGAGGTGTAATGAACGGACAGGTTACGGCCATTGGACGCAAACGGGTAGGTCAGGCTCACCCAGATGCTGTAGAGCTTGGTAAGGCTCCGGGGGAGAAGCCGCAACGGGTCCACTCTTGGAGGCGATAGGTTAAGTGGGTGCGACACCGTATTCCCAGTGGTTCTCGTGATCATTCGGTTTTCCGGAGATGTCGAATCTTGAACCCTGAAGGGCAGCATCCCCCCGCAGGAAGTGCAAACTCATTCAGTGCTCATGGTCTTCCGGCGCGCTGCACCATCACCAGCATGTGACGAGGAGATGATGCGAATCTCGTTGCTGCGGGGCAAGCATCGGCTCTAATAGACAAAGCGCGCCACCAAATTACCCATACCATACGTGGGCTCGGGGGGGCAGCGCGGCAACGGCGCCTCTCGTGCGGCGGAAATCGGAATTGAACCAGGGCATCGTGCCGGAGTGCATCTCCTGGTTTGTGGGGGACTGGAGAATGACGGGAATATCGAGCACCAGTCGCGCCCTAGCTTCGGCATGCGAAAATGAGAGATTCTTGGGCAACACCATTCCAAGGTCTGATGATACTAAAGATCGCAACGCTCGCCGAGCCCTCCTCGGGCCGCTCCCACCCTGTCCTGGCTTCTGCACCTGCTTAGGCGGTCTGCTTGAGCTTGAGGAAGGCGGGCACACAGAGCCCATAAGCGATAGCACAGGCGCAGACGCCCAAAGCAATGTTGGCAAACGGTCTCGTCGCAAAGCCGAGGGTGCGAGCGCCCAACCCGACGACAAGAACTCCCCCCGACACCACAAGCGCAGGCACAAAGGCTTTTCCATAGCGCATCACATTCAAACCCGTGAGGTCGGGCATGCGCATAACCTGAAGGATATAGCTAACCAGTACCGCAGCCAGCGCGGCGACTTGTCCCCCCACAATTCCTAACGATTTGCACGCCGGGTAGATGGCGATTAACATCACCACCGCCGAAGCTGCGACCGCGCGGCGATGCAGACCCGGACGCCCCACGCCGACAAAGACACAGGTGATCGCAGCGTTCAGAATATTAAAAAACACGACGCCGGCGGCGACCGCCAGGGGCGCGGCGGCCGCGGTATATTGAACCCCGTAAAGGACCCTTAGCAGGGAATGCCCACACAAGTAGATGGCCACAACCGCTGGAAGCCCCAGCAGAATCAGCCAGGAAGTAATTTCCACAAGGATGCGGTTCACTCGCTCTTTATTCTCCTGAACGTGGACGAATGAAGGAAAAAGGGTTTGTGCCAACACGTTGATTATGAAAATTGAGGGCGTCAGAACCAAGGAAACCCCCATCGAGTACAACCCCAACTCTGTTGCGGGAAAAAGCTTACCCAAGACAAAGATATCCGTGCGTGAAAAAATCAGGTTCAGAAATGACAGGCCGAAGACCTCCCTTGAGAATCCATAGAGTTCCCGCATGGCGTGAAGATCCCAGCGGAGTGAGGGTAAACCTGGGTACAAAATATAGGAAAGGAAACAACGGAAAGCGTTCTCGCTACTGAAACCAATCGCCAGGGCCCACACATCGCGCATCATAAAACTGAGAATGACCGTCAGAATGATGCCACACATGGCGCCCCCGTTGCTGATCGCCATCCAGCGGCCGAACTTCATCTCTTTTTGGGGAAGAATTGAGCGGGGGCTCATGGCGCCATCGAACAGAGTGCCGAGCAGCGTCACTCGAAGCAATCCGGAGAGGTCCGCGATCCCATAGAAGCGGGCAACGAAAGGGGCCATGGCAAAGATGATGCCGTACATGCCAATCGCGCGGCCCAGCCCCATCCACCAGCCGGCATTAAGGTACGCATCCTCCGCTCCCCGCGGGTTTTGAATGACCGCCTGCTTCAAACCCACTTCCGTCAATGCCCCGATGATGGCGGAAGAGGACATGACAATCGCCATAGCGCCAAAGGCGCTTGGCGCCAAGAGCCGGGTGAGGATCATGTTGCGGGCAAAACGACTGGCCTGCTCTACAACACTTCCGCCTCCCAACCACACCCCACCCCGCATTGCTTTGGCTCTGAGGGTGCCACTGGCGAGCAAATGGTTGAGCGCCGCCTTGCCACGACCATATATGCTTTCGAAATCCATCCCCCTCCTCTACGCGTTGAACGGAACGATCCAAGGATTGCCACCTCTCCGGGGACCCTGGAGCTTATTTTTGCTGCTTCGCTTTGATGCTCTTGAGGATCCCGTTAAACGAATGATCCAGTTTGACGTCATCGATGCTAATCTCGATGCCGAACTCCTCCCCAATCACCGCGAACAGCGTCACGATGGCCATTGAATCCCAGCCATCAATCGACTCTGGGTCCGCGTTCTTGATGTCGGCAAGGGGCAAGTCCGGAAGCACGCTCTGGAAGCATGTCGCGAGACGGTTTTCCATTTCATCCATATGTGAACTCTTCGACGCCATTGGGTTTTTGTGGGTATTTGCGAGAAAATTGGCACGACTCAGAATGCACCCGGGAAACGGAGGCTCCCCCAGCATTTCGTTCAGGAACGCCTCAAATACTTTGTTCCTGCCGGTAGCCGCAAAGTTGAACTCGATTTCACTTACTCTCAAATCGCGAAAACAGCTCCTGCAAGCACCGATACTCGATCTGGCGCGAAAAAGCACGGCAACTCATCGCCCAGGAATCTAGGACCAGAGTTCTGTCCAATCTGGCGGCCCGCCAGCACAGCGATTTTACCAAGGGGGCCATATTTGTCTTTGTAGGAAACAAGCATCAGGAAATTATCGGGGTTCTCCAGCCAGCCTTGCCAATGGGCCTCCGATTTTCTAATGCCGTTCAGATTAAATTGATTTGTTTTGGTAACCAGCTCTACGGCGCGCGGATCCAGAGGGGTCTTCTCGAAGTGATATTCGATCTCGGCCTCAGCAAGATTTAAAAAATTGGCCGGGTGTGACGCCGGATTGTTCCCGGTCTTGCTGTACCTGCTGCCCCGAGGCGCACGCTCTCAACTCGCAATAGATCTTCTTCGAGCAGGACGTTCTTCCCAAAAAGATCGCGCAAGGTCGAAAGGAGATCGTTTGCCTTGACTTGGTCCTTGGTGGGGAACTCGAGGCATTTCATGCCCGGATGAGCCGCGGCCACTTCTGCTAACTCCATGGGGCTGTCGTCCACAAATACCACAGAATCCGGGCTAATGTTCCACGTCCTCAATATTCGCGCGACGGATTCAGATTTCGGGCGCCAGTTGGCCTCCAGGGGATAAATAGCGTCGTGCGGGAGAATCATCTGCCGCTTCTTGAAATGCCTCATCCACTAATTGCGGGTCGTTCTTGCTGGCGACCCCGATGAATACACCCGCCGCAGAAAGGGCGTGGAGCATGCGCTGGTATGCCCCGTGCATATGGCTGCGATTGTTCAGATCCCAGGAAATACCGTCCACACCATCGTCACCTAGAATGCCCCGCCAGAGAGTATCATCCAGATCGGTAATTAGCCCTTTGAAGGGTGGGACGGGGGAAATAAGTCTGGCCATCGCGCCGGCCAGAAGGGACGCATACCGCAACGTATAAGGGAACCCAATCGATAACTCAGCATTCAGATCCCAGCGCTCCGCTGGAGGGCAAAGTGAGTTGATGTATTCCAGACTGACGATGCGAACTCTTGGCGACTGCGCAAGTTGCGCACCTAACGATTCAACACAGACTTTAAGATCAAGCTCGAATGCGCTCGCTTGCCAAGTGGGGGCAAAGGAAACCGGTAGAAGTGGCAAGGTGGGCAGGCATAACACCAACGATGTGCGACGACATGCTTCCTCAATGAGCGCCTTGATTTGCCCCATCCGAGCGCAAGCACTGGAAAGAATATCGGATAGGACAGGCGGAACCCAACTGCCAAGGCTGCGAATCCCCAGCCGGGCGTCGAGATCGGCCCATTCCAATATGATCACTCCCGACTCCGGCGCAAACTTCGAAAGCCGTGCGATATTGCCGGGCAAGTCGCCGTACAGGCCCGTTTCAATTTCCGCCGCCCTGCTTTTGTCGAGCAGGCGCAGTTCGGCAGCCAGAAACGTCTTGAAATGAAGTGGATTAAATCCGGCCGCGAGGTAGATCGGATACCGCAATTCACCTTCAGATGAGGACTGCCGGATGCTTGTCAGCGCGTCGATTAACTTCATATCGAGTTTCAGGCAATGCCCAAAATCAGCGGCACCTCAACAACCCCCGCGAGGCGACACCGGTTTCATTGACGTGGGTTCCTCAGTGGTCTTGCTCTACAGGCTCAGCCAGACCCGGAGGGCCCGATGACGGCATCGGAGACCGCCAAGGACGGATCCAGATGTTCTATAACACGAGAGGGATTTCCCGATATGACGGAATAGGGTGGGTGGCTGCGCAGGACCACGGCGTTAGGGGCCACGATGCAATACTGACCTAGAACCAGCTCTCTGTCTGAGCACAGAATGGCAGATCCTTGGCCGATCTGACATCCTCGCTCGATTCGGATTCTACCTCCCATCGTAGGAGGCTGCTTCCTGATCGGCATATTGGGATTGGCATAAGCGTGGCCATGGTCCATGACGAGTACCGATGGTCCGACTTTGACATCCCGCTCCAGGTGAATGTGATTCCTGGCACTAATCCAACTCCGGGGGCCTAAATGACAATTGTCGTCAATGATGATATTTATCTCATCGGTTGCCTCGGGGATGATATTGAACCAAACATCCTTCCCGATGCTCACCGAATTGCCGAGCTTGATCCTGGCGGGCCATTGCCCTATTCACCATAAAACGTGTAATGAACAGACAAGTCACGGCCTAAGCCCGCAAAGGGATATGTGGAACGCAGCCATAGCGTGTAAAGTTTCGACAAACCCCAGGGGAAAAGTCTCACAGGGTCTTCAAAATGGGTGTGAGATTTAGTTTGGGCGTTGATGGTGGTCAATCCCTCCTTACCCTTGACAAACTGATGTCATGATCAAGTAGTGCGCAGTTCGGATCCTGGCTCGGTTGCCAGGCGCCGAGTATCGTTTTTCCCAAAAACCGCATGGATCGCTTCGCCTCCTCCCGCCAAGGGAGCCATTGCCAAAAGAAACCGCAGCAAGGTCAGGCGAACCAGCTTGCGTGCCACCCTCCAGGGCAGGTGCGGCGGCGGCAGGTAAGCTTGCGGGGTTAGTGAGATCCCTAAGTTGCGAAAGAGATCGTCGAGCAAATAGCGGATGCTAACCCCCACCGCCGCATTTCGCCTGGTTACGAGCGAAATCTCCCGGAGTCCTGCGGACTTCATGAGGTGACGGAGCGAAGCCGACGAGTAGTGGAACAGGTGGCGGGGCAGCTCCAAGCCGCACCAATAAGACCTGAACACGCGGGCTTCCGCCGAATCAACATTCGGCACTTGAACAAAGAAAATCCCGCCCGGCTTCAGCCATTCTACCACCTTCGCCAGCACTTTCTTCGGCTCGTAGAGGTGCTCGAGCACATCGAAGCATGTGATGACGTCGAAGGATTCGGGCGGGAACGGGGCCTGGATAATGTCGCCGACAAAAACGTCCGCGCCGGTCTTTTCTTGGGCGATTTTCGCGCATTCCGCCGACATCTCGATCCCATAAAGTCTCCAGTGCTCGCACTTCACAAATTCCAGGAACGACCCGGAGCTACATCCGAGGTCAAGCAGCGAGCCGGCCTGCTTGTGCTGTATCAATGCCGCTCGGCGGGCCTGCCAGCGGTGAGGTGAAAAATCACCAGCGGCGGAGATGAGTCGGTGGTAATCACGCGTATAGTGTTCGTGCATCTCTTCCGGCCGAGGCGGATGGGTCAACCAGACAAGCGAGCAAGCGGAGCAGCGAACAAGTCTGTAACACTTGCGTCTGCCGTGGAACCGATCGGGTGCGTGAAGCCACTCCTGGGCGTCGGAATGTTCGCACACGGGGCACGGCTCGGAGCCGTCCCCGGCCAGGTCAGTTGCCCCCAGTCGCTTGCTGACTTGCTCGAAACTTGAAATAGACGGGGAAGATAAACTCATAAACATTTCTGTATTCATCCGCGAGGAGAAGATGCCGAATTACTGCACTTACATGTTTAGCCAAAAGTAGGGGGATAAACCGACGATGCCGCTCTTATCACTCCACTTTGAACTCTAGACTTAGCGAGCGAATAGATCCGACCAAGTTCAGAGCACCGTATTCGTAGAACTCAGGGAGAGTCCATGGGCGCTCGCCATCTTGGCTGCACCCACCGCGAGAAGCAATCCCAGACAGCGGGTGTATTGCGCCCACTTGCTCCACTCCACATTGAATCTAACCTGCATGGATCCACGTTGCGGTCAGGTTAAAGACAGGCCGAAGATCTTCGCGCCAAAGTCCGATGGGCAGAGGAGCCAATCAGCCCGCCGGTACTCCTCTTCTTCTTTGTGCAGCTTCTCCGGGATTACTTGCCTGCTTATGATCAGGAGGCAATGCTACGCCGGGCCGCTCGCATTTTCATAGGAGATGCGTAGCTTTCCCCAAGCCAATGTGGTGCGGACCTTCACGCCAGCGGGGACGGGCCGCTGCAGGACGCCCGGAAATTCCAGCATGTCCCCCCGCGGCGGCCAAGCCATTCACCTGCTGCCAACCTTGCGCCCAGTTTGTTGGAGAAACGGTACAATACCCGGACACGCGCTTTAGGGAAGCTCAATGGTTTGTCTCCGGTGCGTACCATTTTATATTTAAATCAGCCTCGTACTCGGGCTCCGTTACAAGGGCCTCTTCATCCTGGAGGGACGATCTGTGCAAGGCCTCAAAGGTCATCACAGAGATGATTGCCAACAAGGCTGAGAACGCCGCCTCCCCTTTAGCCCAGCAGGCGTAACCGAGCCACACCACTACGTCAGCAAAAAGGGAAACTCCGAGACACCAGAGAATCCATTCTTCCTTGCGGTCACCGGCCACATGCTTCCTCGCCTTTCCCAACGCCGAAAAACCTCTCCAGAGGATTGATACAAAAGCGATGATGCCGATAAGCCCGCCCGTCAAGCAAACCGAAACATACTGATCCGACAGGTCCCACATATCCCACCCCCAGGCAGGGTAATTCTGATATCCAAGCAGCCACCAGTCGCTGAAATGGCGAATGCAATTGTCAACCAGCATAAAGCGGTGAAAACCCGAGGAAGCACCGATTATTTCGACCCGCTGGATCAAAGCCCACACCGGGGCTTTCATGACCACATGCAGCGTCACAACGGCAAAGACCAGGGCGTAACGGATTGGCCGCATGGCGCTTCGAAAGTACCAAAAAAAGAACCCCAGCATGGCGGCGCCCAAACCCAGCAGCGGCGAACTGGATGCGCACGTTACAACCATGATGGCACCTCCGACCATTCCCATGATGGCCGTAGCCTGAGAGGTCCGCTGCGACCACAACAAAACGAATAGCGGAATCAGGTTGGCGCCAAATACTCCTGCTTCGATGTAGCTCGCGAATGCTCCCTGGGCGCGGATCATACCGGCGCGTACCTGCGGGTTGAGCGGTCCTCCGCCGAGCAAGCCGAATAGGTTTTTTCCCGTTAATTTTTCATCGATCATGAAACATGCCATGACTCCGACGATGACAGCAAATACCTTGATGGCGCGCAGGACGTCATCCCGGTCCTGGATCATGAACCTCAGAACCAGGTACCCACCCAGGAGATCGAGGAAGTCGCCACAGCTCTGTATGAATGCTTGCTTTTCCATGAGCTGGATCGAATTGATGACCAGCTCCGAGATGGCCCAAAGTATAAACATCCAGTCAATGGAATTGAGGCCACCTTCCAGTCTCCCTCCGGTTTGGGTGCGTCGCGAAACCACCCAACGGGCCAACCCCGCCAGAATGATGATGCGAATAACCGTAAAGTGTAAGCCTCCAGCAACCACCACCTGCCCTATGGGTACGGTAAAAATAATCCAGAGGAAGGGCGCAATGATCCACTTCCGAGGAAGGCAGAGGATAAGGATAATGGCCAGCCCCAACTCCACTGCGATCAACGGATGGAGAATTGTGTCAGCAGATCCGCCGCCAAATCTAAGATTTTGAGGTTCCATGCTTCGAAGTTGTCTTTCGGATTATGTAGCCCCTAGCCGGAGGACAGGAAGATCACACTTGCCCCCTGCCAGATTGGAGCCGCGTTGATTTACCTTGATCAGTGGGCAATTGCCTTCACATTGGTGGGGGGAGCAAGGGCTCCCCCTTGGTACTGATACGCTCCAATATCCCAGTTGCCACTGGACGGCCTCGCCGTAGGGGTTCGCGCCGGGCATGTCACGGTGTGCGTGGTACTGTTGTATGAGCAGGCGTAAGTGGTGTCTGACTGGCACGCGGCAGCGGCTGCACTCAAGGTTGGGTCGCTGCCTGCTGCAGTAGCAAGCGCCCCGCATGGACCAGCACCCTTTGCATTCGTTCCCGCGCCAACGGTTGGACTACTCCCGCTGGCTGGCGAGTCGGCATAGGTTTGGGTGAGGGGATAGCCATTCGCTGCAGCCGTGGCATGATTCATGAGCAAATTTGTCGTTTCGGTGACATGGCCGGTGCAGAGGCTGTCATAAACCGAAGAAGACTCAGAAATATAATGGTTATTTTCGGTGAGGACGGTGAAGGGATAGCCTGCTGGGCCGCCGTGAAAGTCGTCGCCCGTTCCAGCAGTGAAATCAATCGTGTTGTTGAAGAAGGAATAAGTCCCAACACTCTGGAGGTTCCTCCCAACGTTAATAAGTTGTACCGACCCCTCGCCATCGAGGACATTATTAAAGATGAAGTCTACTCCGCTTGGGTAGTTCGGCCACAACCAAAGGACTGGAGTATTCCCTGAATTGCCTTGGCCTGGGCCTTCAAAATCGATGTAGCGGAATACGCTGTTATAGAGAACATTGTCGCCGTTCGCCCACTCGGCGTAGTTCTCGACGATGTTGGAATGCCCATTTTCGACAGTATATTCATAGAGATTGTCGTGGTAGAGGTGCATGTTGCGGAAGATGGATCCAGCCGAGTATCTGAAGACGTTATAAGCTGAGTCATAGAAACCCGCATATGCGGCTTCAAGGCCAAACGGATCAGAGTCAGAACCGTCCACCACATTATAGCGCAGGATGTCGCTAATCGTGGTGGAAGTACCCTGCATCCCCTCAAAGGCGAAGCTGTTGAAACAGACGACCGAAGAAGTGCAGCTCGCGCTGCCTTGGCCTGCGACGAACGGAACGTGGCTCCAGCCATGAACATAAAGGTCCAAGAATTGTAGTGGACCAGTGACTTCGTTGTACTCGATATAGATATTGTTCGCGTACGGATGGCCCACGGTTTGAGTGCAAACGCCAGTCATCTCGAAGTTGTCGACAATGTAGTAGGCCAAGGCGGAGAGATCGACGAGGTTGGCCCCCGTAACCCCTCCCGTTTGATAGGGGCAGGAATTCACATAATAAGCCTGGATGCTGGTATTCATAACACTCAAGCCTACGCAATTCCCACCTACCGTCCCGGCCCCACAAGGGGGGTTGTTCCGGTTAAGATGGGCCTAGTCCAAGAACCCCCGATGTACCAACTCTGGTCAACCCCAATATAAATTGGATTCGTCAGCGTTCCACTGGCGACCCCGCTCCCAGGATTAAATTCCCAAGTGCCGCCAGTGTAAGGAACGGCAGAGCTATTTCCAAAGTGCCATGTGTCCCCGCCTCGGAAGACGAATCCCACGCCCGCCCCCCAGTTCCGCTCATCGACTTTTGCAGGGCGGCACAATTGCCGGAGCAGGTCGGCATGAAGGGTGCATGGAGCCAAGGCGAGGACTCGCTGGTTCCGTTATTTGCGTCCGATCCTGCTGCGGAAATATAGTAACAGTTGGTAACTCCCAGGCTGGATAGTGTCACTGATTGGTTTGTGCTGGTATTGAGGTAGTTCGCCCCTGACGGGCATGCCCCCCCGAAGCGGAGGCCTTTGCAGGAATCAACAATATTACACAGATGAAAGCAAAGGCGATGCCCCAAGGCATCCGGCGGTTTACTGCAGTCATCTTAACCTCGCGACACGTGCTAGTTGCCTTCCCATAATTCAATTGGAAACGCATTCAGAAAGCCAGAATACTGACGAGTTATTCTTTAGTTAATGGTGCTTCTCTGGGGGGATGCCCCGATTTGGTCTTGCCCCAGACCACGACATTACGCCCAAAAATCGTCCATTTCTTGGCCAATCCTAGGTGGCGAAATGGAGTTTTGGCGAGAGATGATAACTGCGGCTGGTTCCACTCGGCAGCTTCGATAAATGCCCGGCCCGCCCCTTCACTCGCCAGGCTGCAGAGGATGTAGATGACTAGGAATGGATTCATTCCCTGGCCGCGAAATTGGGGGAACACGTGGAAATCGAATAAATGGACATCATCTCGGCCGATGGAGAAGTAGTGGGGTTCGACGGTCCGCCCTCTCAAGGTCCACCCGTAACCTGCCAATTTGTCTTGGGATCTGATCAGCCAAAGCGACGCCCCCAGATCAAATCGCTCTTTCATGTTCGTTGAACCAGCTTGGGATTCCAGAACTGGTCATCTCTTCGAAGTCTCGGGGCTGAGCTCGGCAGAGCTTTTCTTCCGTTCCACCTTCAGAGAGCTCGGGAGGTCTTCGCAGGTCCGGCCAGCGTGGCCAGGTCGCAATAGAACAGAACGGTGTGGCTTGAAAACAGCGACCTCCTGATTGCCAACCCCACGCGCCGAAATGTCGCCCCGAAGCCCTTACGCTTGTAATAATCCGCAAACCGCGAAGTGGCAGTGGAGATTGCCATCTTGACGCCTGCCCGCCTAATCCCTAGGCCTTCTGGGGAGCGCTCCCGAAGACGAGTTCCCTTAGGCAGGCGCCGCTAACCTGTTTCCGCACATCACTTTGCGTGCGTCCCTGGGAATGCGCCAGGCTGGCGAGAACCGCGAGCGTATAGCGCATGAGGTGATGGAAGACCATGATGCTTCTGATTCCCAGCCGGCCGAAAAGGCCATGATATTTGGACCAATAATAGAGAACCGAGCGTTGCTGCGCAAGTGCAAAGCGGACGGGATAGGGGGCCGTGGTTTTGCCCCGGTCATGGATGGCCTGGGCTCCGGGGAAAAACACCACCTCCCATCCCGCTTTCCAACAACGCCGGCACCAATCCACATCATCGCCGTACATGAACAACTTTTCATCCAGAAGGCCCACGGCGTCAAAGGTTTCACGACGGATAAAGGAGAAGCAACCCACCAGGACATCCACCTTCATCGTCCGGTCGTGGGGAAAGTAGAACATGTGCTCGCCGGCGAAGAAGCGGGAATTCTTGAACTTCGTCGCTAAACCGGTTGCCGAACAGAAGTTGTTCCATAGGGTCGGAAATCGCCGGCAGGTGCTCTGCTGCGACATATCGGGTTCAAACACGCGGGGACCGACATTCCCCACCTTGGGATTCTGGTCGAGGAAATCCGCCAGGGCATCCAGACAGCCGGGAAAAACAATCACGTCGGGATTCACCAGGGCGATGTAACGTCCCTGGCATTGCCGGATCGCCACATTGTTGCCCCTCGAAAAGCCCAGATTCTCGCTGCTCTTGATGAGCTTGACCCAGGGAAACCGGGTCTCGACCATCTCCGCCGTGCCATCGGCCGAGGCATTGTCAACCACCAGGGTTTCCATACTGCGGCGGGGCGGCGCTTTTTCCAGGCTTTCCAGGCACAACTCCAAATAGTGCTTGGCGTTCCAGGCGACGATGACAACCGAGATATCCATGGACATTGACGGGGAGAAGGGGATTGAACCTAAGTCCTGCTTACTTCAGGGCTTACGGGACGGGCAAAATGCAGAGTGCCCTTGCAAACGCGCACCGTGCGACGCATGGCCAGACTCGCCCTGACAATCGCGGAAGATGCAACGCTATCGCATGCCACTAAGGGATTCAATTGGGTAACGTCGGCTGCCGGAAAGTCCCCGCTTGAAGTGATAAACTCCCGGGTTCCCTTCGGGATCGATGCCCCCCAGATCGTACCATCTAACTCCGCGTTCCTTGAGCCACTTGATCAGGGTCCACTGTAATAGATAGGCGCCTTTTGACTTCAGCCCCTCGTCACTCGTCGCGCCGAGCAGATAAATCGCCGAATCACCCATCGCCGAGGCCACAAGACCCGCCACTGGGACCCCATTGTCCTCGCAGATCAGGACCTGCATGCGATGGGACTCTGGCAAATCTTGCTGGATTCGGCCAAACTCCTCCACGTCCACCGTGGTTTCGAACGTCTTGCGCTTTCGCATCTGTTTATACATCCGGCAAAAAGTCCGATACAGCATCGCCGCACCCATTCCGCCGTGATCCAGCTTGCACGACCTTGAGTTCATTTTTCTCGGCAGCCCGTTAGTTGGTTCCGCCATTTCTTATCAAGTTTCTTCCGAAGGTCCTCAAATGGAAGGGGAAAGATCCACTACAAAAGTCCTGTAGGTGTTGTCGGCACCGAGAGGTTCCGGAGTGAAGCTGCCGAAGCGGCCTGGATGGCTGCGGCGCGCGGCGTTCCGGCAAAAGCGTTGGGCAGGATGCGCAGGAAGAGCTTTCTTTTGCCGACATATTCCGTCTTCCAGAGAACGGGCCAGGGCCGCGACGACATCAGGATCATTGGCCTCCCGCGCCGTTCGATACAAGGGCCCCCATCGCAGATAGGCCATGCCGAATTGAATCGTCGTTGGGCGAACAATCCTGAGTTGTGCCAACCCCAGAACCTCGCCAGTCTCGCTTCAAAACCAAGTGGCTGAGGTTTTCTTCTCCCCAGCGAACTCCGCCATACGACCAAGTCTGATAGATGTTCGCATCATCGAACAGATCGAGCATCTGTGACCATTCCGCAGGCGTTGCGCGATCCACTTCGACTTGCCAACCAGAATTCTGCATGAGCTTTGATTGTCTCTTGCGACCTGTGGCCACACCCTCACCCCGGCCGCACTTTGATGGCCTATGCCAGCGGCGAGGCGATTAATGACCATTGGAAAAACCTGTTTCGCGTTGTGCGAAGCCGAGGAAGGACTTCAATCTGAAAGAACAGGGAGTCATCGCTATTGGCATGCATACTCACCCTGTCAAGCTGAAACTTGTCAGCGCCCCTGCAAATTGGCCGCGCTCTCACTCAGAAAGGCCACCTCGTGGCCGGAAAGCTTCAGATGCCCCACCAAATCGCTGGAAAGATCTTCGGAGGACCCGTAGGGTACGCTGAAAGACCGCACTTTCTTCCCTGAAATCGCTTCCAATTCGGCTTTGTTCCTGTCGACTTCCCCCGCGAAGTCCTCTCTGGTCAAAGACCGACAGCGTACGTGGGTGTAAGTGTGATTCCCGATCTCAAATCCAAGAGACGCCAGCTCGCAAACTTGTTTGCGGGTGAGGTAGAGCTGCGCTTCCTCCGCCAACTGGCCCTCATTAATCCCTCCCAAATGAGCCAGGGAGTCGAGAAAGGCAGTCCTCTCTGCCAGGGAAATCACAGGGAAGAAACGCGAAAAGACGTCGGCCATGGAAGTTCAGTCTAGGGCAGTCGGCGCCCTTTACAGCACGTGCGGCGGCATTGATGGTCTCCATGCCCAACACGTTGGCCGCATAGCATACAAGGTTGTCCGGAGCTAAATGATGGTTATCGAGAAATGCGGCATTGAGGAAGAAAACGGCCGGCACCCCAAACTTTTTGCAGAGCGGCGCGGCCCATTTTATAACTGAGGCATAGCCGTCATCAAAGGTTACCAGCACCGGCCGCGGCGGAAGGCTTCGGCCATCGGAGTCGGCCAGAACATCTCTGAAGGCGACAGGATTGTAGTGTCTGGTAAGAAACCTCAGCGCCGCTTCAAAGTCGGTGGGAGTGACATTCACGCCCATCCCCCGTGTAAACGGCGACTCCGCGGCAGAGATGTCATGAAAGACCACGCATCGCAACGAATAAGAGGGACCAAACAGGCGCGCGATACCGAAACGGCCCGGCATCCGCCAAAAAGTTTGTGCGGCCAATTTAAGCGCACCGTTTCGGCTGCCACCCCAGATTGGTTATTCAGAATACAAAGTTGACATCCGCTAGACAAATCTTGTCCGGGCTCTCGGACGCCGGCTATGGCCCAAATCTGTCGAAACGGTAAACAAGCATCAGAAATGATGGCGGATAAGCCCTGACCCTTAGTTTAGGACAGGCTGTGGTTGCTCCAAAAAGGTCCTGTGCCAAAGCTCGAGCGTGACCAGCGAAAAGATCTCCTTAGAATATCCGCCTTCCGCTGCGTCGCGGGCAAGCAACTCCCGAACGACCGGGGTTGCAAAATAGCCCCGACTTGTGGCTGAGCGGTCAAGCAACACTTCTTGCACCCAACCCCCAGGTCTTTCCGCAGCCAGGACTCATAGGGAACCGGAAACCCGGCCTTGCGGCGGTTAAGGATAGCCTTGGGGACCCGGCTTCCCAGCGCCTTCTTGGCAAGGTACTTGGTGGTAAAGCCTCGAACCTTCAGGTCTATAGGCAAAGCCGCCGCGAATTCCAGGACCTTGTGATCGAGCAAAGGGACCCGCAGTTCAAGCGAGTTGGCCATGGTCATCTTGTCTGCCTTGATCAGCAGGTCGTCGGGCAGCCACGACTTGGTGTCGATGTAGAGCATGGCATCAAGAGTATTCTGGCCCCGCGAACATGCTGCCTGCAGTCGACGCATGGGTTCGAGAGCGTACTCACGATCAATCGAGCCGGCAAAGTCGGCAGAGTACAAATTTCCCAGACCATTCCGAGTGGATCGGTACGGGTTCGAAGTCCTACTGTAGTAATAGTCAGGGAAAGTAGCCTTCATCAGAGGCCCATATTTTGCCATCCGCGTGGAATGGAACAGCGAACTGGCGAGAGAAATTCCCCAGGCAAGGGCACCATTCAGAGGCGGGAGGCCGCGCTTAACCCGTTCCATCCAAAGGAGATTGCGATAATTGCTGTAGCCCGCAAAGGCCTCATCGCCGCCCTCTCCCGAGAGGAGAACCTTCACATAGTTCTTCGCCAACTTCGAGACGTAATACAGGGCAATAGCGGGGGGCTCGCAGACAGGCTCTTCCATGTGCCACACATATTGCGGCATAAAGTCCGCAAAACTCGCCGCGCTAATTGTCATGTCATGGTGCTTTGTACCGAAGGTATCAGCCGCCAACTTCGCATAGGGCCGCTCGTCGGCAACTCCCGGGTCGGCGAACCCTACGGTATAGCTGCTGACCTCTTTGTCCGTCCGCTCGACGGCGAAACTGAGCACTGCCGTGGAATCCACGCCCCCACTTAAGCAGGACGCCGACCGGAACATCCGCGATCATGTGAAGCTCAACGGTTTCGGCCAGCAAATCCAGCAGTTGTTTCTCGGCTTCGCTGCGGCTCGGCCTCTCGGCGGGCTTTCGTGAAGCGAAGATCCCAGTATTGCCGGATTTCCGCGTGGCCTTCCTTTACGATCAGATAGCTGCCCGGGGGAAGCTTGCGTACACCCTTCAGTAATGTCTCTTCTCCCGGGAGGTACAAGAAGGTCAGGAACCTGTCGATGACCTCCGGCGCGATGGCTCGCTTCGACCGCGGATCCGCCAAGATTGCCTTGATCTCTGACGCGAAATAGCAAGGACTCATCGTTCGTGCCAATAGTAGAGGGGCTTGATCCCGACCCGGTCTCTTGCCAGAAAAAGCGTCTTTGTGTTCTCATCCCAAATGGCAAAAGCAAACATGCCACGGAGCTTCTCCACGCACTGGGGCCCAAGCTCCTCGTAGAGATGGATGATCACCTCAGTATCGGTCTGAGTCTTGAAAATATGACCCTTGCCCAAGGAGAAAAACACGCAGTTCCTGGTAATTGTAGATTTCTCCGTTGAAGACGATCCACACACTGCCATCCTCATTGGACAGCGGTTGATGCCCGGTGTTCAGGTCAATGATCGAGAGTCGCCGGTGACCTAGCCCCACCTGGGAGCCGTAGTAGGTCCCCTCATCATCCGGCCCTCGATGGCGGATCGTATCCAGCATCGCTCGGATCAGAGCTGGATTGACCCGATTATTCTGCTCGAAGTTAAGCTTTCCGCAGATTCCACACATGCACGGTGCCTTAAGGGGTCACGGAGGGAGGATCACTTCCAGATGGTCTCCAACCCGCACAAGCGCCTCAGTTGCTGCTCACGGATGTAATGAATCAGCCGGTTGTCGGTTACGCGTGGCACGCGCGTAAAGTAGCCTTTAAGAAACCCAAAAAAAATCGCAAGTGAGCCGAAAAAGTAGGGTTTCTTAAGAAGCCTGTACGCGCAACTCGCCACAACAAAAATCGGGTGATATCCGGAGATGTAGCACGCCAGACCATGTTTCACCCGGTCGCGCAACAAACCCTCTGCTTGGCCGGTGACCCGGTGGTGAATAAGGTGCAGATCTTGGAAAGCCATGGTCTTCCAGCCCAGCATGTTGGCCTTCACTTCATCAATGGTGTCCCAACCCGGGCCCCGCCATAGATCCCCAATCTGCTTCCCAGCAGGCTCTCCGGTAAATCTTGGTTGCGCCGCGAATGTGAAATTTGGGATTTGCTTCGAGCTTCAGTTCACCATCGATATCGTGGTAAATGTCTCCGCCGCCGATCCCGAGCCGTGGATCCTCATCAAAATAGGCGAAGCACTTCTCAAAGTAATCGGCGGAAAAGCTCAGGTCGCCGTCGAGCTTCACAATAAAATCCCACGTGTCGCACTGGAGAGCGTTGTAGCCAGCATAAAAGGCTTCCATGACGCCACCGCCCGATTTGCGGAAGCCTCTGTTGGGGCGGTGCACGGCGCAGATCCACGGCGACTGCGCCGCGTGGCGATCGATGATTTCGCCCGTGCGATCGGTGGAACCATCATCGACGATTACCCATTCCACCGGCCTAATGGTCTGAACGCTGACCGAAGCGATTGTTCGCTTCTAGATGCTTCTCTTCGTCGCGGACGGGTGTTACGACCACATACCGTGTCATCGCGATTGCGCCACTCCTCGCGCCTGGGAAGCTCCCAGATATTCGCGGAGTCCGTCCTGCCACGTCCCCAGGGTGTTCAAGCCTCGAAGCTTCAGGGCACGATTCTCCAGCACGGAATACTTTGGCCTGGGCACTTTCGCGGGAAACTCATTTGGTCCCGCAACCTTCGTGGTCACCGCGGTATTCGTGATGGCAAATATCTCGCGGGCAAATTCATACCAAGAGCAGGCCCCCTCTGCCGTCGCATGATAAAGTCCGTAAGCGTCAGATCGGCTCAGGGCAACAATTTGGCGGGCCAGCTCGCGCGTGGAAGTTGGCGATACCCACTCGTCATCCACAACCCGGACCTCTCCCCGCTCTTTGGCCAGTTTTAGCATCAGGTCAACAAAGTTGCGGCCACCCTTGGCCCGGCAGGGGGATTTTCCGTAAAGCCCGGAGGTCCGCACGATGAAATGCCTGTCCAGCACCGCAGCGGACGAAATACTCTCCTGCCAATTTGGTATTCCCGTAAACGTTCAGAGGCCGCGGGCAATCGGTCTCTTCATAAGGGGTTCTTTTGTTCCCATCAAAAACGTAATCCGTGCTGACGTGGATGAGTACCGCACCCAAGTCGCGCGCCACCTCCGCGAGGTTCCTCGCTCCCAGTGCGTTGACCCTGTAAGCCTTCTCGGGATCAAGTTCGCAATTCTCGACGTGATGCATGGCCGAGGTATTGACGATGACCTGCGGTTGAAGCTTCTCCAACGTGCGCCTCACTGAGGCAGCATCTGCAATCTCTACCTCGTCATGGGTAAGACTAAGGGATTCGTCCCCGTCCTCCGCAAAAGTCGCGGACAACGTCCGTTCCCAGTTGGCCATTGCCACCCAGCACGGCGACCTTCATCCTGCCACCACCTTTCCCATGGCGTAGGTTTCGATTCCATTTTCCATTTGCTTGAAGGTCGCAATATTGGAGTAGAGGGGATTGTCCAAGTCTCGACACTTTTCCAAGTTTTCGATCAACTGGCCCACGATGGACTTTACATCATCGGCAGGGTGAAAACTGAGAACGTTCTTGGCTTTTTCGATGCTGACCTTGTAATTCCGAAAATCCTGAATATGTTTGATACAGAGATTCACGCGGCCTCCAAGGCGCTCCTCAATGGTGGCTTTCACCAAGTCACCAACTTCTCCGACCGTATAGTTACCAGACGCAATATTGAAGATTCCCGAGATCCTCTGGTTCGCTTCAATGGCCCGCGTGTACGCGGTCGCAGCGTCATCAATGCTGAGGATGGGCCGCCAAATGGAGGGATTGTTGATTGTGATCGTGCGGTCCTTCATGGCGCATTTGAACATCGTGTTGATGATGAGGTCAAATCGCATCCGCGGGCTGTATCCCGAGACGGTCCCCTTACGTAAAGAGATGACGGAAAAATCTTCGTCGGCCAACTGCATCGCCGCCTGCTCCCCTTGTAGCTTGGATATTCCATAGGGGTAGGTCGAAGAAACCGGGCGGGTTTCATCGTAGAGTTCGTTTTCCGTGTATCCGTAGACGGAGCAGGAAGAGGCGTAGATGTACCTTTTCACTTTGGCGTTCTTGGCGGTGTAAGCCAAATAGGCGGGAGCGGCGGCGTTGAAAATGAAATTCTTGCTTGGCGAAAATTCCGCCATTGGGTCGTTGGAAAGCCCCGCGAGAAAAATCACTTGATCATAGGGTTCCAGATCTTTTACGGAGAGCTCGAAGATGTCCTTATGAAGGACCGCAACTTCCCGCGGCAGGTTATTGCCGAACCAAAACAAGTCCACTACATCCACTTTATAGCCGCGGTCGAGCAATTTCGGTATTAGCACCGAGCCGACATATCCTGCGCCTCCGGCGATAAGAAGGTTCATGCTTCCTCCCTGTACTGACTCCCGAGTCTAATAAAGCCGGGGTTTGACTGAATACTACGAGGTGGGCTCACTTCGGCCTGGAACGACAAGAGAACTCAACTTTTATTGATGCTGGGAAAACACATAATCTGTGGGGGATTTAATACTTTCCCGAGCCCCGCGAATCACATGGCATGTCCATGAGGCTCTTCAACGAGCTGTTCTTCACCTAATAATGAAAGGAGTCGGATTCCGGGCTGGCAAGCCACTGTTCCAAAGTCTGGGCCTTCTGGTCCTTAATGGAAAGGAAAGGCTCTTTGACCGGCCACTCGACACCAATCCGCGGATCGTTCCAGAGAATTCCAGACTCAGCTTTGCTGTTGTAGAGTCCCGTACATTTGTATTGGATCTCCGCGACATCCGAGAGAACACAAAAGCCGCGCGCAAATCCGGCGGGAGCCCATACTTCGCGCCTGTTCACCGCCGAGGCTTCGGCGCCAAACCACTTCCCCAGTGTGGGCGAACCTTTTCTTATGTCCACAGCGACCAGGAAGGCATTTCCCATCGTAACCCGCATCAATTTGCCCATGGGGGGATCCCATTGGAAATGCAGACCGCGGAGAACTCCTTTGACGGAACGCGAATGGTTATCCTGAACAAAGGTCGAAGGCAAGCCTAGGACTTTGAATTGGTCCTCGCGAAAAGTTTCCATGAAAAAGCCGCGGCTATCTTGGAAAATGTCCGGCACAACCACAACAATGTCGCCTAGGTGCTTCGACTCAACTCTGATCTCCAATGTTGATCACGACTCCTTCGCAATAAATCTCTTTCCGAACGCGCAAGCCAACCACGATATTGACGGCTGGCTCCCTTTCCCGCGCGCCAATTCTTCTGTCCGATCCCCGGCATGCCAAGGATCCTTAGCCTCCGTGGGAAGCAGGACTGGAAAATCGGGCTGAAGGTGATAGCGACGCTGCCGTTTCCCCATAAATGAAATCCAGCGTCTGCCGGGCAATTCGATCCTGCTGGGCGTAGGTCAGACCTGGGAACATGGGCAGGGAGAGGATGTGTGAGGCAGCCTCTTCGCAGACGGGGAAATCACCTTCCCGGTAGCCGAGGGTTTTGTAGGCGTTTTGCAGATGCAGGGGAATGGGATAATGAATTCCCGTCCCAATTTCCGCCGCAGCGAGGTGTTTCTGAAGTTGGGACCGGTTTTGAACCTGGACGACATAGAGATGGAAGACGGCCTTGGACCATGAGGGCTCGCACGGAAGCTTAATGAGCTCGGAGGCTGCCCCTAAAAGCTCCCCGTATCGCAATACGCATTCGCGCCGTCTTTCATTCCATGTGGCCAGATGCCGGAGTTTGACATTCAAAATCCCGGCCTGAATCGAATCCAGACGGCCGTTATACCCTTCAATATCGTGATAATACTTCTGGGCCTGGCCGTGATCGCGAAGCATCCGGATTTTGTGGGCAAGCTCATCGTCATTCGTGGTGACGGCGCCCGCTTCGCCGAAGGCTCCCAGGTTTTTGCCCGGATAGAAACTAAACGCCGCGGCATGGCCCATCGAGCCGGCCTTTATCCAGCGATTTTGCCTCTTGGAAAAATACTCCGCGCCGTGGGCCTGGCAGGCGTCTTCAACCACAATCAGTTTGAAGCGCTCGGCCAGCTCCATAATCCGGTCCATATCAGCCGGCTGCCCGTAGAGGTGGACCGGGACGACGGCCGTAACCGGCTTGCCCAATCTCTTGTGGATCAACTTGCCCGTGGATTCATCACACTTGCATTCCGCCTGGAGGTAATGCCCAGCTTCTCCGGGTCCATGTTGTAGGTCCGCTCGTCGATATCGACGAAGACAGGGATGGCTCCCGCCTGGGTGATGGCTTCTGTCGTCGCAATGAACGTGTTGGGAACAGTAACAACGACGTCGCCTGGCTTGACCCCCGCGGCCATAAGGGCGAATCGCAAAGCATCCGTCCCGCTCGCGACCCCGACACAGTACTTGCGTCTGGCAGAACGTTGCGAAATTGCCGCTCAAAATCCTCGAGCATGGGACCGCCAATGAATCCGGCGGTCTCCAAAGCCTGCTCGAACACCGCCGTCAACTCGCTTTTGAGTTCCGGCTGGGCGTGACCAGGTCGAGAAACGGGATCTTTGGTTGATCCACGTGTAGGGTCCTCTCTGTCTTCTGGTCCAATTTACCGCAAGAATTTCGCAGGATTTCCCGCGACGATCGCATTGGGGGGAACGTCTTTGGTGACGACGCTTCCCGCCCCGACAATGGCGTTTTCGCCGACGGTGACGTTGCAAAGAATCGTGCTGCCTGAGCCGATGGAAGCCCCCTTCTTAACGAGGGTCTTTTCCACTTTCCAGTCTGCTTCCGTTTGCAGCGCGCCATCCTGTCGTGCGCGCGGATAGGTGTCGTTGATGAACGTGACGCCGTGTCCGATGAAGACATTGTCTTCGATGGTCGACGCCTTCGCAGACGAAGGTGTGGCTGGAAATCTTGCAGCGCGTGCCGATGTTGGCGTTCTTCTGAATCTCGACAAAGGCGCCGATCTTGGTGTCGTCGCCGATCTCACAGCCGTAGAGATTGATGAACTTCGAGAGCTTGACGTTCTTGCCCAAGCTTGACGTCGGGGGCAATGCAGAGATATTCGTTCATAGGCTGGACCAGTCTCTCCCCGCATTCTTCAGCGATTTGTCCGGCCGCTTCCAGCATCTGCACCACCCTCAGGCCGGCGATGCCGTCGTTGAACGGCGTCTTGTTTTGTCGATGCAATCGCACGAAATATTGCGTTTCCAGCTTCAGCGCCTCGATCTGCTCCACTTGGGGGCCCACATGTCGCCGGAGCGATAGCTGACCAGCAGCTCGTAGACGCCTTCGCCGGTTGTTGATCTCCACGCCTTTGTCGTAGATCTTTACTTTTTCGTCGGCTTCCAGGTCGTTCCAGACCAGCATCTTCTTTTCGCCGCCGAGCAGCGTGGTCCGGACCTTGACCGGCGAAAGCCAGTTCACGTTGATATGGGCGATCATATTCTCCGGGAAGTAGACCGTGATGAAAGCGATGTCCTCAAGCCGTTCAAGTGCGCCTGACCGGTGGCGACAACGGCTTCGGGCTTCTCCCGGATCAGGTAGTCCATGATGGAAAGATCGTGCGGTGCAAGGTCCCAGACCACGTTGACATCGTGCTGGAAAAGTCCGAGGTTCACCCATGGAATCGTAGTAGTAGAGATTTCCCAGCTCCCCTTGATCGACGAGTTGGCGGATCTTCTTCACCGCGCCGGTAAACAGAAACGTGTGGTCCACCATGATCTTGAGGTTCTTCTTCTCTGCCAGCTCGATCAGTTCCTCGGCTTGGGCGGCATTCGAAGTGAGAGGTTTTTCAAGAAAGACATGTTTTCCATTTTCCAGAGCCGCCTTGGCCAGGTCGAAATGCGTCCAGACGGGAGTTACAATTGCCACCGCATCAATATTGGCTGAACGCAGGATTTCATTTGCGTCGGCAACTACCTGCATATTCGGGTAAGCGTGCAGAGCACGCTTTTGAGCCGCGTGGTGCTTGTCGCAGATGGCAGACACCTTCACTGAATCAAGCCCATGAAGATTCCTGACAATGTTCGGCCCCCAATAACCGTATCCTATAACGCCGAATCGAATCATAAGTTCTCCCACCGCGAATACATTAAGGCAGCCTAAGGCCGTTCAACCGGCAGATTCCGCAAAGCACGCTTCGCCGAATTTAGAACGCACCGTCACCGCGAAATACCGCCGCCGGCGTTCGCAAGAGAATCTTGATGTCAAGCCAGGGCGACCACGTGCGTGCGTACTTCAGATCGAGCCGGACCATTTCGTCAAACTTAACTCTGCTTCGCCCCTCGACCTGCCACAATCCGGTGATTCCAGGTTTCGTTCAAGGAACCGGCGATGGTGCCAGATGTCATAAGACTCAATTTCATAAGGGATCGGTGGACGCGGCCCGACCAGAGACATTTCACCTTTCAGGACATTGATGAATTGCGGAATCTCGTCAAGGCTGGTACGCCGGAGAAACTTTCCAACGGGCGTCACGCGGGGATCATTTTTGATTTTAAACTGGGCTTTGCCAGGCTCATGCTGTCCGTGCTGTTCGGAGATCAGCTTCCGAACGAATTCCCGGTGAATGCTCGCGTTATTCTGGGCTTTCATCGAGCGGAATTTCAAAAAGGTGAACAGGGCGCCATATTGTCCAAACCTTTGTTGCTTGAAAAATATCGGCCCCTTCGAGGTGAGCTTGATCGCGATGGCGATCACGACGAACGGGGGGAAAGAACCAGCAGCGCACAGGAGCTGCCAACAATGTCGATCGACCGCTTGATTACCAGGGAAACCTTGGCTACGTTGTCCGCGGCTTGAGGTCGGGATACAGCCTTGTGTCGGCAGGGCGACCACCATTTTCGATGTCGCAGCTCGTCCGGGAACACGTGGAATGAGATGTGGATCACGTTCATGTCGTCAAGACTGAGATCGGCTCGCAAAGCATCGGTGATGCGGGCCTGAAGAGCGCTGAGGATGGAATCGAGCCCGGCGTCCCCGATCTCCGTACAGATAACGCCGACTATGGCGTCCCTCTTGTACCATCCCCACAGGTCGGTCTCTCGCGTGGAGGTCACCACCGCTTTGGTAATTGCCTCCAGGATCATTTCGCGGTTGTCGCCCTGGAGCATCGTTCCTGCGTCGACCAGCATTAACACGAAGCGCTGGCGCGAGCGCTGACTTCTCTTTCTTTCAAGGGAGAGGGCCCGGGTAAACATCTCCTCCGGCACCAGGGTCCTTCCGTTGCAATCGGCAAGGCTGGCCTGTCCTTGCTCGTCGGCCGTCCGAGATTGACGGCCTGATTTCGATCTATCTGGTTTTCCCAGTGTGAAGATACCCATGTTAATTTATCCTCACCGCCCATGGGGCGAAGTTGTGTGGATTGAATGCGGAGCTGTAAAACTCGCGGAGTACCGGCCATGGACTGCGAGCTTTCAACTTACGTTCAGCTGTTAACGGATTGTTCGGAGCAGACTAGCACACTTGCGAGATAAAGCGAAAGTCGAGGCGGTTCAAAGTACCATCGGTTCAAAACGAAAGTCGATGGATGGGCTCGATTACTGGCCCAAAGATATGCCTTTAAGTTGGAAATCGACCCCAACCGTCACTTGGTTCCGGTCAAAGCCATAAAATGCCGGCAGAGCGCCCTTGTACATCTCGTGCATGGTGTCGTAGGAAATGTGGAAATCGGACCGATTCCGTATCGGGCGTCTGAAGTCAATTCCTACGACAAGATAGTCAGTCTTATAGTTGGTGGCACCTTGCGAGACCAAATCATGCACCTGGCCGACGCCACCGTGCAGACCGGTCTGCCAAAGTCCGACTAACCGCCGGCGGGCTCCAAACATTGCCGTGTTACTTATCACCGTCGCATACAAACCCCCGGCGTCGGATGCGGACCGTTGGAAAGAGACTGTCAGGGCAGTTTTTCGAGCTTCCTTGGTAATACTTCCTCCCCCTGCTCCATAAATCCCCTCTTGCAGACCACCTTCTGCAGGGGACTGGCCGGGAGAGTGAACGTATTGCGGGCCCCCGTTCGCAGTTACCGAAAGCGTCGGAGACAGTTGGGATTCCACGGAAAAAAAAGCGCTTTCAGTCTGGGCGCGCTGATAGAAATCAGCGCCTGCATTGTAAATGGAATCCGCATGGACCACGCTCAAGCCCAAGGTCGTGTGTTCGGTTGCGCGGTAATTGAACTGCACGCTCCCAAATTCTCCCTTATAATCATACAGAGCACCACTTACTCCGCTTTCGTTCCCGTATCTGCCCAGATTGTAACCTCCGGAAAATGTGAAAGAAGTGCGCCGGCTCTTCACAAACGTCAGATCAAGCCCTGTCATGTTGGACAGGATTCGGGCCGTAAACGGGGTAATCAGCTGATTTAGGTCTGTGGGCGAGATGGGTCCGGACGTGATAGGCGCTCCATAGAGCGATGGATAATCTCCGTATCGAAATCCAAAGGAATCCCTTAATCCCAAAATGAAACGTGGGGCCAACCGAAAGGTCAAGTCCAGATTCGCCGACTGATTAAACTGATCAAACTTGCTAAGTTGCCGGTACAACAGAAAAAAGGGAGTGTAGTTGAAATTGAGCGATAGATTCTCAGTCTGCCTGGAAACGCCGAAATGCGGGCTCAAGGAAAGTGCTTCATCGCCGACGCGGTCGACATTCGTAGACAGAACGTTATCATCGTAAAAGCCTGCGGCCCCGAAACCTAGCGAAACCAGATTCTCTGGCGTGTTCTCTCCGGCGAATTGAAGCGCGTGGTTAACGCTTGTTCCATACCCAGACCCCCGGTCCGAGCTGGCTGCGGATGAAGATGTGGTCTGCGCCGCCAAGCTGAGGGGGAACAATACTATAACCGCCGCAAGGAATTTAAAGGCCCGCAGGTTCTCTCGCCCGCAGCGGCACTTCAATTTCCAATCTCTACCGGTAAGGCCAGATTCGAGATTTGTGTCTCGCATGTTTAGTTGCGGATCAAGCCACTCGACTTTTCTAGAACCTGCATCCGCCTTCCTTAATTGGCTAAAAACAGTAATTGGCTAATAACAGTCGATTAGAGTCTTTTGCCCTTTATGTAAGGGCTCGCATGATTCATTACCGGCTTGGCGCTCCCCGGAGGCCTTCCCCAGTCTCCCCTTGCATCCGAATCCCCCTGCCTGATTAACCCGTTCTTAAGGGCGAAAACGGCGAGTTCCACGCGGCTCGAGATGCCCAGCTTGTTGAAAATATTGGTCAGATGGTGTTTGACTGTCCTCTCGCTAATACTCAATTCCTGGCCCATTTCTTTGTTGGAGGCGGCATTCGCAAGCTTTCGGACGATCTTAAGTTCGTGTGGAGTGAGCCCGTAATCCCTCTCCGGCGACGCCCCTTT
The DNA here is from genome assembly GCA_963733285.1 of uncultured Acidobacteriota bacterium. GTDB lineage: Bacteria > Acidobacteriota > Terriglobia > UBA7540 > UBA7540 > Bog-366. The sequence continues at coordinate 54,395 of CAVTDA010000128.1, forward strand.
TTGAGAAGTGACGGGTTTGCGGAGGGCCTCGATGAGAATGGGCACGCTTTCACCGTCCAGCCAATACTGACCGGCGATGACGCTGCGAATACTGGCCAGCAACACCTCCCGCGACGACGCTCTCAGTACGATGCCGCGCGCCCCGAGATAAAATGCCTCGACGATGGAGCTTTCCTCAACGGACCCCATCAGCACCAGTATCCGAATGGGGGGGTAGATGCTTGCCAGGTTGTTGAAAACTTCAAGTCCTGAGGCTTGGGGCATGTCAAGGCCAAGCAAGAGGAGATCAGGCTTGAGCGTCTGGGCTAGGACGACAAGTTCGCTACCCACCGGCGATTCCCCCGCCACGCACAATTCGGGCTGGGACTCAATGAGGTTGCGCAATCCATCGCGAACTATTGGCGCGTCATCCGCAATCAGGAGGCGGGCGCATCCTTCGCTCCTTTGGGTTAGAGCTCTGCCGGACGACGCCTCCCCTGCCGCTTGAGCGAGACTTGAGTTGTGTTCCGGCTTCGGCAGGGTGGACTCCCCCATGCAATAGGGGTCGTCGCTTGATAGGTCACGCACAGCCTGCCGCTTGGGAAGACATGATGGTGGATTAATCATACGGCATCACACCTTAAGTAAGCTTATCATTTCAGGTTTGGAATCTTACTGGTTTTGGTTCTCTTACGCGTATACGGGTGCTAGATTCCTCATCCCAACACTTTCCGGTCCCAGGAAAGCAGCGACTAAGTTGGCAGTCCCGAGAGTGGAGCATGTGTTCTGGTGTGGGGCCCCAGTCCGGCCTACAAAGCACCGACGGTCTCAATCCGGCTTCGCCTAAGGAACCATGCCCTTCTCCAGGAGCAAACACCGATCAAACTTACCCATCATGGAATAGACAGCGGCTGTCGCGAAGCAAATCACAGCACGATGCCCTTGCCATAGCCCCCCGACACCTGTTGCAGGGAACGCTGTAAAGAAGAGAGAAGAAGATGGCCTGCTCACTCGAGTGGGCTAACTTTCTGAGCTGAGTTTGAAGAGTATGAAAAATGCCCGACAAGTCTTGGAAGTAGAGAAAATTCCGGATCCAGCGGGACAATCCTGCCGAAGTACCGGGGAAGATCGTGCGTTTCAATGAGAAAACAAATGATGCAACCTACGCAAAGGGCGGGTCCCCAGCAGAGAATGGAGGTCTTGACTGCGAGATTACCTTCAGAGTTTGCTCAGGCCCATGCCCTTTGCACCCCTAGATGCTTGCCCTTTTACTGTGGCCCCGGGTTTCACGTATCCGTAGTATTTGGAGTAGATACGATCAAGTCCTTCCACGGCGTTGAGAATGATCCCAACTATGTGATCACGCCCCACGTTCCGAACCGTCTCCTCAATCGCCTCTCGGGGTGTGTGTCCAGCGCGGGCAACTAACAAAGTGGCATCGGCACGGGCTTTCAGGGCAAGGATCTCGGCAATGGGGGTTGTGGGCGGTGAATCGACGAGTATCCAACTGGAAGGAGTGGATTGAAGATCTCCGATTAATTGCGGGACAAAGTTCAACTGGAAAAGAGTGTCGTCTTCTCCCTCGGCCTGACCTGCTGGCAACAAATAAAAGCCCAGCGGATCAATTTGCCGGATTTCCAACTTCGGATCCCGCTCTCGTCTGAAACACCCATATAGCCCCGGCCACGGGCTGAGTCCCAGTTTTTTGACGATTGTTGGTCGATAGGTGTCGGCCTCAACCAGAAGCACGGGGGTCTTTCCTTTTTCGCTCAGTAGTGTGGCAAGATTCAAAGCAACCGTGGACTTTCCATCGCCCGGCAGAGGACTTGTGATGAGGAGGGTTTTCAACCCCCTCGAGGCCTGCATGTTCTTCAGGCGAATTGCTGCCCATTTGAATCTATCCGCGGCAGGACTCCTCGGGTCATTGTGCACAACCACCCGACTCTCCTCGGGGACAGCGCTGACTTCCGTTGCGACGGGCAAATACAAATCAGGTTTCTCCATGCCTCGGATAGCTCTGTTAATGGGCCGGAGGATACATGATCTTTCTCTTTCTTCAGTGTGCGGTCAGGCATAACAGTTGTTGGCTCCAATCGGTGTCCCCCTAAGCTCGGGAAAGGATTTCCTAACCCCGGTAGAAGAAATAGACTTCAATCGCGCAAGTAAACAAGCACAAGGTTGTCCCCAGCAACCATTCAAGCACCACCTTTCGCGACCGCCTCCGTTCATCAACCTTGGTCAGTACCATTGGAACCCCAAGCAACAGGGGAAAGGAAAAAGTCGCGCCTAACTCCTGTTCATTACGAAGGGAGTGGTCGATGTTATCGATCAGGAAGGCCAGCGCCAGTCCCACGGCGATACCCAACGCCAATCCTCCGAGCCTGATTTTCATCCGTGCGGGATTAGTGGGGACTGTGGGCATGCTCGGCGGATCAACGATTTTGAATCGTTGAGCCTGTTGGCGTATTTCCAAACCGGTCGCCAATTCGGATTGTGCCTTTTTGCTGGCCAGGTCGTCATAGTATTGCTTGGCCTGGTCATAGCCGCGAAGCAAGTCCGCCATTTGTGCCTCACGAACAGGGGTCAGATTGAGGCGGCTCTGGTAATTGGCAATTTGGGCTTCCTTTTGCTTTGCATCCTCACTAGCGTTTTGAATTTCCAAGCGGTTTGCTTCCAGCTGACTTTTTACTTGCGCGATAGTCGTATTGCTTCCAGGTGGTCGAACCGGCTTGGAAATCTCCGGAACGCTTGCTTCCTTCGCGGGCTTCGGCGCCTGCATCGTTGCTGCTAACAGGGCCTCCGTTTCCTTGATTTGTTCGTCAACTTTCACGACATCAGGATACTGTTCCGTATACTGTGACAGGAGATCGGCTTTTTCCTTTTGCAGCCTTGCCAAATCCGCCCTGATCGCATCCTGGGGATCGGGGCCCTCGCTTCCGGGGTCCGCAGCCTGCGCAACGGACATGTTTTCGTACTGGGCAAGCAAGGATTGCAAATAGGCCTGCTGCTGACGTGCACGGGCCAGATTGGCCATAGAGTTCTGGAGCTCGGGTGTTCAAGCTGGCTAGGATGGCAAGATTACCATCCTGCTGCTGGGGGAGTTGGCCCAGGTACTGCATCTTAAACGCTTCAACACGGCCTTCCTGTTCCTTTAGGGCCTTTGCGGCATCCTCTAACTCGCTTGACAGATAGTCTGTCGTTCCTTGCGCTTGTTCACCACGTGACTTGTCGCTCTCCTCGATGAAGAGGTTGGTCAGCTTGGTGGTTACGTCGTGCGCCTCATTGGGCGTAAACAGCAGCTTCAGCACTGGAAAATTCCACAAGCTGTAAAATCCGAACTTCTGCGCTTCCTGGAAGATCTCGGATTGGGCAAAGTCAACCGGGGCAAAAAACTTTGTTCCGAGCGGCAACTGAAATATCTGAACGGGTTGCACACGCCACTGGAGTTTTTCAACAAAGCCACCGGGCAACTTACCCTGCGGGACATTGAAAACTTTGAGAAGGCATTGGGTTCCGGGCAACTCGGCACCAAAAAAAAGGGCCTGCCTTATGCCCGCAACACGCAGGTAGAAATGCGCAGAATTCTCAAAATATTCCTGCGCTGGCGGCTGGGCGCACCCAAGGCGGCAACCCTGACCGGCTGGCTGGATACCCGTTACCGGCCCAAGACCCCGGACTTTTTGAAGGAAGCGGAAATCGAACGACTTTACAAACATTGCCGGTCGGCCCAGCAACGGTTTTTAATCACCGTGCTGTTCGACAGCGGCGCAAGGGCCGAAGAATTTCACAACATCCGGTTCGAGGACGTTTATCTGCCCGAAGGCAAAGACAATTTTGTCAAAATTGCGTTAAAGCAGGAATACAGCAAAACCCTAGGACGAACCATTGCCCTCTATTGGAAATATTCGTTGGAAGCTGTGAAGGAATATCTGGCCGAGCGCATCGCCGAAGGCGTCAAACCGGACGAGCCCGTATTTCAAGGCAGCTATTCAACCACAAGGAGGTTTCTCCAACGCCTCGGCAACAGCGTCCTCAAGCGCCCGGTCTATTACCATCTGTTTCGCCACAGCTCGGCCACGTTCTACGCTACAAGACTTAATCGGCAAGAAATTTGCTATCGGTATGGCTGGCGATTTTCAAGCCCCATGCCCGACATTTATATTTCGCGCGCCGGCATGGAAACCAAAAACCTCGACGAGAAATTCACCCAGACTGAACTGGGCACGATCAAGGACGATTTCACGAAAATGGAACAGGCGACCCGGATCAAGGACGAGCGCATCCGCCAGTTGGAGGAGTCCATGCGGCACTTGCAGCAGAATCTGGATGCGGTTTCCCAAGTGCTCAACTTGAACGCGACCCCGGAACAGATTGAGGGCGTTTTGCGCCGTAAAACCGGCCAGAAAAAAACCAGCGTAAGTGTTTGAGTGATCCTTTCCCAATGCAGATGTCCTCCGGCTACTTTATTCACCCTTTATCACTTCTTCCATCTTGCCTAAAATCCCCAGCGGCTTACGATGCTGCTAATCTGCATGGGTATGGGAAACAGTCAGAAATGCCGACCAAACGTTCCTAAATTTGGTTATTAAGAATGTCCACGCGCTTTTTCACCAACCACGACGAGCAGACCCTATTCAAAAAGTTTCAGGGTGTTTTTCAAAACAACCCGGACATCGAATGGTTTGACGCCCTCGTCGGCTATTTGCGCGCTTCCGGCTACTTCGCCCTTCGGCCCTATCTCGAAAAGGTTCCCCACATTCGCATTCTGGTTGGCATCAACGTGGATGCCATCATGGCCGACTACCATCGGCGGGGCCTGCTCTTCCTGGCCGACCCGACCAAGGCTCTGGAAGAATTCGCACTCGAACTGCGCAAAGACATCCAAAGCGCCGAATACAAGCGCGACATCCGAAACCGGCATCATCCAGTTCGTGGACGACGTGATTTCCAAGAAGATCGAACTGCGCGCCCACCCGACCAAGCGACTTCACGCCAAGCTCTACATTTTCCGCCCCAAAGGCTTCAACGAACACAAGCCGGGCGCGGTCATCACCGGCTCGTCCAACCTGACTGCCGCCGGCATCGGCGTCGAGGATCAGGTCAGCAATTACGAATTCAACGTCCTGCTTGCACGATTTCGACGACGTGCAGTTCGCCACGGATGAATTTGACCGCCTTTGGAAAGAATCCGTCGAAATTCTGCCCAAGTTCCTCAAGGAAGTTCGCGACAGCACCTATCTCGCGGCGGCAGTCACGCCCCATGAACTTTATTACAAGCTGCTGCTCGAATACTTCGGCCAGAGCATCGAATACGACCCGAACGCCATCACCGACATGCCGGAAGGCTACAAGCGCCTCAGCTATCAGGTGGACGCCGTGACCAGCGGCTTCCGGCTGCTCGAAAAGCACGGCGGTTTTTTCCTCGCGGACGTCGTCGGCTTGGGCAAGACGATGATCGCCACGCTCATCGCCAAGAAATTCTTTTTCTACAACGGCTTCCCCGAACACCGTTCCCACACGCTCATCGTCGTGCCGCCCGCCATCGAAGATAGCTGGCGCGAAACCGCCAAGGAGCAATTCCGCCTCGACAACTGCGACATCATCACCAACGGCAGCTTGCACAAGGTCAAGCGCCCGGAAAAATACGACCTCGTCATCGTGGACGAGGCGCACAAGTTCCGCAACGACACCGCCGAGGCGTTCGACGAATTGCAGCGCATCTGCAAATCGCCCACGCAGCATTTCCTGCCGGACGGCTCGCGGGCGTCCAAGCGCGTTATCCTCGTCAGCGCCACGCCGCTGAACAACCGCCCTGACGACATCCGCAATTTGATTTCGCTTTTCCAGGACTTGAAGGACTCGACGCTTGAGCATCGCCAACCTCCAGCACTTCTTCGCCCGCTGCCAAAAGGAATATCAGGAGGCGCATCAGCGAAACCGACACCGAAGAGGCCCGGCAAAAGCGTCAAAACCATCTACGAACTCATCCGCACCAAAATCATTTCCGAGGTCACCGTGCGCCGCACACGTAACGACCTAATGGAGCACGACGATTACAAGAAGGATTTGGAGACAACAGGACGTCGTCTTTCCCCATATCGAGCCGCCGCGCAAAATCCTCTACCAGCTGTCCGCCCGCGCTGGAAGACCTTTACGACCGCACCATGCTGCTGCTGTCGCGGGCCGGACGGCAAAGGACTGACCTACAATCGCTATCGCGCCATCGGCTTTTTGAAGCCGGAAAAAAAGAGAAAATACCAGAACGCCGACCGCATCTCCGCCCAACTGGCCACCATCATGCGCACGCTGCTGGTAAAACGCCTCGACAGCAGTTTCCATGCGTTCAAGGAATCGCTCCGCCGTTTCCGTGATGCCACAAATGTCATGCGCGACATGTTCGCGCGCGGCACGATTTACATCGCGCCGAATCTCAATGTCACCCAGTTCATCGATCGAAGGCCGCGAGGAGGAACTGATCGCCAAGATCGCCGAGCGACAGCCCACCGACCCAACCATTGAGATTTGTTCGCCGTCCGATTTCGAGGCCGGCTTCACCGACGGCTTGGAATTGGACTGGCAGCGCCTCGACGAACTTTATGCCGAATGGAAAAAAGTCGAGGCCGATCCCAAACTCGACGTCGTCGTAGTCTCGCAGTCCTCTTCCTCGTCAAATGAGCAGTTACACCGCAACAAGAATGTAGCAATGGCATTGCCACTCAAAATCCTGGAATGGACGAAAGGGAAGCTGCGCTTTCTGATTGAACCTGGCTCCATCGACGGCGTTGCGAGTGATAGCCATGACCGTTCCCTTTTACCGTCTCAACCTATCCGGTATCAAGCGTTCCGTTCTTCCACCGCTCGACAACAGCCTACCGCACCGACACGATGTGGAATTCCTGGGCGGGGCCGCGGGTTTGGAGCTTGATGCGGTCGCCGGTCTTTTTGCCGACCAGTTCTTTTCCCAAGGGGATTCGGGGGTGATGACCAGGATTTCCTCGCCGGCGACTTTGACCTCGGTGCCGCCGCCTTTCGGGCCGAGAAAATAGAACGTCGCGGGCGCCGCGCGATTCGAGTTCGACCAGAGCGGTGAGATCGATGGGCATCTCGGCCGGGTAAACTTCTGTAGTTTGAGCGACTGGTATTGCGCCAGCGCCTGTTCGGTCTCGGTCGCCTGAGCGCGCCTGCGAGCTGGCGAGGTATGCGGTCTCCAGTCCGCGCGTGTCGTACTGGTCTTCCGCCTTGTTCTGTTCGTCCGAGGCATCGGCGTGCATGACCCGCGCCGAGCCCGCCAACGTCTCCAGGGCGCGGTTCAATTCCTGCAACAATCTGGCGGACAATGCGGGCTTTGGAAATCGTCATGAATGCAGAGACGGAGAGGATACGCCATTTCTTGTGAATACGCCAGCCGTGTGGTCTTTCACGATTTGATCAAAAGTAATGGCTGCTGAATCAGATTCCGCTCCGCCGGTCTCTGCAAACTATTTGACTGGTGGCGCAAGCGTGCTTGCGCCAACGTCGCCACGGCGACGTTGCCTTGTCCCATATCGTGTGGGAGCCGACAGAAGCCTGCTGGCTGCGCAAGCAGGGACGCTTGCGCCACTCACACTACACCAACTCACTTCCCGATCTGATCCAATTCGTCCAACGGGCGTAGAGACGGGTGACCTCGGCTTGCGGCTTCCAATTCCGTCAACCAGGCCTGTTTCGGCGCGAGTGGCATCAGAAATCGGGTGAGTCAAACGTCGCCTCCAATTTCACGACGCGGGCTTCGGAGGCCTGATGGCCGCCTCGCCATACCGGAGAGTTCGCGCTGTTCGTTGAAAGTCAGACTTGCGGGGCCGCGCGGTCTTTGCCGGCGTTGAACGGGCGACAGCGGCACGGTGGCAGCGCGACAGATTGGTTGCTCGTGCGTGCTCGCGCTCTTTGCGTTTCTCAGGTAATAGGAGTAGGTCCCGGGTCGGACGTACACGCCGGTGCTTTCGAAGGCGACGATCTGGTCGCAGATGCGATCTAGGAAATAGCGGTCGTGGCTGACGACGAGCACGCTGCCCGCGAAATCGGCGAGCGCTTCCTCCAGCATCCGCAGGCTGGGCAGATCAAGATCGTTGGTCGGTTCGTCGAGCACGATCACGTTGCCGCCGCGTTTCAATACCTTGGCCAGCATCAGCCGCGCGCGTTCGCCGCCGGACAGGCGGCCAACGGGTTCGCGGAGCCGTTCCTCCGGGAAGAGGTACCGCAGCAGATAACGCGGGCGCTCATCGTCTCCGCGCCAAACAGGACCGTGTCGCCGCCGCCCGCGATCTCGGACATCACCGTGTTCGCGTCGTTGCAGCTGCATCCGCGTCTGGTCGATGTAATTGAGATCACTTTCTTCCCAATGGTTACCGTGCCGACTTCGGGCTGGGCGCTCGCCCAGGCACAGCCGCAGAAGCGTGGTTTTGCCAACGC
>CAVTDA010000129.1:0-15059 GCA_963733285.1 uncultured Acidobacteriota bacterium
GAGCACTCTCCACCTTCACATCCCTCGGCAGCCACATGACTCTCTCCGAACCGTTCGGCCGGACGGCAGAGAAGTCAACCGTCGCGGTCATGGAATTGAGGTGAATATCCGGAAGTGGAGCAAGCAGCCAGATCACGACGCGCTGGATCTGAAATGTCTGGGAGTCAATCCAAGCCAGTCCTTGGAGATACATGGTGGCGGGCTTTCCTCCGATTTGGAGTTCACCGAAGTTGCGCGCTTTCCCGGGATCCTGAGCAAATCCCACCACATGGCATTCCCGATTTCGAATCCGTTGGGTTCCGAAATATCGGAATTGGCTATCGTGTTGCTCTTCCGGGCTTAAGAACATCCACGTTGATGCGAAGCCGGAGGTAATCATGAACAGATCGCCAAATTTCAGCTCTCCCGGTTGGTTTCGTTCGGGGTCCGTGCGGTACTCCTCCAACGAGTCCACATCGTCGACACGACGGGGGAAGACGATGTACCGAAACTTCTCATGTTTCGCCCTGGGAGTACTCCCGATTTCGGAGGTGACCACCTCGTCGCAGGCTATCCGCGGGAACTCCTGATACGTCATGTCACCTGTTTGCCCGGCGCGACGGAGGATTATTGGTAGTTCATCCTGGCTCCCTGCGAGTTGCAGGTTATGCAGAGCGGGAAAGTCCCGAATTTGCTGTGGGGTCCAGTTCGATCAGTGTGGAAGTGGATTCATACAGTCGGGTTGTGGAGCGCGTAGGTTGAAGCGGGGAATCGGGGTCACCGTTGCGCCCGACGAGTTGAGCCGGATGGGAAGTCATCCGGGCCTGACCCGCAAGCACGCCCGGCAGGAGAAACAGACCCGCAACCCAGAAACGAATCCCCCGATGACCTCTCATCATGGTTTCTCCAACTGTCAAGTCAACTTTCGCAATGCGAAAGGTCGCGCCGAATTCAAACGGCATTAATCAATTGAACCGTATTAAACCGTCCGCGATTGACCGTGAGGTATGAACCTTGCGAATTAGGATGAGGCAAGACTTTCAGGAAAGAGGAGGACCGCGGGCGAGATGCGCGAGCGGGAAATTGGCGGAATACTGGACGGGCTGAGATACTGGCTGAAAGGAAAATTCTTGATTCAGTTTCCCAACAGCCGATTGGACCGCGGGACACACTGAACCGTTACGAACGATCTGGCAGATGGGGCAAAGTGGTGTGGGAGGTTGGCCCGCGTGCAGGTAGGTGTCGCCCCGATGATTGATTTGGCAGACGCGTGCTACTTCCGTGTGGTGGTGAAAAATTTCGGCAGAAAAGAGGTGGACCTGACCCGTGAGCATCAAACCAACAATGACGGCTCGCACCCAGAACTCTTGCCGATATTTGCTAGACCCCCTCACTCGAAGGTGCCTTTCGTTGACTTGGGGTTAATTCGTCTTATTAGCTCCACCGTGGTCCGACCTTACCAGATCACCTTTCGATTGTGAAGCACAACCTTTCCATTGACCCGTTCCTCCCAATTTCGAACTTTCCTGCCCAGCCTCCAAGGGTCAAATCAAGGATGGTCAGTTCACCATGTCAATGATCAAGCCGTCCACTTGATGCTGGAATCCCACCAAGTGGCCAAAAACCGGAGAAGTGACATTGTTGTAGATCTCGAGGGGGTTGGAGTGTTCGGTTAAATTGAGTGAATAGGCCCCGATACGAATACTCCGGTTCTTTAGGGGGCCGAAAAAACGAAAGCGTAATCGGAACTCACGGTAAATTTTAACATCGAGCGAGAAGAATGTGGGGAACCGCTGGCCGTTTGGTGTGCCCACGTAGTTCTGGAAAGAATCGATCTCCGAATAGGGCAACCCCGTGTGGATGTCGGCCACCGGGCTCACCTTGAACTTCCAGGGCAAAGGCACTTCCCCCCAGCCGACGACCCGATTGGGTACGTTCTGGGCAAGCGTGCCGGTGAAGTCGGGACGAATCACCGGCTGCTCGAGCGGCACGAAGACGTCGGAAAGTGAGTTCAAATCGCCGCGGGCGTGGCTCCGGACATAAGACACGTTGATTGCGATTCGCTCGCTGGGCTGGTAGTGCAGGGTTGCCTCGAACTCCTGATAGTGTGAACCTCCGGTATTGGCCAGCCCCAGCAGAGAGGTCCCGCCTGGAGCACCCGAAACCGGAGTCACCACGTAGATGTCCTGGGTAAGGCTATAGAGATAGCTGGCTCGAATGACCATGCCCCGCCGAAGCTCGCGATCCACCTCAAGATTCGTGGTGAAATTGCGCGGGCTGGTGTCCAGATCACGGCTGACGGGAACATACCCGCCGCCGGAAGCCCTGCCCACGTAAGCGTTTTGGAAAACCACCGGCGGTTGCACCAATGTCCCGGACTCGTCGTAGGTGCTCACGACACGAGTTGGGTTATCCAGAAAATCCGCGGCCAACAGGGGGACGCGGTTATCGAAGAGCCCCACGCCAGCCCGCACAATGGTTTTGTGAGCACCGCCCGGCGAATACACCACGCCGGCGCGGGGTGCGAAGGCTGTCGAGCGGCCGATCGACTGACTGGACAGGCGGCCCCCGAGGTCCAACGCCAAATCATCATTGATTGTCCAATGGTCCTGAACGAACTCCGCAACCTCGGTATCCTGGGCTTGCAGAGTGCCAGCCGGTTGAAAGTCAATTTGCTCAGCCAGAGTGCCGTCCTGTCTCAATATCTGAATGGGTCGCGAGAAGCTGGTCCCCTGGTAGGAACGATGACTGACATCAACGCCCGCTTTCAACTCATGATGGCCCCACCATTCTTTCTTTGGAAGCTTGTAGATGGGCGACAGCTCCAACTGATTGGAAGCTCGCGCCCACGTGTTGAAGTAGTCGCCGCCCCAACCTTCCGGCGACATGAGCATATCGTCGGGCCCGTGGCCGTGCGCGTTGCTGTCAAACCGGGAATAGCGAAACGCCGTGCTCAGAAAGGAGCCGGAGCTAAACTGATAGCTATCGGTGCCCCCGATGGAAACGCCCTTTTGCCCTTCGTCGGCTGAGGCGGTCTGAGGAATGAGCGCGGTGATATCGGCGAACTGACTTCGATTCGAAAAGCCGTTTACGTTCGCTGAAAGGATGTGTCGGGTGGAGAGCAGCGCCTGAAAGCTGGTCAGCGTATTGAACCCCTGGCGTTTGGTTTCATTCAGGGGCCAGGCCAGACCGCGGACCGGAATCTTTTGCACGTCATAGGTAACAGCCTCCAAAAAATTGAGTTTTTTCTTGACCAAAGGTCCGCCGAAAAACAGGCGAGGCGTAATAGCCTCAAGGCCGACGAGGTGACCTGACCTGCCGCGAAATCGCGGGAAAAAGTCGTTCACCCCGTAGTGCCAATCGCCGGTCGGCGGCTTGGTCTCGATGGCCGTTAACCCGCCGGAAAACCCCCCGTATTCGGCGCCGTACGGGATCTCGTTGATGTTCATGGTCTGAATGGCATCGAGCGGTATCGGAATCGAAAAGCTTCCCGTCACCGGATCGACGGTTTGCACCGAGTCAATCAGAAGCATGCCCTGTTCTTCCGGCGCCCCATTGAAATTGAGCTTGCCGTCCCTGGTTCGCACCACGCCCGGGACCATGGGCAGCGCCGCCGTGAATTTTTGTTCGCTTAGCGGCAGTGTCGCCAATTGCCGGGTGCTAACCGTTGCCTTTGAGACCGCACTCTCGGCGGCGACGGGCTCAGCACTCTCCCGCACCTCGACCTGTTCAACGACCTTATTCAATTCCAGACTGATGTTCTCAATTTTGGAATCTCCGGGCTTCAGGGCAATGTTTTCGACAAAAGTCTTAAAACCCTCCAAGCGCACTTCGAGAGCGTAGGTGCCGGGCAACAATTTCGTGAACGCATAGTGACCCTCGGCATCCGTTGTAGCAGAAAGGGATGGGGAAGTTGACGAGGGGCCAGTCAGCTTTACCGGCACGTCTGGAACGACCTCCACCTCTCCCTGCTGGCCAGCCACCTTGACAGTTCCTTGCAGGGAAGCCAGAGACGTTTCAGGTTGACTCACGCCAACGGTCTGGGCAAACAGCCCCGAGTGGCATACAACAATTAAGGCGAAGGACAGGAAAAGACTCCGGAATCCAACTCCCGCAGTGGAAAGACCATCGCACGGCCGGCACCAAGAAAAACTTGAGCAACGCGGTTCGACCCAGCCCGCAGTGGTATTCAATCTCTCTAGGTGGTTGATCATGCCGCGTCCATGCGGGCTCGAGATATCCGCTTCTTTATTTTTAAGCAGTGCGTTCACAGCATCGGCACCAGGCCAAAGCACAAAAAGTCCCCTTGTAATTGACGCAATAGTTTTCGATGGTGATGAGCAAGCAGTCGTTCTGCCTTGCCCACATTTTCCCTCGCCATACCGTGAGGCTTGCGGTTTTTGCGGTTCGGAATGACTTCGGCTGCAAATTCTCCGCCACGTCGCGAAAGGACCCTGATTGGTATTCTAATCTTCCCGCCAGGGCCAGTGACGCGGGTTTCCTGCTATTCGCTGCTCACACCGCAGGCCAGGTTGCCAGGAAAATGCCTCATCAGCCACGATTTCTCCAGACAGTTTATCAGAAGATTCCATTCCAAGCGCCGATCTAATTCTATGATCCATAAACCATGCCAGTTATTTGCGCGGGTGGCACATATATCGACTTCTATTGATGAGACCCAATCCGCTGCGTTGCGTCCCTTCGCTCAGTAATCAGGGCAGTCAATCCATAAATCCAGTACTCGGTCGAAAGAGTAGTGACAGGTCGGTGTAGGCCCAAGGGAACATTCGCTGTTACGAGACCTACCATCTTGCTTGGGGCGACTCTCCTTGCGTTGAGCTTTATGCCGGCGAGACGCGCGCGATGCCACACCATCATACTGGGCAAACTACTTAGCGATCCTCACCCTTGCCCGAAGCAGGCGACCTCCGACCCGCGTATGTCGCGTTCTCCCGCCTGTAGTCGTTCTCTCTGCGTCATTGAGATTGGCCGTCCCTCGAGGCAACCATCCATTCCGCCTCAGGAGGCTGGCGCACGTCGGACACCATGAACCTCGCTTCACTTTTTCTGGAGTGGCGTTCCACCGATGTCCCAGAGCGCACCGCCACCTTAGATGCGTTCGCTCATTTACGTAAGTGCAAGACAAACACGCTCCGCCTCTGCTTGCCGCGATATCCTGAAACTCGGACAATGAAAGCCGTTGATTGTGGGCGCAAGCCGGACACCAGGATCCCTGTACCACGGAGGAAGGTGGCGCTTGCCACTGATGTCCCCACGCACACTGCCATAGCAATTTGGACTTACTGTTGACATATTCGAGGGATAAGCATTTTCCCCCGCGAGCAATTGCCATATCCTTCATTTCTTCAATAGAACGCTTTGCACGAAACGTTCGGCGCAAGCTGTAGCACTCTGGGCACCAAGTCCCTTTCCTTCGCAACCCGTTCTTCACCCTTACGGGGGTTGCCTTCCATCGGTGTCCAATTTTGCATTCCCACAGAAGGGGGTTGGAACCATTCTCGTATGTGGTCGACAAGCAGCTACCACCACGTTCCCGTGCGATTTCCTGCATTTCCTCCAGTTTTAGTCTTTGGTTGTGAGCGCAAGCAGGGCACCATCTACCTGATCGGATTGAATGCGCTGGCGCTCGCCATTCATGGCCAACGAAACATCTCCATTGCAAGAGTTTCAAAGAATTCGCGTATTCGGGAGACAGACATTGGCCGCCTTTTCGGGCCGCTATCTGTTGCAACTCATCCAAAGTCAAACGGGCAACGCGAGCGCAGAAGGGACACCAGTGACCCTTCCTGATTTGGGAAGGTGTGGCACTCCATGTGTGATTCGCTGAACATTGCCACATCAATTTCGACGCAGCATTCAAATACCACCTGGAAAGACATCTTCCGCCCCGAGACTCGGCCAGCCACTCCAATTCTTCGAGAGTCAGTCGTCGCACTCCAGCGCACTCGGGACACCAACTCCCTTTCTTAATGCCTTGGGGAGCTGCACTCCATCGGTGGCCAGTGGCGCATTCCCATATTAGTGGCGCGGTGGAATTGACATAGACCAGTGAAAGGCACCGTCCTCCCCTTTCGATAGCGAGGCAAGACATAGCCTGTATGGTCAACTTCTTCATCGGAGGACGCCCCTCCAAACGAGTTGCCCTTCGGCCTCTAGGGCCACACTACCGATTGCCCCGAAATCGCTCCAGGATAGCGACACCTGGGGCCAGCGGAAATCAAGGCAGACCCAGGCGGACTGGAGTTCCGTCCGGCCCAGGGTCTGGTTCACGAGATTGATGGGTCAGAAGTGAAACCCTACTTCAGCCGTAAGTGCTCGCGGCGTCACGTAATGGGTTCCACTGAAGGTGGAAATGAAATTATAAAGCGCCTCTTTATTCGTCAGATTAATCGCTGACAAGCGGACGCTCCACTTGTGCTTGTCGCCACCAAAAATGTTGTCCTCCCCCAACGAGAGGTCAAAGAGGTTGCGTGGTGCGATGCGGGGCGGGTTGTGATCATCGTCTTCGGTGCCTGCGGCCGGAATCTTTACATATTTGGAAGCATACTCGCTGGCCGGACAAAGGCTATCGGGACTGAAGGGAGTGGTCGGAGTCGCAAACACGCCGTTGCAAGAAAGTCCGGCCTGGAACTGTTGATCCGGCGTGATGATGGACGCATCCACGATGGAATCGGTTCCGGAGGGGCCGTTCGCGCAATTGCCGCCGGCGCAGGGTATCGGTCCTGCTACCAGACCGCTGTCATAGCGCCAATTGAATCCCACCCAGGGTCCGCGCTTGAATGGCTGGTATTGCAGATGGGTGGTTTCGTTAAAGACCTCATCATGATCGATACGAAATACCGAACTACCTCCCGGCGCGGCTCCGATTCCGCTGACCTGAGGTCCAAAGAAACGCGCGGCTACGCTCGACATCACAACGTATGCCGTGAATCCATGCGTATTGGGAACACTGGCGCGAATGGCAAATCCGGGGATTTTCGATTTTGCCCATTCCACAGGAAAGGTAATTGGGGAATTGCCCAGGATGCTGAAGTCGAAGCCCCTTTGCGTGTACTTCCAGATGTACTCACCGTCCACAACCAGGTATTTGCCAAAGGCTTGCTCGAGGCCGGCATGGAATTCATTACGAGTGCCGGGGCTCAGCGGTGTGGTGGTGATGCATGGCGTCCCTGTCGACGACATGATCGCGTTGATCACGGGGTCTGTGCATCCGTTGCTCGCCAGGATCAGGTTCTCGTTGAATGGCGTTTCCATGGTGCGGGCATATGAAGCGCGAATCACGGTGTTGGTCTTCTTGATGTTGTAGGCGGCGCCGACGCGTGGTTCCGCCGCACGCGCGATGGAAATACCGTTGTAGAGGTCGCCGCGCAACCCCAGGTTGAAGTTCCAGTTCTTGTAGGTGATGGAGTCCTGGACGAACAGAGCCAGCTCCTTGATGTCGGAGTGCACATCATAGCCGTAATAGCCGCTGGTGGAATTCGGACAGTTGTCAGAGGCGGGAAGCGGCGCGGTCCGGGTCAAGTCATAGCAGCCAAGGATCGGGATAAAACCCGGATTCACCTGGAGCGTTCCCGTGCAATTCGCCGGATTGGTCAACCCCGGGTTGGTGTAGGTGCTCCCATCTCCATTCAGGCAGGGAGCGTTGGCAGTAGGATCGACCACTCCAAAGCTGTCGTCCTCCCTCAGGAAAGTATGCTGAAACACCACGCCAGCTTTGACGTTGTTGATCCCTTTCACATAGGACACTTCGGCGCGAGCACCGGCATTGGTGAGGGTGCGATCCTGGCCAATCGACTGAAGCTGAAGGTCGGGCTGGAGGTCGGCAAAAGGATCGCCGGTCGGGTAGTAATTGTATCCATCTCGGCGCATCCAGCCACCAAAGGTGAACACCGTGTTGTTGTTCAGCAGGCGCGTGAAGGTGGGAGCGATGTCCACCGTCTTGATTTGTGAGCGTTGATCGGTGGGGCCCACAACATTACCGTCGGGATCCAAGCCTCCGTTATCAACCACAAGTCCCGACCAAGCCGTCGCGTTCTCGGCGTCGTAAGAATTGGGGGTTTGGAACCAGGACCGCGTGAACTGAAAGTTTACGTTCACCGTGTTCTTTTCCGAAGGCTTGAAGTCGAAGCGGTCAAACAAGTTCTCTTCGTTTCCGCGGTCGTGCATGACGTTGAATTCCGGCCCGTCGAGAAACCGGCTGGTGTTCAGCCCATTGGCGGAGATGAAGTTTCCCCACTTATCCCCTCCATACCCGAAATTGAATCCGCCGTTTGCCGTCCCAAAGGTTCCATAGGAAGCCGTCACTTGTCCATGCGGCTGGGTCTCCCCCATGGCGGAACGTGTGGTGGCCACAATCACCACGCTGGTCTTGCCCCCAAACTCCGCCGGAGGAGCACCAGCGATCACTTCCAGCGACTGCACGGCGTCTTCCGGTAGCTGATTGGAAAAGACTTTGCTTTGCTGATCGGTAATGGGCTGGCCGTCGATGGAGAAAGAGTTCGACGCATGGTCGCCGAGTCCATGAAATAGACCATTTGAATCAGCGGCGATTCCCGGCGTCGACAACGTCACCAAGGAACTGAGCCCCGAAGACTGGCTTTCTAGCGGCAGCTTGTCAATAAGGGAGCGATCCACGTCCGTGTGGGCCGTAGGATCAACCTCGATAAGGTCCGAGGCTTCAGATGATACGGTCACCGTGGTCTTTCCTCCCGCCAGGTCCAAACTGATTGCGAGGGTGACGGGGACCGAGGAATCGAGACCGACATCTTGCGAATGGGGAGTGAAACCCGTTGCGGTGACGGAAAGGTGGTACGGATTGAAGGGGATGTTGGTGAAGCTAAAGCTGCCCGCAGCATCTGTGGAAGCTGTCCGCTCGTACCCGCTTACGGGGTTGTGAAGGGTCACCGTAGCGCCTGGAATGATTGCACCGGACGGGTCCTTTATGGTGCCGGAGATGGTCCCCGATGCACCTGAGCCTGCCCTGACGGTATGACTTCCAGAGAGTGTAAAACCTAAACAGATGACCAGTATGAAAATAGCCGTGCGATTGCCAAACATGAAGATCCTCCATGTATCTCAAGAGATTTTTCCGAACTTAAATTGTGGAGAAATGCTCAGGAAAGAGGAGGAGCGCGAGCTTGCAGAGCTGCGGAGAATCTTGCTGTATAGCCCGCTGCATGAATGAGTGCCTTGAAGGCTGTTTCGCAGTCGGGCCGTTGGAAGAGTGCTTGGACCGCGGGGCGAACGGCGCCGTTCCGCGCAATCTGGCAGAGGGGACAAAAGGGGCTGAGTTCGGGACTGGCATGCAGATACGCTTGCCCGCTGTGGGCAATTCTGCAAACGGGCCTATCATCGCCATGGTGGTGAAGAGCTTCAGCCGTAAAGAGCTGAAACTGGGAAGTCAGCAGCACACCCACGATGAGGGCATGCAGCCATTGTCTGAAGCGGTCTTCCTCCCAGCTTCGCACTTTGTTGAATCTGCTCTTTCTTGGAATGGCCCGGACCCGCCTTAGAATACTGATTAGTAATACCAAAAAAGCTGCCACCTGACAAGAGGCACGTACACCCCTTCCGCATTCGGTGCGGATAAAGATGCTCTCACTGCATTGCAAGTTGCAGGGAATAAACGAATGAAAGCTAGCTAGCCCCGGGGGGAGCGAAACCCCACTTTCGCCACAAACTCTGTTTACGGCACCCTGGGGTGGAACGGACTGACCCTTAATCCCTCAAAATGCCTTGGTAGGACCAACATCTCCCCCGCGTCCCTGCACCGGACTGCCCATTCAAGCAGGCTGCGATATTCCTCAAAGCTTGAAAAGTTACCCAGCCACTCAGTTCCGGAGCGGCCGGTGATGACCGCCACATTTGACAGGTCGCAGGGCCCTACACAGCCGCTAATGGTCAATTGCACGCGCTTCAGTAGTCCCCGCTTGCGCCATTCATCTTTCAACCATTCCACCGGAACTTCCGCCAACCCACGCTCTGTATTGCCACAACCACAGCCCCGGCAGATCGTGACCTGCCCCACCACCAGGCGCTTGGTTTTAAGCGGGTAATCGCAGTGCGCGTTCAATTTAAACTTTCGCCCCCGGCGTTTACTTCTGCTGCAAGGACTTAACGTATTCAGCGAGGTTGGCGATCCTTAATCGCACTGCCGACTCATGTTGATGCTCCATGGCCATGAAAATCGGACCCCAGACAGGCATCTCTTTGGAGCCGTGCGCTGACACTTCGCTCGATCCGTTTAGTAAGTTGGTAACGCGCGCCGAGGGGAATTTGCCCTTGTTCCTTTTCGAAAGAGTTGTTAGGTCCGCCGGAGGAACTTTCAGCGCACTGGCGACAGGCCCATCACCCTTTCCATCTTTCCCGTGGCACGTCGCGCAATATGCCAGATACATCTCTTTACCTGAGGTCGCCGAAGTATGCGTGACGTTGACCGTCACGTCGTCGGTCTTTTGCGCGACCCCAAACCCACACAAGGCAGTGAGTGCGAGGCATATCAGCAGGACACGGAACTTCATAGTCGCCTCCTTGTGATGGCTCGCCGAGTGCCCTCGATCGGTTGGGGGCTACAACCGGCAGCGATAGAGCTATCGTTTACATCTAAGCCTTGAAAACCCCCTCACCGTATTATGCAGAAGTCAATAGCCTCGAGCTTGGGAGCGCCCGGGCAGCAGCCGCGTTGAGTTCAGAATAAACGCCAACTCTGAGACCACATGAATCAGGGCCGCGAGCAACGGATTGAGAAAACCAAAAGCGGCCATGCCCACTCCGACGCTGTCCACTGCCAAGGTGCCAGTGAAATTCTGCATGATGATGCCGTGGCAGCGTCGCGCAATACGCAGCGTTTCGACGAGCCGGGATAGATCATTTCCTATCAAAATGACATCTGCACTTTCCCGGGCGACAGCGGTTCCCGATCCCATGGCGATTCCCACATCGGCTTCGACTAAAGCGGGAGCGTCATTGATTCCGTCCCCGACCATCGCGACCTTACGACCCTTCTCCCGCAGATCCTTTACCCACCTCGCCTTTTGGTCCGGCAGGAGTTCCCCCACCATTTCATCCACGCCTAGTTCCCGCCCCACGGAGGTGGTGGCGGCCTGCATATCTCCGCTTAGAAGAACCGTTCTCATGCCCATCCGCCTCATCGCCGCGACTGCCTGCTTTGCCTCCGGACGCAAAACGTCAGCAATACAGATGCTCCCCAGAAGGCGTCCCCCGCGCGCCACGTGAACTTGCGAGGCGCCTCCATAGGATTCACCGGCAACCGGATTTGCGCACTTTACCCCGTGCTCCAGCAAAAGCGCTTTGCTGCCCACCAAAATGTCCTCGCCCCGCAAACTTGCCCGGACGCCCTTTCCCGGCGTATAGAAAAATTCATCAGGCTCTTCGATGGGAACGGCGAAATCGGCGGCGTGCGCGATGATCGCCTTGGCCAGGGGATGCTCGGACTTTCGTTCTGCGATGCTGGCAGCGGCGATAACCTGGTACTTCCTGAATCCCTCGGTCGGGACAACTGCCTGAATCTGCGGCGTTCCGAAAGTCAACGTACCGGTCTTGTCGAGAAGCACCGTATCCACAACCGCCAGCGCTTCCAGATAGAGACCACCTTTGACAATCGCCCCCTGATGTGCGGCGCGGCCGATGGCCCCCAGAATGGCCAGGGGAGTTCCCGCCGCGATGCCACAGGCTCCAGCAACGATGATAACGGAAATCGTAGAGCGGGCGTTGTGAGTTATGAGAAAGGTCAGAGCTGCTGCCCCAAGCGCAAAATACACGAGGTTGCCAGCCAGGCGGTCCGCCGTCTTTTGAATCGGCGCTCGCGATTTCTCCGCCCGTTCAACGGCTTCAATAATCCTTCCGAATGTGGTATCACGACCGAGCTTTTGCGCTTCGATTTCCAGGGCACCCGACTGGTTAATGGTTCCTGCGTAGACGAAGCTCCCGGCTGATTTTTCCACCGGCATGGCCTCGCCGGTAATGGCTGCTTGTTCCACGAACGAATGTCCGCCACTCACCACGCCGTCAACAGGGATGTGCCCGCCGGGTTTCACAATCACCGTGTCACCGATCTGAACCTGGTCTGCCGCGATCTCGATTTCTTTACCTCCGCGCCAAACGATGGCGGTTCGGGGAAGAAAATCCAGCAGGTCTCCAATTGCCTTGCGGCCCCGGCCAACAGTAAGGCCCTCCAGCACTTCAGCGGCAAGGACAAAGCCCGTAATCACCAGGGCGGTGAAGAACTCGCGGATGGCCAAGGCCGCGAGCAGGGCGATAGTCATGGAGAGTTCCATCGTCATCTTCCGTTCGACGATGTTCTCAATGGCTTCCTTGAAAATGGGGTACCCGCCGATCAGCGTGGCCGCAACGCCGATCACGCTGATGCGCGTAAAGGGCTCCCACAAGTGAAACCAGACGGCAGCGGCAGCGAGTGCCACAAAAGCAATGCGCGCGAGTTCCACCCATTCCAGCCCGTGGGCATGTTCGGCGTGCTCCGAAGCCCCGCCGGGCCCTTTCACATCAGCGAGATGTGCGGCCCACGCAGGAAGACGGAGCCATTCCCAACGTTTTTTCAGCAATTTGTGGAGCGCCCATATCCCTCTCCTCTCCCATCAAGTGGGAGTTGGTTATTTCAAGTAAGACTTGACCATGGCAATCACTTCGTCGGCGGCCGCTTCCTGATCCGAAGAGGGCTTTTGCTTTCCATTGAGTACGTGACTCCTGATGTGGCCCTCCAGGAGTTCGGCCATCAGACTGTTCATTGCCCCTCTTGCTGCACTCATTAGTTGCAAAACGTCGGAGCAATCGCGCTCTTCGGTGAGAGCCCGCACGAGGGCCTCAACCTGCCCTTGAATGCGTTTGGCCCTTAGAATCAGTTCCTTCTTGTCCTTGATCGTATGGCTCATGGTTCCAGCTTCCTTTCGATTTATACCATACCACGTAGGGTATGTCTATTATCGATCAAACCTCTTTATTTCCTGAGTATATTGCTTCTGCACCCAGCCATGGCGACTCTGATGGCATTTGCGCGATTTGCGCCCGATTAGGCACTTCACGAGATTGCTTTCCACTAGCTCGGCTTCATGGCGATGCTCCAATGTGCACCTTGCTGGCGGTTAGATGTGGTGCCCACGTTCGCCTGCTGACTCCTCCTGGGTAACACACTCGGAACATGCGCTAGGGGGTGCATCGCAGAAACGCCCTTCCTACCTGCAATCATGCAAACTCCCCAGATGCGGGGTTCTGGGAAGTCGGGGAGGAGCCTCACCGCACAAGTGATTCTCGTCCGAGTTATTGAGCCGTCGCGGTTAAATTTTCCAGAATACTGGAACAGATTTCTGCTCCCACAACTCCCTACATGATCCGTCGTGCCGCAATGCCACTTTTCCGGAATACTGGAATTTTCCAGTATTCTGGAAAATGTCTGGACCATTAGTGAGTTCGCTAGCGGCACTATCTTGGACCGCGCACAAGGAGTGCAATCAACCATTGGCCGTTAGCAAGCCTCCAATCAAAACCCGTTTGTTGAACCCGTTACGCCTAGAATCCGTGCCCTGATTCAGTACATGCCGCGACAACCCGGGGATCCTTTTACTTCTTTCGGAATGCGAACAACTAGAAATAGTGATTTCTTGGGTCTTTTCCCTATCGCCTCGGTCAATTTTTCGAGATACCGAAATTAGGGTGAAAACCCAGATGAAGCCGCGTGCGTCGTCACTGCGGTCTGTGTACCCGCCACGTACCCCCAACCGGCGTTTTGGCCGATTTCACCGTTTCTGCCGATTTGTAGAATCAATAAGTTGCGCAGATCCAACACCGCCAAAGAGTTCGTCATGATCCCGATCCATGGTGACGTCCGAGTAGAATCCCGGCAGCCAATTGAGAACTGTTGTTACAGGATGACCAAAGGCATTATCAGTCTGAGATGTTCTAAATCTGTACAGGTTATCGACTGGCGTCATCACATTTGGAGATCCACATCCGAAAATCGACGAGAAATTCAGTGACTACAAGCCCTGCATCAGCGCCGCGTGAGCGATTGGCAGCTAATGATTTGCGCTTGAGTGATATCGGATTTTTGCAATTGATTCCAAACGTGGACCGAAGTCATTGCGCGAAACCATCGGTGCAGTTTTCATTCACGTAATCGGAATCTTCTCGTGCCAGGTGAAATAAAAAAAGAATCTGAATTGGCAACTCCGGAAATTACGCAGGCAAAGTCTTCACTTCCTTCGCGGTTTTGGCTTGCTGCAGACGCTAATTGCAGGGGGCGAATAGAAAAGCTGCCCGTGTTCCGCCATATGGCAATGGGCGCACAGCGTTACGAGATTATCAAGAGAATCGTTGCCGAGCGGCTCCGTTTGATCTTGTGATGGACCTGCAGGTTCTCAAGTGACCCACACTTCTGGCATCTCCATTCATCGCGCTCGAGCACCCGCTTCATCAACTGCGGGGAGTTCGTTTTGTAGTTTCCCCTATTTGCCGTCGCGGCACACTGAGAAGCGAGTTATGGACACTCAGCCCGCCGTTGTACTCGATGAAGCCAAGCTTCCTGAATTTGTTCATGAAGAAGCTGACTCTCGAACGGGTGGTGCCTACCATCTCCGCGAGTGTTTCCTGGCTGATCTTCGCGATCAGGGGCTCGGCTTTGCCCTCCTTGCCAAAGTTTGCCAGCAGCAGGAGAATTCGAGCCAGACGCTTCTCGCTGGAGTTGAAGAGCTGATCCACCAGGTCCTCCTCAACCCGAATGGTGCGGGAGAGAAGGTGCATCATGAAGACCTCTGAGAATTCGGGCTTCTGTTGAAGCAGTTGGAGCATGGCTAGCCTCGCCACGCGAACCGTCGTTGAATCGCCCATCGAAGCCGCGGACTGCAGCCGGATGGGCTGAGCTGCCAGACAGGACTCCCCGAAGAAGCTTCCCGGCCCAATGATCGCGAGCACTGCCTCGCGCCCTGAGTTCGATACGACGGAGAGCTTTACTTTGCCTTTCCGGACGTAAAACACTGCATCGGCGGGGTCACCCTGAGAGAAGACACATCCACGTTGCTGATCGACGA
>CAVTDA010000130.1:0-6082 GCA_963733285.1 uncultured Acidobacteriota bacterium
ACCGAGGCGGCACAAGCTTAGTCCGTAAACACAACAGCCATGCGAATGGAGGTCGTCATGGACCATTACAGTTACACGCAGCTTTCCACCTATCTGCAGTGCCCGCTCAAGTACAAGTATCACTACCTGGAAGGCTGGCAGGAGACGGAAGACAAAGCCAGCCTGGTCTTTGGCAAAGTATTCCAAAGCGCCGTGGAATCTCAATTCCTGGTGGCGGACTCAGTAAAGTTCTTCACCGAGCACTGGGCGGCAGTTAAGGAACTGCCCCTTGAATACTCCAATGGTGATAGCTGGGAGAAAATGCTCGAGCAGGGCCAGGCGTTGCTTGGAACAGTTCCGCGAGGATAAGCGGGTGCTGATCGAGGATGGCCAGACCGACTTCCAGGTCAAGTTCCGGCGCCCGCTCCCCATGAGCCAAAAGCATTTTCTCGCCTATGTGGATGCCGTGGGGTATGTCGATGGCCGGGCAAGCCTGATTGAGTGGAAGACCACCACGCAATCCTACCCGGAGAATTTGGGAAGGGTACTGGAACTCGATCCGCAGCTCGTCTGCTACTCGTGGGCGGCGCAGTGGCAGGAGGTGAGTCTGGTCAACTTCGTGCGCAAGAAGCAGCCGGAGATCCAGTACCTGCGGGCACGGATCCGGAAGCGCCAGTGGAAGGCCTTTGTCGAGACTCTGGACCTGCTGGCAAGCGAGATGGAAGCAGGGCACTTTTACCCGCGGTCGGGGATTCGCTATCCCAATAACCAGTGTCTGAACTGCGCCTATCTGGGTCTGTGTCTGCGGAAGAAATCGCTGGTGGAAGAGAAGCTGGTCAGGATGGAGGAGTCCGAGGTCCATGGATAAGGCTGCGAGCCCAACAGGTGCTGACCAGAATCGATGCCATCCTGCGCTGGGAGCAGAAGACGGACCAGCACAAGGACCATAAGTTTGCCGAACTGGGGAAGCACCTGTGCGAGGTGCGGAAACAGGGCTACTGGCGGCTGGGATACAAGAGCTTCGAAGCCTATCTGGAGGTAAAGTTCCCGGACTCCCGGCGGAAGGCCTATTACCTGATGTCGATTCACGATCACCTGCCTCAGATTACGGCACCCGAGATTGAAGACCTGGGCTGGTCGAAAGCCCTGGAGCTGGCGAAGGTGGCGCGGAGTGAAGGGCGGAGATTTGACAGTGCAACCTGGTTGCACACGGCGAAGGAGTCGACCAAGGAGGAATTGAAGGAAGCGGTGCACAAGTATTTTACCGGGGAAGATTACGAGCCTTATGAAATGGTTTATTTCAAGCTGTATGAGAGTCAGCTGCCGGTCCTGGAACGGGCCCTCTACGTAGCCTCCCGGATGGTGGGGACGGAGAAGTCGCGGGGGTACTGTCTGGAATTGGTGTGTGCGGATTTTCTGGCGGGGAGGGGAGAGGAGTCATCGCCGGAAGAGATCCTGATGGTGATTCACCGTCTGGTGCATCTGCTGCCGCGGGAGTATCAGGAGAATCTTGCCGGCCAAGGCGGGGGAAGGGAATTGGAGGCAGCGGCAAAATGCTGAAGAAAGTGAAGCGGATCAAGCTGGGCAAGCAGATTTACCGGCGACTGATGAAGCGGGTGCTGGAGCGGGACGAATGGCGATGCCAGAAGTGCGGGTCGCTGGAGAACCTGCAGGTCCACCACAAGATCAAACGGAGCCAGCTGGGCAACGATTCCCTCGATAATCTCGTAACCCTGTGCGCCCATTGCCATATGGGGGAGCACGGGCAGCTTTTCTATTCAGTCCCAGCGGTCAGAGTGTGCAGCAAGCCAAAACCGCGAAGGAAGTGAAGACCTACCGAGAGAAATTTCCAGAATAGAAGCACGAATGCACCGGACCCGCTGACAGGATCGGATATGATCAGGAAAGGGATAAAGCGAAGCTTGCGGATTAAGCTGAGTGGGCAAGTTTAAAGCCAATTATAAAGCGGGTGGTGAAGCGGGGCGAATGGTGCTATCAGAAGTGCGGATCACTCGAGAATCTGCAGGGCAAAACCAAGGCCCAGGCGGGTTTGAACTCGATTGTGACCGAGTCATCCATTGGGAAGGATACATCTGCGCCTGCCCCCCAAGAGAAGGGGTTGTAACGTTTCATGATACGGACTAAGACTGCAATATCAGGAACTGCTACTGTCCATATTCGTCCGATCAGAGATAAAATGTTACGGAGCGGGTTAGGCTGAGATTTTTGCAGGTCCACGGCCGCAGTGCTGCCATTAACTAAACGTCCGAAGGAACTGATCACTCTTATGCAGCTCAACCGAAGTGCCGGGGGGAGGGAATTGTTGGCCATGATTTCCGAAATGGTTTCCACGGCCTTTTCTGCAAGCCCCCCCAATCGGGCTCTGATGGCGTCCGTTTGCTCGAGCCGGGCTAAGTCAAATTGAGCTGCAAACTCGGGGTTGTCCCTTAGCCAGACATAGATGGTAGTTCTGTCCACACCCGCGCTTCTCGCTGCTTCGGCCTTACTGGCCCCGCTTGCCCAAGCTTCGATGACCGCTAGCTGTTGCGGATTAAGTGTCGAATCTGTCGATTTGTGTTGATTTTTGTTGCCCATGTTTTCTCCTCTAAAGCTCCCCGCATCCTGCGAGGAAACTCAAACACTTTTTAGCAGACCATAAAAACTTTGAGCCCACCACCTTTTTTGTTGGACCCAAAGCCTCAATAGAAATCGCCCCAAATGACGAGAAGAGTAGTCGCAGTGAGGGTGCTGAAGTGGAACCCGGCGCTTCGCACGCAGGGCGTGATTTGTGTGGCAATTTCAAAAGGGGGCGTAACGAGCGGGGGGAGTGGCGTTGCCAGAAGTGCGGATCACTTGAGAACCTGCAGGTCCATCACGAGATCAAACGGAGCCAACTCGGCAACGACTCGCTCGATAATCTCGTAACCCTGTGCGCTCGCTGCCACATGGGGGAGCACGGCCAGCTTTTCTATTCAGTGCCAGCAACCAGAGTGTGCAGCAAGCCGAAACCCCGAAGGAAGTGAAGACTTTGCCTGCGTAATTTCCGGAGTTGCCAATTCAGATTTTTTTTATTTCACCTGGCGCGAGAAGATTCCGATTACGTGAATGAAAACTGCACCGATGGTTTCGCACAATGACATCGGTCCACGTTTGGAATCAATTGCAAAAATCCGATATCACTCAAGCGCAAATCATTAGCTGCCAATTGCTCACGCGGCGCTGATGCAGGGCTTGTAGTCACTGAATTTCTCGTCGATTTTCGGATGTGGATCTCCAAATGTGATGACGCCAGTCGATAACCTGTACAGATTTAGAACATCTCAGACTGATAATGCCTTTGGTCATCCTGTAACAACAGTCCTCAATTGGCTGCCGGGATTTTACTCGGACGTCACCATGGATCGGGATCATGACGAACTCTTTGGCGGTGTTGGATCTGCGCAACTTATTGATTCTACAAATCGGCAGAAACGGTGAAATCGGCCAAAGCGCCGGTTGGGGGTACGTGGCGGTACACAGACCGCAGTGACGACGCACGCGGCTTCATCTGGGTTTTCACCCTAATTTCGGTATCTCGAAAAATTGACCGAGGCGATAGGGAAAGGACCCAAGAAATCACTATTTCTAGTTGTTCGCATTCCGAAAGAAGTAAAAGGATCCCCGGGTTGTCGCGGCATGTACTGATTCAGGGCACGGATTCTAAGTGTAACGGGTTCAACAAACGGGTTTTGATTGGAGGCTTGCTATCGGCCAATGGTTGATTGCACTCCTTGTGCGCGGTCCAAGATAGTGCCGCTAGCGAACTCACTAATGGTCCAGACATTTTCCAGAATACTGGAAAATTCCAGTATTCCGGAAAAGTGGCATTGCCGCACGACGGATCATGTAAGGAGTTGTGGGAGCAGAAATCTGTTCCAGTATTCTGGAAAATTTAACCGCGACGGCTCAATAACTCGGACGAGAATCACTTGTGCGGTGAGGCTCCTCCCCGACTTCCCAGAACCCCGTCTCTGGGGAGTTTGAATTATTCGTGGTGGGAAGGGCGTTCCAAATCTGGCGAATTCCTCTCCCCCTTGCCAGCCGGATGGGCGAGCGACGACCGGATCGGATTTCAGAAATGCGAGAAGCATGAGGCAGCAAATGTTGCCGCCATCGGGTTAGCACTCCGAATGCGGTTACAAAATCTGGAGCGACAGGAGAAAGGTCGGCGCAGTGTCTGAGAAAAGAATTACGCGGCAACAACGGGGGCCGCGTCAGACGGGCGAGAACGAGCCATCGGCGCCAGCACCCTCGACGAGGACTGCTCTGGTCAGAAAGTTCTTGCTTCGAGGTTTGAAGGAGCATTAAGATCCGCGGCTAAGAGTCCAAATCGAAAATTCCGGATTAACCCCCGAGGCGCAGAGGCACTGAAGATCCGATCATGAACCGGCTGATTTCATTTGCATTGATTTTGATTTCTTCCCCAATCCTGCTTGCACAGCTGCAAAACCCGGGCATCCCTCACCTCGAAAAACACGGCATGGCCACGCGGCTCGTCGTGGACGGCAAGCCCTTCCTCATTCTTGGGGGCGAATTGCTCAACTCCAGCTCATCAAGTCTTGATTACATGCGGCCGGTTTGGCCGCGGCTGGCCGCGATTCCACTGAACACCGTGCTGACTCCGCTTTCGTGGGAATTGATTGAGCCGGAGGAAGGCAAGTTTGATTTTCACCCTGGTCATGGGCTGATTCAGGGCGCGAGGCAAAATCATCTGCACATCGTCTTTCTGTGGTTAGCAAGCTGGAAGAACGGCTTTTCGAGCTACGCTCCGCTCTGGGTCAAGCGGGATACACGCAGGTATCCTCGTGTCACTTTGAAAAATGGAGAGCCGGTGGACGTGCTGAGTCCATTGGGACAGGAATCGATGAAAGCCGACGCCCGCGCCTTCGCCGCGGTCATGCGCCATATCCGCGAAGTGGATGGCGACGCGCACACGGTCCTGATGATGCAGGTGGAGAACGAAGTGGGCGTTCTGGGGGATACGCGCGACCGCTCACCCATTGCAAACAAAGCGTACACGGAGCAGGTAACAAAGGAATTGACCACGTATCTGGCGCAGCACCGGGACACACTCAATCCCCTTCTTCGCGAAGTTTGGCAATCCGCGGGTTCAAAGACCGTCGGCAGGTGGGAGGAAGTTTTCGCCCCGCCCAAAGACCGACGAGATTTTTATGGCGTGGTATTACGCGCGCTACATTCAATCGGTCGCGGCGGCGGGCAAAGCGGAGTATCCAATCCCGATGTATGTCAACACGGCGCTCGGCGGGTGGGATGATCCGCACCCCAGCTCTTATCAGCACGGAGGTCCGCTGCCCGAGGTCATGGACGTCTGGAAGGCGGCGGGAAATTCGATCGATATCTACTCCGGCGATATCTACACGTCGAACTTTGCCGATTGGTGCAATTGGTATCATCGCCCCGATAATCCGCTGCTCATTCCCGAAGCCCACGGCGGCGCCACCGGCGGAGCGCAGGCCTTCTATGCCATCGGTCAGCATGAAGCGATTGGATTTTCGCCTTTCGGAATCGATGGTTTCGTTGACCAGGAGCGGGCATCCGATATCGACACGAACAACGATCTGGGAAAGAGTTATGAAGTCCTCGCGAAGCTCGCGCCCACCATTCTCCAGCACGAGGGCACGGGAGAGATTGCGGGCTTCCTGCTGAATAAGGACCATCCGGAGACGACGCTGGAATTCAATGGATTCAGGCTCGACGGTCGGCTCGATCGCGCCTTTGATTCGGATGCGAAGAGTGCGTTCGGTCTCGTCATCGCGACAGGACCGGAAGAGTTTCTCAGCTCTGGGACAGGTTTCTGCGCCTCCTTCAGTCCCGTCAAGAGCGGATCCGGCTATGTTGGAATCGGCTCGGTCGAGGAGGGAATTACTCCAATGGCGAATGGGTTCCCGGCAAGCGCTTGAATGGCGATGAGGACGAGCAGGGAAGATGTTGGCGATTTATTCCAAAAAAGATTCATATCGAGAAGATCGAGGTTTACCGGTACAAATAAAGTTCCATTCTGCCGGCACCAGGCTCCCCCCGCACAACCCGTTTCAGGTCTATT
>CAVTDA010000131.1:0-32954 GCA_963733285.1 uncultured Acidobacteriota bacterium
ATTCTCCCTGGGCTTCCTCCGATTCCACAGCATGGGGAGCGCGCCCGGTTCGGACCACACCCGTGAGTCGCGACCAATTGGCCTGGAGCTGCCGGCTATGCAGCACCAGCCCACCCAAATAGGAAGGACTCCTCTGCGAAAGGTACTGGCTTGATAGCGGCGTCAGATCGTAGCGGTCGCCGGATCGTTCGAGATACTTCATTCCCACCAGGGCATCGAGGAGAAAACGAAGACCGCGTGCGGAGCTTCCGGTCTCCCTGGCGAGGCTTTCGAGCGTGCGAAAACCTTCTTCAATGCAAGTGAACAGATTCAATTCCAGAGCCGTACAGACGATTTGTGTGGAAGCGAACGCCCATGTGACTTCCAGGATGGGCAGGGGGACTCCGCCAGAGCGAGCAGGGGTGAAGGTGCAGTAGTCATTACTCCGCCTCCAAAGGCCTTGATGAGCAGGCTCATTCTGCCGTGTTCCGCGCGGCTCGTCAATAGTTGCTTGACATCGAATGGCTCTATTTTATTTGGAGATAACGGCTAAATTTAAAAAATTGCTTCGTCGTCGCATGCCGGGGCGATGGCCGTCAAACAATGAATAGCGTCCCGGTGAGATAAAAGGGGAATTTAGCGGGAAACTGTTGGATTCCTGCAGCCAACGTGAGATACACTCTGGGGGACTCAGGGGGTTGGTGCGCTTCGGAGGCATCCGGGAAGGCCAAACTCAGCTTTCGCCCAGGCTGTGGGCGATTTTCTCAACATGGCATTTTCGTTTGGCGCCAATCACGATTGATTAATTTGGGCAGGTTGTTGGAAAGAAGTCCGCTCGTTCACTCCGGGGACAAACTGAATTGCAGACGAACCCAACTGATCAACCACCGCGAACCAGTCAATCATCGCTTGACTCGTCCTGGGCGAGTATTGAACGCCGCGACTGGCATCTCTGGCTTGTAGCCTTTCTGCTCATCTTTGTTCTCGGCCTCGGCCTGCTGAGCTTCATGTTCCCCGCCGCATTCTGGGAGCGGGGCGGCATCGTGCAGGCTCCTGACCGCGCCTTTTACGGCTTTTCACTGTTGCTGGTTTTGACGCTCGCCTATTTGTTTCAAAAGGAGTCCAAACTTCGCGAGCTGAAGCGCCTGCAATGGGAGGAAAGACTCGTCCATAATGCCTTCCACGATCCTCTGACTGACCTGCCCAACCGCCTTTTATTTCTGGACCGCCTGGGCTTGTGCGTTTCCCGCGCCAAGCGCAATTCGGACTATCTCTTTGCTGTGCTCTACATGGATCTTGACCGCTTCAAGATGGTTAACGACAGCATGGGGCATGCCCTGGGTGACCAACTCCTGGTGGAGGTGGGGCGGAGGTTGCAAACCTCCTTGCGCGATACGGACACCGTATCACGTCTGGGAGGTGATGAGTTCGCGGTACTCATGGACGATATCCGCCATCCCAATGATGTGACTCGCGCGGTCGAGCGGGTTCGGGAACAATTTTTGCTTCCCATGAACCTGGACGGGCGCGAAGTCTTCACCACGGCGAGCATCGGTGTGGCCCTGAGCTCTCCGGGCTACCATAGCGCCGAGGATCTCTTGCGCGACGCCGACACGGCGATGTATCGCGCCAAGGGGGCGGGAGAGGGCCGGCACGAAGTTTTTGACAAGTCGATGCACGAGCAGGCCGTCAGACTGCTCAAAATTGAAACTGATCTTCGCCGCGCCATCGAACGCAAGGAACTGCGCCTCGAATACCAACCCATCATGGCCTTCATTCCGGATTGCTTGCCGGGTTTCGAGGCGCTCGTTCGCTGGAAACATCCTGAATTGGCATGCTCTCCACCCGGGGAGTTCATCCCCGTCGCTGAACAGTCCAATTGATTGTCGCGTCACCGAGTGGTGTTCAGGAGGCGTGCTCGCAGGCCGGATTTGGCGCGCGCAATTTCCCGCCGATTTTCATTTCAGCATCAGCGTCAATGTGCCCGCCAACTATTTGCGAAACCGGATCTGGTGAAGGATATCAGCGCCTTGATCGCAGAGCACCAACTGCCTCCGGAATACCTGCGCCTGGAGATGACCGAAAGTGGAATCATGGAGGACCCGGAGGCCGCTGCCCATGCCCTCCGACCTCAGTGAAATCGGCGTGAAAACTTATATCGACGATTTTGGAACCGGATACTCCTCCTTAAATTACTTGCCAACCTGCCCGTCCACGCGCTGAAAATCGACCGCGACTTCGTCTCCCGGCTGGATATCGACGAGAGGAACTCGATGATCGTTCGCTCGGTCGTGGCCCTGGCCCACAACCTGGGGCTCAAGGTGATTGCCGAAGGCGTGGAAACACCCCACCAACTCGATTACCTGAAAGCGCTGAAGTGTGAGTACGGCCAGGGATATCTGTTTTCGCCCTCCCGCCCGAGCGAGCAGGCAACGGAGTTCATCACGCAATGGTCCGGCATCGGCGACGCAAGAAAGATGGTGATCGCCAACCTTCGCGCTTTTGAGCTCTTTCAGGGTCTGGAGGAAGACGTCCTAGCGGAAGTCGCAAAAATCTGCGAGGAGAATACGGTGCAGACCGGCGAGGTGGTTATTCGGCAGGATCAGGTAGGCGAAACGGTGTTCTTGATGCTGGAAGGATCCGCGGCCATTTATCGCGGTGAAGGCGACCCTTCCCACCTGCTGACGGTGCTCCAGTCCCCAACCGTGTTTGGCGAAATGGCCATCTTGAATCAAGGTCATCTCCGCAGCGCCAACGTCAAAGCGCTGAGCAAACTGCGCCTGCTGGCCATTCCCATCGCCCGCCTTGATCCGCTTCTTCGCGGCTACTCCCGCCTTCGAGACAACCTTCAGAACCTCGTTGCCGGCCGCCTGTTGGGCTAAAGACGTCCAAGTCAAACTTCATTCTTCCAGCCGTCAGGCAAACGACTTTCCCCCTGGTTATAGGTCATCGACACAAGGCTATGCGTGGCGGCATAAGGTGGTGGCTATTCCTGTTGGACGTTCCCTGAGCCATATCACGGCAAGGGAACAATTCCTGCCGTGCGGATCTCCACGTAACGCCAGCGGCCATCTACGCGTCAATATCCGTGAAGTGTTTCAGGCGCGGGAGCAGGTGGCGGTGCGTCGCTTCCGGCCCGTAAATCATGGCATGGAGATACATCAAGAGGGCAGGTTGGGAAAATCCATAGGGGGGATTTTTTCGCAGCGGGTAATACCCAAGACGCCCGGCGACTACTTTGCCGGGATTACGGTAGGAGATGAGCGGCCACATGGCGGGGAAAAATCGGAAACCAACTTTGGCCAACGCATCGGGCCACCGCGGCCCCGAGGCCACGGTGGTTTCCACATACAGCCGCAAGTTCCATCCGTGCGAGCCACGCCGTTCCTGTCGAAGGACCTGCCGCAGCATCTGCATACCCAGTCCGCGGCTGCGAAGTGCCGGGTCTACGAAGATGTAGCTGCCGAAAACCACGCGGAAAGCCGGCAGCACCAGCGTGCAGGCCCCACCCGCCAAGCGGCCGCCGAGGTAAGCCGCGAACAGATGGACGGGGTTCACGCGCTCGGGTGAGGGAACCATGACACGCCGTAATATTGCCGGGCTGACGCGTTCATCGGGATTAAAACTCCGCGCGTAGAGGCGTAGATACTCGTTCACGGCCCGGCGCGCAGTGGGACGAAGCAGCCTCACGATGAGTTTTGGCATTATGCTCCAAGGACCAATTCAGTTTGTGCAATCAACTTGATTTCGAGTATCTTGTATCACAGGCTTGCAGATTGGGCCAACCGCTGGGAGTGTTGCCGGGGATGTTGAGGAAATTCTGCTGGTTCTTGATGATTTCGCTGTTCCTTGGAGTCTCTTCCTTGGCGCAGCAGGATGTTGACGATGGCGCATCGCTGGCTCTGTTCAACGGCGCGGACCTGAGCGGCTGGCACGAAATGGGGCCGCAGGATTGGCACGCGGAAAACCAGATTCTCTGGACCGAGGGCAAGGGCGGCTGGCTGCGGTCCGACAAACGCTATGCGGATTTCGTCCTGCGCCTGGACTACCGCGTTGCCCACGGCGCAGCGGGAGGCATTCTGCTGCGGTCTGCCGAACAGGGCGATCCGGTTTTTAGCGGCCTCGAAATTGCCCTCAAGGATGATGCCGGCCAACCCACCGACCTGCATAGCTCCGGAGCGATTTATGGCGCGGTGATTCCTCTGTACGGCGTGGGGAAGGAAACGGGCGAATGGAATCAGGTGGAGATTTCCTGCATCGGCCGCCATTTGACCGTCTACCTCAATGGCAACCGGATTCACAAAATCGACTTTGACGATCCTGCCTTTGTGTTTGCGGAAAAACGCCCGCTGAGCAGGGTTCCCGACCAGGGATATATCGGCCTGGAAAGCCACTCCAACCGCATTGACTTTCGCAACCTGCGCATCCAGGTCATCAAGCCCGGCGTTTAGAGCCAAAGCCGCAGAATGAAATTTGCATCCCGCCCATTGCTCATCAAGATTCGGCTGAGCTCAAGTTTTCGAGGCTCAGATTTCGTTATTGGGGAGGACGCGCTTGTCCAAACTTCACCGTAAATCCGCCAGCGGCGTCGGCGCCGCCGTCGTGTTCGTTCTTCTTATTCTTGCCGTCGTCTTTTTGGTCTTTATCGTTAAGCTGACCAGCCGGGAGGCCCCGACCATTGCTCTCCAGAACCAACCCAGGGGCCTGGGACAGCGCGCTCAATTGGTGGTTAACGCCAGCGATGCGAGGCACAACCTGAAGAAGGTGACTCTCGAGGTTGAGCAGAACGGGCAGGTGATTCACCAGTCATCACTGGTTATTTCAGCGAAACCACATTCCTCCTGGAAGTTCTGGTCATCAGGCCCTGTCAGCGCCACCTCCTGGAATGTTCTGGTGGGAAGGGAAGTGATTCCTGAATTGAAGGAAGGCCGGGCCACGATCCGGGTGACGGCGGTGAACGATTCCTGGGGCCGGTTCTTTCGTGGAGGCGAGAGTGAAACTGCGATCGAGCTTCCCGTGCGCTTTGCGCCGCCGCAGATTGAAGTGATGACGACGCAGCACTATATCAACCAGGGCGGATGCGATATGGCGGTGTTCAAGGTCTCACCCGGAACAACCGAATCAGGCGTGCAGGTGGGGGATAACTTCTATCCCAGTTTCCC
Organism: uncultured Acidobacteriota bacterium; assembly: GCA_963733285.1. Taxonomy (GTDB): domain Bacteria; phylum Acidobacteriota; class Terriglobia; order UBA7540; family UBA7540; genus Bog-366. Next base: position 5,142 of record CAVTDA010000131.1, read on the forward strand.
CGTAAAAGAATCCGACCCGCAAATGCGACTCTGCCTGTTTGCCTACGCCTACAACACCGATCCTTCCACTGTTCCCCACATCGTGGCTCGCGATGACGCAGGAAACGAGACCAAGGCCAGCTTTACTTACAAGGTCTTCCCCAAGAAATTCCACTCGGACACTTTCGATTTGGAAAAATTATCGGGCGGGCATTTTCTTGAGAATGTTGTTCCGCCCATCATGAGTCAGACTCCCGAACTCAACGACCAGGGAAGCCTTCTGAAGAATTTCCTCCAGATCAACGGACCGCTCCGCCAGGAGGACGCGCAAAAGCTGGTTGAGCTTTCCAAGCACACGGCGAACCACTTCCTGTGGAACGGAACCTTCCTTCGTCTCCCCGCCAAAACCGAGGCGAGCTTTGCCGATTATCGAACCTACAAGTACGAGGGTCAGGAGGTGGATCACCAAACTCACCTTGGCTTTGACCTCGCGGGTTCCGAACACATGCCTGTCCGCGCCGCCAATGACGGGGTTGTGGTGATGGCAGGGTACTTCGGGATCTACGGCAACGCGATCGTGATCGATCACGGCTGCGGCCTTCAGAGCCTCTACGGCCACATGAGTTCGCTGGAGGTCAAAGAGGGAGACAGCGTCAAGAAGGAGCAGGAGATTGGCCGCAGCGGGCAAACCGGGCTGGCCGGCGGCGACCATCTGCATTTCACCATTTTGCTGGACGGAGTTCCGATAAATCCGGTCGAATGGTGGGATCCCCACTGGATTCATGACCGGATTACCGCAAAGCTTCAGTAGCTAATGCGAGAACAGCGTATCGCGACAGGGGCCCCTCATTCCCAAGTCTTAATTCCTAATTCTTAATTCGTAATTGCCCCTACTCTTCGTCCTCTTCCACCGCCGAGGGTTTGTGCGCCGCCACAATCTTGTCGGCAATCATCGGGGGAACGACGTCGTAATGCGACATCTCCATCGAATACGTGCCCCTGCCCTGTGTCATGGAGGTAAGGTCGGACGCGTAAGACAGCATTTCCGCCAGAGGCACCTGGGCCTTCACCACCGTGGTATGCCCCTCCGGTTCCATCCCCTGAATTCGCCCGCGCCGTCCGTTAAGATTGCCCATGATGTCGCCGGAATTGTTCTCCGGAACGTGGATTTCCACGTTCATGATGGGTTCCAGCAGGCAGGGTTTGGCCTGCTCCATGCACTTCTTGAATCCTTTGGAGCCGGCAAGTTTGAATGCCATTTCCGATGAATCGACGTCGTGGTAGGAGCCGTCAAACACGATCACCCTGAAATCGACGACCGGGAAACCCGCCAGATAGCCACGAGCTGCGGCTTCAACGATGCCCTTTTCCACCGCCGGGATAAAGTTGCGCGGAATGGCGCCGCCAAAAATATCGTTGACGAACTCGAACCCTGCACCCCGCTGCAGTGGTTCCAGCTTGATCCAGCAGTCACCATATTGGCCGTGGCCGCCGGTCTGTTTCTTGTGCTTGCCCTGAGCTTCGGCGCGCGCGCGAATCGTCTCGCGATACGGGATCTTCGGAGCCTTGAGCGTGACCTCAATATTGAATCGGCGCTTGAGTTTGGAAACCGCCACTTCCACGTGCTGCTGGCCTGCCCCGGAGAGCAGAAACTCCTTGGTTTGCGGGTCGCGCGCGAATCTCAAGAGAAGATCCTCTTCCAGCATGCGATGGATGGCGGTGGAGAGTTTGTCTTCGTCGCCACGGGACTTGGGCTCGATGGCGAAGGAAATGGCGGGTTCGGCGAGCTTCACCTTGGGGAAAACAATGGGTGAAGCCTTGTCGCCCAAGGTGTCGCCGGTCAGCGTGTCCTTCAGCTTTGCCACGGCGCCGATATCGCCGCCATGGAGCTCCGTGACCGCAGTTTGAGTCTTGCCCTGCACAATGCCGATGTGCGACAGGCGCTCCGCCCCGCCGCGATTGAAATTTGTGAGATTGGCTTCGTTCTTGAGAATGCCGGAAATAACTTTGAAATAGCTGACGCGCCCGGCAAACGGGTCCGCCACCGTTTTGAAGACGTGCACTGCAACGGGCTCGCTGTCCGCGATCTTGCGGTTTACCGGCTGGCCACCCTCATGATCCAGGCCTTTCGCGTCGCCGCGCTCGACGGGCGAGGGCATGTAGTCCACCAGGAAATTCATCAGCGACTCGCTGCCAATATTGAGCACCCCAGCAGCAACGAGAGCGGGGAAGATTCTCCGTTCCCCCACGGCCTGCTTCAACCCGGGAACCAGATCCTCGACGGGAATGGTGCCCTTTTCGAAAAATTCCTCCATCAGCGCGTCGTTGCCTTCCGCGACCATTTCCACGAGAGCTTCATGCGCGGCGGTGGCGGCTTCCTGAAGGTCGGCGGGAATTTCCGTCTCCCTGGGTTTGCCCGAACCGTTGGGGACGTAGAGGTAGGCCTTCATGCGGACCAAGTCGACAAGGCCATGGAAATCCCGCTCATCGCCGATGGGAAGTTGGACGGGAATTACCGCCCGGCCGTAGGCCTTGCGCAACGCTTCCATCGTCCTTTCAAAGCTGGCGCGGTCGCGATCCAATTGATTGATGACCAAGGCGCGGGGAAGGGAAAACTCCTCGCAGAACCCCCAGACCCTTTCCGTCTGGACTTCCACGCCGGCGACACCGTGGATGAACACCAGGGCGGCATCCGCCGCCTCCATGGCCGCTTCCGTTTCATGCATGAAAATGTTGTAGCCGGGGGTATCGATGAAGTTGATTTTGGTCTTGCCCCATTCCGCATAGGCCAGTGAGGTGCTGATGGAGAATTTGCGCTGGATTTCTTCTTCGTCGTAGTCGGTTACCGAGGTGCCTTCGTCCACCTTGCCCAGGCGGTTCACCATGCCCGCCGTATAGAGCAGTGCGCTGATCAACTGCGTCTTGCCAGTATCACCGTGGCCTACCAGTGCAACATTGCGAATATTCTCACCTTCGTAGATTTTCACCCTGAGCTCCTTTAGTTCGTGGAATGGCCCAAAGACGGGTCGGTCGCGCCCGAAGACAAGCGCACATCCTAGCATAGGGTTGGGGCCGCATCAACGCATGTCATCGGAGATTCTAGGACTCTTTATCGCTGTGTAATTTCCCGCTGCATCAGTTATTCCTTGCAGGGACATATCCATTTCGCAGGCTGGCGAAACAGGGGCACCTCGATTCCAGCTTAATACCGGCAAAGACACTCTTTCAGCGAGGATTTGACGGGAGTATACTCTCTTTCAGATTCGGAGCATGCACAACAGCGAAATTCTTGATTTGAACGGAGGGCGCCTTGGGAACACTGCCATATCCCGAACCACATCCGCAAACCCTAGATCTCGTTGGAAAGGAGCCCGACACCGTCGAGAAGACGCGCGTACCGATCAACCTTCTCGAAGGGCTGGCCATCAAGATTCTGTATCTGGCGGGTGAGCTTTCGCTGACCGAGCTGGGCAGGCGGATGCACCTGGGTCCGGACGTTGTCTTCGAAATCTTCGAATTTATCCGCAAGGACAAGCTGGTTGAGGTCACGGGCATGACCGCTGGCAACCACCGGATTGTGTGCACTTCCAAGGGACAGACGGAGGCACAGCAAATCATGGCGCGCGATATGTACGCGGGGCCTGCGCCGGTTTCCCTCGAGACTTACGTCGAAGTGGTTCGCACCCAAAGCGTCATGGACGTGGTGGTCCACCGGCCCGATCTGGAACGTGCCTTCGACAACCTTGTCATCGGCGATGTCATGCTGGATCAATTGGGGGCCGCGCTGGTTTCCGGCCAATCGATCATCCTCTACGGCCCCACGGGAACGGGAAAGACCGCGATTGCCGAGACGCTTCCCCGCATCTACAAGGACTCGGTTTGGATTCCCCACGCGGTGGAAGTTCAGGGCCAGATCATCACCGTTTTTGACAAGCTGCTTCATACCTCCCGCGGGGAGCGCATGCCTCCCGATTGCGACTGGCGCTGGGAATTGTGCCGCCGCCCGCGCGTCATGGTTGGCGGCGAACTGACCATGGACCTTCTGGATCTTCAATTCAACCCCGCTCTGGGTTTCTATTCCGCCCCCATCCAAATGAAAGCGAACAACGGCATTCTGATCATTGACGACTTCGGACGTGAACGCATCAGCCCGGCGGAACTGCTCAATCGCTGGATCGTGCCCATGGACCGTCGAATCGATTTCCTGACTCTCGCCGGCGGGAGCAAGTTCGAGATTCCCTTCGACCTGATTGTCGCCTTCTCCACCAACCTGAATCCCGCCAGCCTTGCCGACGAAGCTTTCATGCGGCGCATCCAGAACAAGATCAAAGTCTCCTACGTCACGGTGGAGCAATTCCATGAGATTTCCCGCCGGGTTTGCGCGCAGTCGGGGACGGAATACGACTCCTACGTGATCGGACACTTTATCAAAATGCTGGAGGAAATGCGCCAGCCGCTACGGGCTTGCTATCCGCGCGATATCATTCAGCACATCTGCTGGAAGGCCAAATATGACGGCAGCAAACCGGTGCTTAGCATGGAAGCGATCAAGGATGCCTGCAACAGCTACTTCCTCGGGCCCAGCGGCGATGAACCCGCGGCTTAAGAGATGAGATCTGTAACCGTATGCGGGGAGCTGGCGAAAGGCCTGGGAGTTAAACGGGGCCTCGATGCGAAAGTCTCCCATGAATCTTCGGTATTCTCCGCACCCGAGCAAATGCCGGGGGTCGCGCCGGTGGCCCTCCGCAGAGGGAATTTAAATCTCTGTCCCCTAACATTTCGGTCATAGCCCGTTGGTGCTACGGACCTGCGCCCAAAAGGGCTAAATCTCCTTGACCCTGCAAGGGGATTCGTCAAGAATAAGCCTGCGGGATTGCAGTCAATATGAACCCACCACGGACACAGCCTCATAGTGGAGATCGCGGGCGTTCGGTTGAAGTTGAGTGGACAACCATCTCATATCGCACGATTGCGATCTATATTGTGCTGGCTTTGTTCCTGGTGATGGGGGTTATTTACCTGATTTCTCCGAAGTTTGTAGTGAACACCGCGCGGCAGGCGCTGGAGGTTGTGGCCGCCAGCCCCGACATTCATCAAACGGTGACGAGCCGCAAGGAGGCCCACTTCGTCAATTTGGACGGAAACGTTCGCGTCAAGAAGGCTTCCTCCTTTCAATGGATCCGCGCTGATTTCAATACCAGCCTGGAAAAGGGCGACTTTGTACAGACGGGAAGCGATGGAGTGGCGCGTATCATTTTTGCCGACGGCACCAATTACACGTTGAAGCCTGATGCGCTGATTGTCGTGGAAGAGAGCCGGGAAGACCCCGTGACCCGCGCCACCAAAGTGGCCGTGCAAGTGACGTCCGGCGCGGTGGATCTTGCAACCGGGCATTTTGAAACGCCGGGTTCGAGTTCACAGGTCTCGTTTGCCGATGCGGTGGCGAGTTTGAATGAAGAAAGCCGCGCCATGGTCCGCAACGATCCGGATAATAACGTCCACGAGATCACCATGGACACTGGGCCAAGCGGAGGTGACCCGCGGCTCGACAAGCGTCCAATTGGGCCAGTATGAGCAGGTTTCGTTCGCCGCGGAACAGGCAGGGCTGGTGCGGACCAAAGTGATCGCTCCTCCCACCCTGCTGACTCCTCCGAATATGGAACTGAAGCTCCAGGTGCAGGATCCCAAATCGACCGAATTGGATTTCAGTTGGACCGAGGTTCCGGGGGCACAGGCCTACCACTTGCAGATTTCTCCCTCGGTCATGCTCTCCAATTTCATGGTGGACAAGAAAGTAGCGGACAAGACTTCGGTTCCGGTTTCCGGGCTTGGAAGAGGGAATCTATTATTGGATGGTGAGTGCGATTGATGCCAAAGGAGTGGAAAGCCAGCCCAGCCAGGCCAATCGGTTGAACCTGCGTGCAGCAAGTCGCCGGGAACCAGGCTTATCTGGAAGTTGACCAAGATCATTCAGCATGGCAGGGTGATCGAGGTACAAGGCAAGACTGAACCCGGCTCCACCGTGATCATCAACAATGAGCAAGTCTTTTCCATTTCACCGGACGGCACGTTCCGGGGCTTCACCGTCCCCGTTCTCCGAACTCCGGCTCGAATCAGATCACGATTACCGCCCAAGACCGCAAGGGCAATACCAATACGATTCGAAAGACCGTCGTGATTGAATGAGATTTCGCTTCGCCTTTCACTCCGGTCCATCACAGCAGGAGCTCACAAGCGAATGAACCTCCGTTCCTTATTCAGTGTTTTTTCCTCCGACCTCGCCATCGACTTGGGGACTGCCAATACCCTGGTCTACGCCAAGGGCAAGGGAATCGTGGTCAATGAGCCTTCCATCGTCGCCATCAATAAAGTCAATGGGGACATCGAGGCCGTTGGGACGCGATGCCAAGGAGATGCTGGGCCGCACGCCCGGCAACATCGTCGCCATCCGCCCCTTGAAGGACGGCGTTATCGCCGACTTCAAGGTGACGGAAAAGATGCTGAATCACTTCATCAAGAAGGCCCATAACCGCACGATGTTCGTTCACCCGCGCATCGTCATTGGCGTTCCCTCGGAAATCACCCAGGTGGAAAAGCGCGCCGTGCAGGATTCCGCCATGCGCGCCCGGGCCAGCGAAGTCTTTCTGGTGGAGCAGGCGATGATGGCCGCCATCGGCGCCGGCTTGCCCATCACCGAGCCTTCCGGCAGCATGATCGTGGATATCGGCGGCGGCACGACGGATATTGCCGTCATCTCGCTTTCCGGAATCGTCTACAGCCGCTCCGTGCGCGTGGCCGGAAACGAAATGGACGAGGCCATCACCGCCTACTTGAAGCGCAAGTACAACATGCTGGTGGGCGAGCGCACCGCCGAGCACATCAAGATGGAAATTGGCTCCGCCTACCCGCTGGAAAAGCCTCTGACCATGGAAATCAAGGGCCGGCACCTGCTCGAAGGCATTCCCAAGACCATTACCATTGACGACTCGGAGATTCGCGACGCCTTGTCCGAATGCGTCTCAACGATTCTCAACGCCATTCGCGTCGCCCTCGAGCGCACGCCTCCCGAACTTTCTGCCGACATATCCGATCGTGGCATCGTGCTCACCGGGGGCGGCGGCCTGCTGAAGAATCTCGACAAGCGCATCCGTGAAGAGACGGGCCTTCCGGTCTCGATTGCCGAGGACCCGCTGGCCTCCGTGGTTCTGGGTACAGGCAGAATGTTGACGGATTTTGACCTCTTGCGGCGTGTGGCGATCGAGTAATCCGGATGATGAACCGGGTTGAATGCGGCTCGGGACTGTTGTAGAGTGAGGTCTAATTCAAGTTGTAACAACACTTTGCCGATAGGCAGAGGGTGGGGAATCGCACCCCGAGCGATGAACCCTTTTACCTAGGTGGGTGGGGGCTGGACGCGGTCGTCAAACAGTTAGAATTCAGGCTTTATTTGGCGACTGTCCACGGCTGACGATTTTATGTTTGATCCCAACTCCCCGGAATTGACGCGGCCCGTTCAGGCGTTGAATCACGATAGCCCCGGCATGCCGGCCTTCGTTAATCGCCACCGGTCCTTTCTTTGCCCTTGTCCTGGTGGTTGCCGCCCAGCTTCTCCTGCTCTCCTTGCAAATAACCCGAAACCACCACGTGCGCCTGATTCGCTACTGGGCCGTTGCCGTCTTCGATCCCTTTGAGCGATCCCTCGGCGGCTTGGTCAACTCCTCTTCCAATGCCTACCGAACTTACCGAAATCTCTGGCACGCGGAGGAGGAGAATCAGGAATTGCACGTTCAGTTGGTGGCGGCGAAGGCACAGATTCAACAAATGGGCGAGGAAGCGGCGGAATCGCGGCGCTTAAGGACTCTCCTCGATTTCAAAAACCAGTTGGCGTTATCAATCCACTGCGGCGGAGGTCATCGCTTCCAGCCCGGGAGAGAATTCCAACGCCATCTTTATCGATAAGGGTTCGGATTCCGGCCTCACCACGGACCTGGCTGTTATCACGCCGGAAGGGGTGGTGGGAAAGATCATTGCAGTGTTTCCTCACAGCGCCCAGGTGCTGTTGCTCGTGGATCCCTCCAGTGGCGTCGGCGTGACCCTTTCGCAAAGCCGCGCGCAGGGAATCCTCAAGGGGGGCAGCAACAATTTCTGCGAGGTTAATTACGTCATGGATGAGGAGAATGTTGCCCGCGGGCGAAGGCGTGGTAACCTCCGGCCTCGACCAGGTTTACCCCAAGGGTTTGCCGGTTGGGACGGTCGTGAACGTCGGGAATGGGAACATCTACAAGACGATCACCGTAAAGCCCGCCGCCGACTGAACCGCCTGGAGGTCGTGCTCGTGGTCTTGAAGCCCACCGCTGCCGAACAACAGGCATCAAGCCAGCCTTTGGGCTCGCAATAATTTCCTTCCACTTTTCTCCTCCAATCTGCGGGTGTGATGTATTCCCGTTTCTCCGGAATGAATTTTTTCCGAAGCCGATTCCCACAGCGCCGCCGCTTCTGGTAGTCTAGTGTGCCCATGCCCGATTCGAACCATCGTTCCATCGCGGTTTTCAAGGTTCACCCGGCGATCCTCTATGGATCGGCGGGCGTAGCGCTGCTGCTGCAAACGTTTCTGCCCCTCAAGTTCCCCCTGGCGCGGCTGATGGATTTCCCCCTCCTGGTTGCCATCTATTTCGCCCTGATGCGCCGCGACAAGCTCTTTGGCATTGGCTACGCCACCACTCTTGGGCTGCTTCAGGACGCGCTTTCCCATAGGTATATCGGGATCTTATGGAATAGCCAAGGCGATTATCGGCTACCTGGCGGCAAATGCCAGCACGCGCTTTGAGTTGGAGTCACTCCTACCGCGCGCCGTGCTCACCGCATTCTTTGTTCTTATCCACAACCTCTGTGTATTTGCCCTCCAGCACATTTTGTTCGATTCGGCTCCGCCGCTTCGCCTCCTCGACACCGCCACCGCCGTGCTGGTCAACGTAGCCTTGGGCCTGATTATCTTTCAAATCCTCGACCGCTTCCGCCGCCCGGCTTAGCGCGGTTCGTATGAACGGCTTCTATGCTCGGATGCCGTTTCAATATGGCAGCCTGCTGAAACCAACCCCGTTGATGTGGCCGGTCGCTGGTTCATAGAGTCAGAAAGCCGGGTCGTGGTGCTCAATTCTGCGGCACGGCTCGGTCATCTCTAATTCACATTTTGGCATTTCGTATAACTTGTTTATTTTCAGTATGTTATCAGCTTTTTGAAGGGAAAAACCCGAAACTTCTTTTGGCGTTTCGTGTAACTGGCTTATTTTCAGTATGTTCTCAGCTTTGGGAAGGGGAAAATGCAAAAGTTTTCCCTTTGTTATCAGTAAGTTCTCAGCTTTGGGAGATTCATGGCCAACGGGCAGAATGCGGCCAGAAAAGTGCGAAGTATTGAGGCATCGGCGAGCGGCATCCATGGCATTCTCCTCCAGTATATTCTAGCCTACTATGGTGCCAGTGTCAAGAGGAAAAATGCCGGGTTAAGATATTTCACCTCTCCGCCCCAAGCCGCCGATAGCAAATGCGCGGGAGTGTCGGGGGACCGGCGAGGGGGCAGCGGACCCTTTGGGCCTACCGCAATCTTGTGAGGGGCGGCGTATCGGCGCCAGAGGGCGGTTTCCAGGAAGAACCGGCGGCCGATATGCCGCTAAGAGCGCAGCGGGTTTCGCAGGGCTTGACCTACCCAGGCCGATGGCGCGCAATCGGCAAATCAGGGGAGGCGAGCCCACCCCCTACAAATGGATCGAAGGGCGCGGCGAGGGGTGGTGTTCAGGAAAAACCCGATGACGGCTGCCTTTGCGGTCAGCGGTTCTTCGGGATCGTTGCATGCAGATTTTGCGTGGGACTGGTGTTAGCGTTCGCGAAAAGGCTCGGGCTGCAAAGACGGCGGTCATCGCTACGGGCGGCGAGTTCGACAAAACCTTGCCAATTTCTTCCATTTGGGCCTTAGCGTGGTAGAATGGCGGGCCGAGTTCATCTGGTCAACATATTCGTCTTATACTCATAGGGAGGTCGGTTTTATGTCCAAGTCGGCAAAATTTGGCGTCATTATTGGTAATCGCGGTTTCTTTCCCGATATTCTTGCGCGCGACGGGCGAGTGGAGATCCTGCGCATTCTCGAGCAGCAGGGCTACGGAAGCGTCTGCCTGACGCCCGAGGACAGCAAATTCGGGTCGGTTGAGACCCTTCAGGATGCAATGAAGTGCGCGGACCTTTTCAAGAAGCATGGCGGTGAGATTGACGGAGTGCTGGTCTCCCCGCCGAATTTTGGCGATGAACGCGGCATTGCCAATACCCTGCGGGCCGCCGGCTTGGACGTTCCGGGTTCTGATTCACGCCTTTCCCGATGAGCTGCACAAGATGCTTCTCGCTCCCGCCGCGACAGTTTTTGCGGAAAGATCTCCGCGTGCAACAACCTGTGGCAATACGGCATCAAGTACACGCTGACCTCGCAGCATACCCAGGCGCCCTCGTCGCAGGGATTTCTTGACGATCTGAAATCCTTTGCCGCCACTTGCCGGGTTGTTAAAGGCCTGAAAAATCTTCGCGTTGGCGTCCTCGGCGCGCGCCCTGCGGCCTTTAACACGGTGCGCTTCAGTGAGAAATTGATGGAGCGCCACGGCATCTCCACCGAAACTTTAGACCTTTCTGAGGTCTTCGGCCGCATCGGCAAGCTGGCTGACGATGATCCCAAGGTGGTGGCCAAGTTGGCGGAAATCAAGGACTACGTCCCCACCCAGGGTATTCCCGGCGGTCCGCTGGTGAAGATGGCGAAGTTCGGCGTGGTGGTTGACGGCTGGATGAAGGACAATGCCCTCGCCGGCACCTCGATCCAGTGCTGGACGGCGATGGAGGAATTCTTCGGCGTCGTGCCTTGCACGCTGATGAGCATGATGTCCAACAGCCTGATGCCCAGCGCCTGCGAAACCGACATGATTGGCATGATCGGTATGTACGTCCTGCAACTCGCTGCCGGCGACCCCAGCGCCATCGTCGATTGGAACAATAATTATGGTGAGGATCCGGACAAGGCGGTGATCTTCCACTGCTCGAACCTGCCCAAACACTTCTTCGAAGAGCCCAAGATGGATTTCCAGGAGATCATTGCCGGGTCCGTGGGCAAGCTCAATACCTTTGGAACCGTCGTCGGCAGCCTGAAGGCCGGACCGCTGACCTACTGCCGCGTCTCGACGGATGATTTGAATGGCAAGCTGCGCGCCTATTGCGGCGAGGGCGAAATCACCTCGGACAAGCTGCAAACCTTTGGTGGATACGGTGTTGTAAGGATTCAGGGGCTCCAGAATCTTCTACAATTCGTTTGTAATCATGGGTTTGAACATCATGTCGCGGTAAACCGCAGCCATTACGGTAGGGCGGTTGCGGACGCCCTGAGCAACTACAAAGGGTGGGAAGTTTACCACCACAAGGGATAGTGCAAAGCCCCCCCGCGAGCCGAGGCATTCTGGCGGGCAGAGTCGAAAGGGCAGCAGAGTACGCGGCCCCACGAGGCGACGACTGTAGGCCATGTCCGCGGAGGGGGCGACCGCAGTTTGCGTTCTCCGGGGTGGAATGGTAAGATTGACCTTCTGCTCATGTTCCAGTGGAGAAATTTGTATGCAAAGCGCTTATCCGCTTTCACGTTGTCCTGCCTGCAAGAAGGCTTTCCGCATGGAAATCACCCGCAAATCCAGTCCGCGGGAAATGTTGGGTTTGCTGGCATGTCCCAATTGCGGGATGAAGTTCCAACGCTTTGACCCTCAATATCTTAAAGGGCCAAACCCGCAACCCGCCGCCAGGTAATTGCGCCTGCCCTCAGGTCGGCCATTGTTTCCGGTTAAACACCACTTGGTTTGAAATTGGGATTCCCCATTCTTGGAGGGCGCCCGTTTGTTCGCGTGTGAGGGCCGCTGCCGGGCATTATCCTTGAGCCCGTCATTTGGCTCCAAAGGCCCGACCTTCTTCCCAGGTCCGCATCCCCTGCATTACAATTGAAAATATGACCCACTCTGAATCTGGAAATGTCCCCTGGCGTTTCATTCTGATTCAGCTCCTGCTTTTGGGGGGTGTTCTGCTTTTCTTAAAGTTCTATCTCCCTCATCATCAACGTGAATTGGAGGCGCAGCGTCTGGTTCAGCGCGAGCAGAAGATAACTTCCTTCTTTCAAACTTCGATTGTTGAGGATTCGAGCCGGGAAATCTCAGTTCCTCTGGATGGGGCGGTCGTGAAGCGCCATCCGCAACGGCTGCGCACGACGCTTTCGCCGGAGGAGGTGGAATCTGAACTCGGCGTACCAAACTCCACCATGACCGACTTCCAAAATGGGCAGCATCTGACCTGGGTTGGCACCACCCACAGGCTGGAGGCTGCTTTCGACAAGGGACGCCTTTACTGTCTCACCTGGGAAGACCTCGCGTCCCACCGCGGCGTCCTCGTCTATGAGGACGAAGATTTGTGGCACCCTTACTGAATGCCCGCCCATTGATGGCCAAATTTTAGTGGATAGGACATGCAACAAAAGGCAGGAGTTCCAGTCGCGAGCCCTCAATCATTCGCGGTGAGTTCGTAAATCTTCGCGTCAACGAAGAGATTAAACAGGGCAGGGTCGAGAAGCTCTGATTTCACGTCGTCGCCGATGATGTTGAGCGCGCGCTCGACGGGAACAGCTTTCTTGTACGGCCGGTCGCGGGCGGTCAAAGCATCATAAATGTCGGAAATCGTCATCATCTTCGCCTGGAACGGAATCTCTTCCGCCTTCATGCGATAGGGATACCCCGAGCCGTCGAGCTTTTCGTGATGAGCGCGGGCAATTTCGGGGATGCGCTTGAGTTCCTTCGTCCAGGGAATCTGATCGAGAAAGCGGAAACTGTGGATCACGTGCGACTCAATCTGTAAGCGCTCTTCCGGGTTCAGGCTTCCCTTGGTGATCGAAAGCAGTTGCAGCTCTTCCGGGGTTAGCAGGGGTTCCGACGGCCCGGAAGGATCTTCAAATCTCCACCCCGCAATCTCCACGAGTTTTTCCGAGATCTTTTCCGGCAACACGGTCGGCTGATTGGCGCGCAGAATGTCCTGCATGAATTCATCGAGGTCCCCCAGTTCGCGGTCGCGGTCGCCATCGAGCCGTCCGAAAAGTTCTTCATATCCCTGGTTCCCGTGCACCAGCAGGTAATCCACTTTCTTGCGGTAGGATTCCAGTTCCAGAGATTTGCGAATGTACTGGAAGCGCTTTCGGACCAGTTCGAGCTGGTGCGGATAGAGCTTCTGCGCCTTGACCAGAACCTCTTCCTTGACCCCGACTTTTCCGAAGTCGTGCAGAATCGATGCGTAGCGAATCTCGCGGATGTCCTCGCGGCTGAAGCGGATAACCTTATAAGGGCCTTCATCGACGCGGTGGACGAGTTCCGCCAGCGCCACGGTAATTTCGCCACGCGCTCGGAGTGTCCAAACGTCGTGGGATCGCGCGATTCAATCGCTGTCACCGACGCTTTGACAAACCCTTCAAACAGCCGCTCGATATCGCGATAGAGCTGGTTGTTCTCCAGCGACACTGCGGCCTGGCTGGCAAGCGATGAGGCCAGATCCTGGCTACGTTTCGAGAATGGCTCGACCTCCTCGCGCACAATTTTCGAGGTGGTCAACTTCACGTTCGGATGCTTCTTGGAATTGATGAGTTGGAGCACGCCGATGACCTCGCCCTTCTGGTTCTTCATCGGGATGACCATCATCGATTTGGTGCGGTAGCCGAATTTCTTGTCGAAATCGCGATTGAGCTTGAAGGGGAGGTTGCGGATCCGGTAGGCGTCTTTGATATTCAATATCTGCCCGGTCGAAGCCGCGTAGCCGGAGATGCTGCTGGTGTCGATGGGAATGGTGAATTGGCGGAAGGGAACGGAGTGGCTGTCGTTCTGAGTCAGCTTGAAGACGAGATTCCGTTTCCCGCGGCCCTCTTCCACGAGATAGAGCGAACCGGCGTCGGCGGAGGTGATCTCGCGGCTCTTGCTCAGAATCAGTTCCAACAGCGCGTCGGTGTTCTTCTCCGTCGAGAGCGCAACCCCGATCTTATTCAGGGTCTCAAGGTCCGACGCCGCCCGGCGCAATTCGAGGCGCGTCTCGCGCTGCTCCTCGCTTGCGCGCAGGTCCGCAAACGCCTTTTCCACCGTCGTGGCGAGTGTGACTTTGGGAACGTTGTGAGGCAGCAGCGCGAATATCCGCGACTTGAGCCTGCCGGCGGAAGGGGATGTCCGTTCATCAGGCAGACGATCCGCAGCTTGTCGGGCTTGGGCGCGGAGATCTCGATCCGTTCCAGATCGTCCTTGGTGGCGTCGGCAATGACCACGGCGGGAAGTTGCCACGTCCCCGCCCTCATTCTCGCCGCGTGCCAGGGGAAGAAGGCGATACCCCCGCCCAGCCCCTTCAGCTTGGCGCGTACCGCACAGGGTTCGTAATAGTAGATATTCGATGGCATCGACTTCCAAGATTCCAGTGCAGATGGGGAAAATTCCGACATTCCAATTTACAGAAAATGAATCGACGCTTCACGCCGCTGAGAACGTGGATCGCCCCCAAAACTGCAACTGATTCTAGCATTCTGCCCGCCAAAGGGAATCAAATTCCTCGGAATTCATCGAGATGGCGTTGGAAGGGAAGGTGCTTTAGATTGTTGACAATATCAGATACAGAGCAACTCAATAGCGCCCCCTGCACGTTGCTTGCAAATCGCGTTAGCCATTCGTACTAGTCCGAAAGCGTAAAATTGGGTAACCCTTCGGGCCCATTGTGAATCAATATAGGTGTAGGCGTGTTTTTAGCGAAAGAGGAGAACCGATGTTAGCCACGTTGGATTGGACCACAGTTTTGACCACAGCCTTGGACTGGACCGTACTTGCCGGAGCGGCATTTTACGGCACCTTTGTGTTCATCACCTACTTCACCAAAGGCTCGCGCCCCCGTCCCCAGATTGATTTCAGCAGACCCGGCGCTTGGCCGAAGATTGGGCCGTTTGGATGGGCGTAAAAGCGGTCGCCGTCAGTGTTCGGGCAGGCAAGCCTGTTTTATCAATGCTTTCCGAGGCATCCGCAGATGTCGGCGATTGGTTTTTGAGCAATCTGCACAACCAACCGCGGTAATGCGTTCGGCCTGAAATCTCGCTCGAGGAAAACCACTTCAGCGTATTTTGGGCCTTGATGAAAACTTGGGCAGGTCTTCGCCAAAATCGTCTGGCCCCCAACCTATTGACTCCGAGCGCTCAAGCTGATTCCTCGTCCACCTTGCGAACGGCATTCCCACCAAATATTTAAGAGCATCAGGTTTAAGCGCCCTGAATCTATCACGCCTTGGGGTGTGTCTTATCGTAAACATCTATGAGCTGTTTGATGGAGACCTGCGTGTACTTCTGCGTTGTGGCAAGACTTTTGTGGCCCAGCATTTCTTGAATGGCGCGCAGGTCGGCGCCTTCGGTCAGCAGGTGGGATGCAAAGGCGTGCCGCATCGAGTGGGGGCTGACCTTCACGTTCGGTCCGTACATGAGCACGTATTTCTTGAGCAGCCGGTCAACCGACCGCGTTGTGAGGCGCGCGCCTTTGGTGTTGATGAAGAGCGCCGTCTGTCCGGTTTTTCGCATCTCCATCAATACTTTTTCGCGCACCGGCAGATATTCCTCGATCGCCTGTTTGGCCTTGGAGCCGAAGGGAACAATGCGCTCCTTGCGCCCCTTGCCGCGCACCAGCAGCATGCCGTCGCCAAAATTCACGCTGCGCAGATCCAGTCCGGCAAGCTCGCTCACCCGCAACCCCGAGGCATAGAGCAATTCCAGAATGGCCCGGTCGCGGCGCAACATGGATTCGCCTTTGGACGCAGCCTCGGCGACCCGGTTGAGGAAATCATTCATCTCCTCTTCGGTCATGATGCGGGGAAGAGTTTTGTCAAGCTTGGGAGTGGAAATCGTAGCGGCGGGATTCGCCGCAAGCGCGCCATCTTTTTCGAGGAATTTGAAAAACGCCCGCACTGCCGCCAGCTTGCGCGCGATGGAAGTCTTCTTCTTTTCCTTGTCGAAGAGTTGACTTAAGAATCCGCGAATGCCCTGAGTCGTCACCGTCCCAAGGTCAACCTTGGCTTCGGCATCGCCGCCCTTCAGATAATCGCGGAATTGAATCAAGTCGCTTTCGTAATTGCGAATCGTATGCGGCGAGGCATTGCGTTCATAGCGGAGGTAATTCAGGTAGCGGGCCAGCAGTTCATCCATGCAGTTGTCTCTCGCCCTTGTCATGAGTCCTTGGTCACTTGTTCGTGGCAGGCCGCGAGGGGCAACGGACCAAATGACCAAGGATCCGTGAATGCTTCCAGCCAAGTTCCAAAATCCGCCAGCGCCCGCTCACATTGTTTTTCCCTTCGAGCGCGCTTGTCGCGGGCGATCGCTTTCGGCAAACCCTCGATGGGCGCGAGCAGGTCAAACGAGATGTTGGCGGGCTGATAGTTCGTCGAACTTGCGTGGGTGATGAAGTGTACGAGTGATCCCAGCGCGGTCGTCCGGGGAGGAGGCGCGTAGGTCCGGCCTTCCAGGGCGCGGGCCGAAAGCGCCATGCCCGCCAGCAACCCCGTCGAGATGCATTCCACGTAACCTTCAACGCCCGAGAGCTGGCCGGCCACAAAAATCTGCGGCGCGGTGCGAAAGCTCAAATCCGGATTGAGCAGGCGCGGGGCGTTGATGTAAGTGTTGCGATGGATCTGCCCCAGGCGCAGGAACTCGGCATGCTCCAGCCCCGGGATAAGGCGCATGATGCGTTTTTGCTCCGGAAACTTGAGGTGATTCTGGAATCCCACGAGGTTGTAGCTGGAAAATCGCAAATTCTCCGCGCGTAATTGCACCACGGCAAACGGCTGCCGCCCTGTCCGCGGATCGATGAGGCCGACGGGTTTCATGGGACCAAAGCGCAGCGTATCATATCCGCGCCTCGCCAATTCTTCCACCGGCAGGCAGGATTCAAAAAAGTTTACATCTTCGAACTCGTGCGCCTGCACGGTCTCCGCCGACATCACCGCTTCGTGAAACACGCGATACTCTTCTTCCGTGAAGGGGCAATTAAGGTAGTCGTTCCCGCCCTTGCCGTAGCGCGATTGGCTGAAGATGCGGTCCATGTTCAGCGTTTCGGCATCCACGACCGGGCTGATGGAGTCGTAGAACGCCAGATTTTCTGAGCCGGTGAGGGCCTGAAGCTTCGCAGCGAGAGCGTCCGAGGTCAACGGCCCGGTGGAGATCAGCGCGAATCCGTCGCTGGGAATTTCAGAAAGCTCTTCCCGCCGCAGGTTGATGAGCGGATGGTTGGTGATGGCTTGGGTGACGCCCTCGGCAAAACGCTCGCGGTCGACCGCGAGCGCCGCTCCACCGGGCACGGCGGATTCTCCTGCAAGTCGCATCAGCAGCGAGCCCGCGCGCCGCAACTCCTCCTTCAGCAGCCACGAAGCCGCGCAGGGGTTATTGGACTTCAGCGAGTTACTGCATACCAGCTCCGCCAGCCGATCGGTCTTGTGGGCCGGGGTAGGGGTGTGAGGCCGCATCTCGTAAAGCGTAACCGGAACGCCGCGCTCGGCCAGTTGCCAGGCCGCTTCGCTTCCCGCTAATCCTCCTCCGGCGACAATGACAGGTTTCAACGTTCGTTCATCCTTCCAGAAATTTCTTGCACTCTGCGATTATACCAGCCACATTGCGGCCGATGCTTGTGGCCGGAAGTGAAACGCGAAGAGGCCTATTTGGAGGAACTTGTGATGGTTCAAGAACTGTCACAGCTCGTGTCGCGGAGAAGTATTGAGAAGGGTAGATTGGGTGACGAATAAGGGAGAAACATTTCCTCGCCGCGTTGTTAGTTCCTGGATTCAGTGCTAGGATACGCGGCACTTGTCTTGGAGTTATTTCCCGTGGAAGCGACATTGGCATTATTCGGCGCCTTGATTGGGCTGGCCCTCGTGGGCCTTGTCATCGTCGTACCCATCATTGCGCTCGTGCGCGCCCACAAGGCGGTTCGGCTGAGTAATAAGAATCAGGAAAATATCCAGTCGCTTAACCTTCAAATCCACAAACTCCAGAAGCAAGTCGAAGAGATGCAGTTGCAGGCGACCCAGCAGGCGTTCTTGCGCGACATGGCGCTGGGCGGATCGCCGGGAGCTGTTGCGAAGCCTGAAGCCCCGGCCCCCGCGAAACCGCCAGTACCCGCTGCTGGACCATCAATGCCCCCAGTCGTACCGCCGCGTCCAAGTGCGGTTCTGGGAGATTCCCATCCGCCGTTGCGACCCACAGTCGGCCCGCTTGGCGCCCCCAAACCACCTTCACCACCTGCTATCCCCACGGGTCCGCAAGCTCCTGCGATCCCTATGGCGCCCGCGCCTCCCGTAACCGCGCCGCAATTTCTGACTTCGGATGCGAAGAAGCCCTCCGACCACAACACTGCCAAGCGCGTGCTGAAAATCGAGGAAGTACTGGGAACAAACTGGCTCAACAAGCTCGGGATCATCCTGGTGGTGATGGGCGTCGCGAGCTTCCTCGTTTACGAGATGCGCGAACTGGGACCTCCTGGCAAGGTCATGGTTGGTTACCTCGTCAGCGCCGCCATGCTGGGAGTGGGACTGTTCTTTGAACGCCGCGAACGCTGGCAGAGTCTCGCCCGCGCCTCGGTGGGCGGTGGTTGGGCGCTTCTTTATTTCACGACCTATGCCATGAACCATTTCGAGGCGACCCGGGTTTTGAATTCCGAGCCCCTCGATTTTCTACTTTTAATCGTCGTGGCCGCGGCGATGGTTGGGCACTCCTTGCGCTACGACTCCAAGGTGATTACCGGCCTCGCCTTCCTTCTGGCATTCTCCACGATCAACATCAGCCGCGCCGGAACCACGGGACTGATTGCGAGCGCCATTTTGGCTGTAGCTTTGGTCGTGATCGTGATCAAAAGGAAATGGTATGACCTCGAAGTGTTGGCGATCGTCGCCCTCTTTCTGAATCATTATTTCTGGCTCCGTCCGATTATCGAGCCCATGCACGGACATCGGCACCCGTTTCCGGAATTCCTTCCCAGTGCCGTGCTGCTGATCTTCTACTGGGCAATTTTTCGTGCTTCCTACCTTCTCCGTCAGGGCGTAACCGAGGCGGAGGAGAAAATCTCAACGGTTGGCGCGCTGCTCAACAGTTTCTTGTTTCTCGGAGTAATGAAGTATCAAGCCGTGCATCCGCAATGGGCGTTCTATGCCCTTTTGGTCATCGGGGCAGTTGAATTGACCCTGGGACAACTGCCCATAACCCGTCGCCGGCGGACCGCCTTCATCATTCTGAGCACCATCGGCGCGACCCTGATCGCAGTGGCGTTCCCATTCAAATACTCCGGCCTCAGGCTTACCATCCTCTGGCTGGGGGAAGCGGAAGCGCTGGTTCTTGCCGGTATTTTTACACGGGAAATTCTCTTTCGTTGGCTGGGGATTGCCGCAGAGTTGCTGATGGCCGGCCACATGTTCCTGGTCGACACCCAAGACATCGGGGTCATGCGCGACGCCAGGGCGGCGGATTTTAGTGAACCCCATAGGGCAGTCGTTTTTCTCCTCGGTGCCCTCTTAATCTTCGCCAACGTGCATTGGATTCCAAGGCGCTGGCCGGGTCTGCTCAAAGGCGCATTCGAGGAGAAGTTTTACCGGCTGCAATCGTACCTCGCGGGCCTTCTCCTGCTGGCGGCAATGTGGGCGGCTTGCCCGGAGCCGTGGCTGGCGGTGGGCTTGGCGGCTCTAGCGCTCATCTTCGCGTTCGTTGGCGCAAGATTCAAAATCGACGAGTGTTCCGTCCTCGCCAACAGCTTTGCCCTGCTGGCGTTTCTGCGGATCATCTTTGCGGATTTTTCCGTCATCGAGGTTTCCTACGTCAACCTCAAGGAAGTCATTGCTGTTGCTATGTCCGCAGTGCTTCTCTATGCCGCTTCACGTTGGATTGGCCTGCCAACCTCCCGCCGCACTTATCGGATTCCCGAGGTCTACACCTGGGTGGGGACGACGATCGTCTCGCTTCTCGCGTGGTACCAGCTTTGGCCATCCAGCGTGGCGCTGGCCTGGGCCTTGATCGGGCTTCTCCTCTTCCAATTGGGCTTTGAGCGGCAATCCCCATCGCTGCGTTTGCAGAGCTATCTGCTCTTCCTGGCAAGTTTCCTCCGGGTGTTCTTTGTTAATTTCAACGCCGAAACCTCTCCCGGCCTTCTGAGCCCGCGCCTCTACGCCGCTCTTCCGCTTGCGATCCTCTTCTATTTTGTTTATGAGAGGTTGGAAAAGCCGGAGCCGTTCCTCACGCTCGACGGTCGCCTGCGCGCCGCGCAAATCCATTGCATCATGGGCACCCTCACCATTGCCGCCGCCATGCGGTTTGAGCTGAGCCCCGATTGGATTGCCGCCGCGTGGTCAGGCCTGCTTCTCTGCTTTGTGCTCATCGCGTGGAAATGGGGCCGGAGAATTTTCCTGGGACAGGCACTGCTGATCGGCTTGGCTGTCTTCTTCCGCACGATTTTCCATAATTTCTATCAACGCAGTTATTTCCCCGCGCCGTCTTTTTGGTGGGGAGGATGGGCCACCGTAGGGTCATCCGTCATTCTTTTGTTCCTCGCGCTTCTGGTTGCGCTCAAGCTTAAATTGCCCCGGCCGGAAGGTGCTTCAGCCAGGCGGGGGCTGATCCGGCGAGGACTTGCGGCCATCAATCGCAACCCTGCTGAAATCGTCTTTATTGTTTTCTTCATTCTCCTGACCGGCCTGCTCTTTGTCGAGTTGCGCACTTATGGCATGACTACCGTGGCATGGGGAGTGGAATCGGTGGCGGTGTTCCTGTTTTCGCTCGCGGTCAAGGAGCGCAGCTTTCGCTGGAGCGCGCTCGCCCTGCTCCTGGTGTGCGTCGTGAAGATCGTGGCGGTGGATGTGTGGGGCCTGGCTCCGCGCAACCGTTATCTGACTTTCATCGGGCTGGGCATTGCGCTGCTCACCGTCTCATTCCTCTATACACGTTTTAAGGAAGCCTTGCGGGCGTACCTATGAAGAAATGGGGCGCATTTACAATTACGGTTGTTCTGCTCGCTGCGGCGCTGGTGGCGAGCGAGAAGCAGAAGGTCACCACACCCGTGGGGCCTGATGCCGTCCTGTCTTTGATTGCGGATTCTGAGCAGGAATTGACGCGTCTCCCCGTATCCTTCACGCGCATGTCGGACGCCGACGAAATCAAGGTGGGCGATAATCTCGCCCGGGAATACCTCAGCGAGACCCAATTTTCCAAAGAACTTCCCAGCACGCAGGCGGTTCAGGTTTACGTCAATAGAGTTGGCGCGCGCGTTTCCATGGGCGCCGCCCGCAAGCTGCCCTACCGATTCCACTACATTTCCGACCCCGATTTCGTAAATGCTTTCGCGCTGCCCGGTGGACATGTCTTTATCGGCGCCGGGCTGATGTCGCTGATGGATAGCGAGGACGAACTGGCGAGCGTGCTGGGGCATGAGGTCGAGCACATTGACCACTACCATTGCGCCGAGCGCGTGCAGATGCAGGCGGCGCTGGAAAAGGTCCCCCTCGGCGAATTTGCGGCCATCCCCGTCGAGGTCTTTGAAGCCGGCTACAACAAAACCCAGGAGTTGGAGGCCGACCGCGAAGGCACGCGCCTGGTAGTGAAAGAGCGTTATTCCCCACTTGGCGCCATCCGGATGTTCCAGACTTTTGAATTGTTGATGGGAAAGGGTGATCGGCGAGCGCAGTCACCCGAAGAGGAGCTTTCGGATTTGGCGATGCAGACGCTGGAAGGATATTTCCGCTCGCACCCCGAGCCCTCCGAGCGCATTGCCCAGATCAAGCAATTGATATCCGACGAGCACTGGGAGAACCTCACAACCGAAGAGCCGTTTGGTGTGCAGTATGTTTATCTCGCCCAACGCGCTGCCCGGGCCGTCGAGCATGGAAAGTTTGCTGCCGCTGAGACTGCGGCGTCCCGGTCGCTCGCGCTTCACCCCGATCAAACGGATACGCTCGTCACACTGACGCAGGCGCAGTTTGGACTAATGGAATTCCCCGCGGCGGTTTCAAACTACCAACTGTTGCTCAAAGATTCGCCCCCGGGGGCTGCATCGGTCGCGGAATTTGCCAATCGGTTGGCCAGTAACTCACTGGGGGCTCGACATTTCTCCGATGCGGCAAAGTATGCAGGAGCTTCGCTCGACCTCCAGCCTGGCAATGCGGCAGCCCTCACGGTTCTGGCCGATGCGCAGATGGCATCGGAAGAGTACGCTTCGGCGGCATCTTCCTACGAGCTCCTCCTGAGGCAGTATCCCATTGACGCCAACAATGTTGTGTCCTACACGATTCAGTCTGCCCAGAAAGCTCTGGGGCTTCACCACTACCAGCAGGCGCATGACCAGGCGGAATTCTGCCTGAGCATTCGCCCGAATCTGCGCAAGGTTTTGCAGATTGAGGCAGAGGCAGATCTCGGGTTGGCAGACTTCGCAGCAGCCGCAAAAGCCCTGCGCAACCTTCTGGATTTGGCCCCCCGGAATTTCGTCGTGAACATGGAATTGGTTTGGAGTTACGCCGACGCGTTGAGTGCGTCCAATCTTGGTTCGAGTGAGTTGGAGGATTTTCACGCCTTCCTTTTGAAGGACCGTCCATATACGAATACGATGGTCGAGAACGAGATCAAGATTGAGTATGCGGGACTTGCACTGATGGCGGGAGATCAGGCGCTGGCACGCGACCTCTTGGATCTTCCACGAGGAGTTCGCGGCAGTATTATTCCTCCCGAGCTGATGGGACGCCTCGGCTGGTGGTTTTACCGCGCCGGAAAGTATTCCGATGCCGAGACCTTGCTCCAGCGCCTTGTCCGCGAACGGCCGGGGGATTTGATCCTACAGAATGATTTGGCCTGGGTTGAGTTGGAGCAAAACGAGTTGGATGCCGCCTCCCGGGGATTCAATAATTCTATATCGGGCAGGGCACTGGGGGCTGACCAATGGAACTTGCCGCAAATGGGCCAGGCCATCGTTCTGTGGAGGAAACATGACCCGGACAAAGCCATGAAGAATTACGATGCGGCAATTGTCGCCGAGCCGCGCTGGACGAATCCCACTCTCGTGCGGGTATTTTATTCGGCGAATGTTGCGCAGAGTGTGGCCGAAATGAATGCCGAACACGCCAAACGCCTCGAAGCTCAAAAGCGCAAGGGGCAGAGTCCAACCGCACATTAATCGAAAGCCCTGTGATGCGATTCAACGCAAACCGGACTTTTCCTTTTCTCCCTCCGGCTACCCACTAAGAGCCCGAAAGCGAAAACAGATAATCCACCAAATCCTGCATCTCTTTGGGAGGCAGCGTGGTGGGCGGCATGATACTCCCCGGTGACATCGCGGCGGGATTGGCGAAATGTTTCGTCACCCACTGCTGGTCGCGTCGAGTCGCGAGTCCATTCAGCGACGGCCCAAGTTTTGCCCCCACTCCGTTCACCATGTGACAGCTTCCACAGGATTGCTCCTGATAAATTTGCGCGCCGTGCACGATGTTGTCGGGAATCGAGGCGATATCATGAGCGTTCTCGGGCGTGAGCTTCAGCAAGAATGCGGCCAGCGCATCGAGATTCGCATCGCTGAGCTGAATGGGCGACATGTGGCTTCCCGGCACGACGGAAGTGGGATACTTGAAGTACTTGATCATCCATTCGGCATTCCGGTGCTCGCGGGCCGTGGCGAGGTTCGGGCCGTTGTCGGAAGGAATGCCCGGCAGCGTGTGGCAAGCCTGGCATTTTTCCTGACGAAAATATCCGAGCCCCGCGAGTTCCTGCGGCGCGAATAGGCCGACGGTAGGGGGCGTGGGTTGCGCAGGTTGCACCGCAGCGGCCTGCTCCTCCGCCGAGGGTGGAGTGGACTTGATGGCGGCGAACGTTAATGCTCCCCAAGTGATGGCTGCAAGACACACCACACCAATCGCCGTGATCCGTTTGGTGACCTTTCTCAATATTCCACGGTCGATGAATGGAGCGAGGATCAAAGCTCCCACGCCCAGGCTGGGAAGCAGGATCGAGCCCACGGGCTCCAGCGAGCCCTTGAAGAACTTCAGGGTTTGGAAGAGGAAAAGGAAATACCAGTCGGGGCGGGGAATATAAGTGAGGTCGGTCGGGTCGGCCAAGCCGCCCCAGCGGGACGTTTACAAACACCGCCATCAAATAAAGAATGACGAAGGCAAAAAAGATCGCGACCGTATCCTTCATGACTTGGTCGGGAAAGAACTTCTTTTTCGGCGCGGATTCATCCGGAGCCGGCGCGACGCCGTGCTTGCGAACCAGATAGACGTGGAAGACGATCAATCCAATGATGACTTGCGGCAGAATCAGGACGTGCAGCGCATAGAAGCGCGCGAAGGTGACCACGCCCACGCTGCCGTCTGAGGTGCCCAAAAGGCGTCTCATGTACGCCCCCGCGAGCGGCGCCTGGGCGGCGATGTGCGTGGAGACCACGGTTCCCCAATAGGCGCGGTTGTCCCACGGCAACAGATAACCGGTCAAACCGAAGGCGAGAACGATGAGCAGCAGGATCACGCCGACCATCCAAGTGGCCTCGCGCGGTTTCTTGTACCCGCCATAGAGGAACACCTGGGTCATGTGGATGACCACGACCACGATGATCATGCTGGCGCCCCAGTGGTGCAGGCCGTGAATCAGGCGGCCGCCGGTGACTTCCGTGACGATGTACTTGAGGCTGTTATAGGCGTCTCCGGGCGTGGGGGCGTAGTTGACGGCAGAAGAATGCCGGTGAAGGCCTGCACCATGAAGAGGAACAGGGCGACGCTGCCGAACACCTGATGCCAGCCGCTGGAGCCGGGAATGTCCTCGTAGAGGAAATTCTTGACGGCCGATTCCACGCCGGTGCGGTGGTCCAGCCAGGCGAAGATTCTGCGCTTGAGGTCCCTCATGAGGATGTCTCGTCGGACTGATGCACCGGCGCCAAGCCAGAGGCGGGCATTCTCAACTTTGGTTTCAAAGCGGTCGAGCGGGCGCGGCGCCGGGCCCGAAAGCACGGTTCCATCCAGGGCGAATTCCGAGGCGTGGCAGGGGCAAACAAAATCCCCCTTGCCCGCGTCCCAATGATAGGCGCAGCCCAGATGCGTGCAGATCGGACTGAAGGCGCAGAATTTCGCCGCCGGCCATCTTCACCACCCACGCCGTGCCTTTTTCGCTGTAAACTTTCCAGCCATCGGTGTGAGTGCGGCGGAAGGTCATCTCCTCCGGCGTGCCGGGCTTGAAGCTGGCTCAGGTCGCCGGCCTCCACCCAGGATCCTGTTTCTTGCGCGTCTTGGGAGGAAGAAACAGGTAAAGCGCCGCCGGAATAGCCAGGGCAGCGCCAATCAGCGCGCCCAGGCCATAAATGACGGCATAGCCAAACCCCCGGCGAGTTTGCGTTTGGCTCTCCGGGGTGGGTTCACTGCTACTTCTCCATCGCTGATTCCTCCCTCGATTCGGGTACGCGGGTCGCAAGCCTGCCGCGCGCAGGCTTGGGTGCACTTCACTAAGGAAACGGCTGAGACGATCCGAAGATGTCAGAGGCCTGCAAATTAATCGACCACTGAAAATAACCCAGTATGCAGAAGTGGCGTCAATCGTAAGTACCTTGCAGTAGAGTGAGCGGTTGAGATTCAAGTGACGAGAGGCACAAATAGAACAAACCCGTCGAGAATTAAGCTGCAGGACGAAGACGCTGACGATTTGCGCACCTTTCTTGACCTCCTGCGCGGGAATGCCCTACTATGGAAGATTGTTTGACCACTCGCGAAATTGATCCGAAACGCCTGGCGGGGTAGCTCAGTGGTAGAGCGAGGGTCTCATAATCCCTAGGTCGGGAGTTCGATCCTCCCCCCGCTACCAGCTCAGTCATCAGTTTTCAGTCATCAGTTCTCGGTAAAGCCGCTCAGTTCACCCTTTCCCAAATTCAAACACTTTTCCAACACGTTCGAAGGACACGAAATGCCGGCACTCACTGATTACTGACAACTGATGACTGAGGACTTACTTGATGGTTTCCGCTCGCGTCGAAAGCTGGCGGGCCCCCGTGTCAGCGCATAGTGGACCACACTCTCGTGGCAACAATCGAACCAGACCGACCAGCAATTTGTACCGCCACCCCGGGATGACAAAAAGCTTTCCCTTTTCAAACCGTCCAGGGATTCGTTCACGACATCCTCCGCCGACATCCACCATCCACCGGAGATGAAATTGCGCTCGACGCCCAGCACATCATGGAACTCCGTATGGGTGAATCCCGGGCAGAGCGATTGCATGTGCACTTTTGATCCGGTGGTCTTCAGCTCCAGATAGATGCACTCGGTGAAGCAGTTCATCCACGGCTTTGTGGCGTAGTAGCTGGTGCTGCCGGGGCGGGGAATGAAGGCGGCGACCGAGGCGACGTTGATGATCGCCCGGTGTTACGCGCGGTCAGATTGCGCAGCCCGGCGTGCGTCAGGCGCATCGTGGCCAGCACATGCAGCCGGTGCATGGTGTCGTGGCTTTCGATGGGCGCTTCGGCAGAATCGTGCCCAGGCTGCCGAATCCGGCGTTGTTCACCAGCAATTGAAGATTGGTAAGCCCGCCAGGAATATTCTCCACCGTGCGCAACTCCGCGTCGTCGGTCAGATCGGCTTTCAGCACCGTGCAATTGAACTGGAATTTGCCGGTCAGTTCGTCGGCCAACTGCCTGAAGGCGATCCTCGCGGCGCGCGACGAGAGCGAGGTCGTATCCTCGTGCCGCAAGCGCCCGCGCGAATGTGGCGCCGATGCCACTGGAAGCGCCGGTAATCACCGCGAGTGGTTTTACTTCACTCAAGGATTCCTCCTCAAGATGGCTCGGCCGGCGACGGCAGGCTTGGTCACTCCCCACTGGCGAAAAATCCAGGCGGCAACCATCTGGGCGAAGATCGGCGACGATCGCGCCTGCCA
The DNA here is from genome assembly GCA_963733285.1 of uncultured Acidobacteriota bacterium. GTDB lineage: Bacteria > Acidobacteriota > Terriglobia > UBA7540 > UBA7540 > Bog-366. The sequence goes on from CAVTDA010000131.1 coordinate 32,101, forward strand.
ATGACGTCGATGACGTAGTGCCAGCCGGTCGTGACCGTGGAGATGCACATCAGGACGGCCAAGATGGCGGCAGGAAACCTGAACCAGCGCGAGTGCCAGAGCGCGATCGCGGTCGAGATGCATTGCGCGACGTGAAATGATGGGAATGCCACCAGGCCATGGTCGATGGCTCTGACGCAGGGGGCCGCTGGATTTCAGCAGGGCGAGCATCGATTGAACCGGGCTTGCTCGGGAATCGCTGCAATGATAATGGTCCAGGGCCCGGCGGCGGGAAAGAAGGCGAAGACGATTGTGGTCACAATCGCCGCGACCGTGAAAGCGATCACAAGCCGTTGCGCCGGCTCCCGCTTGCCTTCCAACACACAAACTACCAGCGCCAGCAGCGAGAACGGAATCATCAGCGCGTAGATGACTCCAAGCGCATTCGCGATGTGGGGATGAACGCCCATCGCCGCAACCACCGTGGATGTTTCAAGACCCAAGGCACGATCGATAGCGGCAAGTTTGAGATCGATCAGGGGAAAAGGCGTACGCGCGGCAATGCAAACCATTGACCCGATGCAGACGGTGACGAGGAGTCCCCAAAAACACAGCAGCATGGAATCGCGAAGCCGGGGGAAGGAGCGTTTGCGCCCACACGGCAACGATTCCAAGCAGAAACGGCGCAGGCAAGGTGACGAGAAAAATTCCGAGGCGGAGTTGCGCGACCGGCAGCAGCACCACGCACGGCCAAGATCAAGACGACAGTGACCCACGCCATGAGGCGGTTAAATCGCTTCATGGGATCGAGCGTATACATCTCGACGAGGCGCGTCCGAAGCTGGCGAAGGATAGGCTCATGGCTGTTCGCAGCC
>CAVTDA010000132.1:0-16306 GCA_963733285.1 uncultured Acidobacteriota bacterium
CTGAGCTGCCGCGGCAGGACGAGCTGGAGCATCCCGTGCAAATGACGGGAACTCCGCGCGCGAATTCACGTTGCGGAACCGCCGGCGAGGAGGAATATTCGAACCAGAGCGCTGGCCGATGAGAAGGTCATCCAGCATCTCGCGGGGCTGCAGATCAAAAAGATCATCGTCGTGCCCGGGAAGCTCGTCAGCATCGTGGCGAAGCTGAGCAGGAAGCGGCGCATCCGCGATTAGTCTGGGACGCAGGTCGTTCGCCTCCAGGGAATCGGGGAGGGAATCCATTGCTCAACCGATTGATCGTCAATTGGGTTTATGGAGGGTTCCTTGCAGGAGTGCTGCTGCTCGCCCTCACGCCCATCCTTGCGCGTTCCTGGCCGGCTTCCCTGGTGTGCACGTATCTCTGCCTTCCCGTCTACATGCTTCATCAGTACGAAGAGCACGACAACGATCGATTTCGAAGATTTGTCAACGAAGCGATGGGTAAGGGCAGGGAGGTTCTGTCGCCCGCGCGGTATTTCGTGATCAATGTCCCCGGGGTTTGGGGGTCATTGGGATCTCGCTGGCGCTGGCGGCTACGGTCAATATTGGCTTTGGGCTGATCGCCGTATACCTGGTCGTCGTAAATGGCACCATTCACGTCGCCCATGCGATTATTTCCGAAAGTATAACCCTGGATTGGGGACCGCATCGCGTTGTTTCTTCCGCTGGGGGGCTACGGAATCATGGCCATTTGCCGGCGGGCGGCGGCACGGCGGCAATGCACGTGACGGGCGTGGTGGCGGCCATCGGCATTCATGTCGCCATCATTATCTGCAGTGGGGGCTGAATCGTGAAGCCGCATCGACCTAGCCCACGGCGATCCAATACCTTCAATTTTGCAGGATCAAATCCCAATCCCGTCGTGGTTCTCGATTTCGGTTCGCAATACACACAACTGATTGCCCGGCGCATCCGCGAACTTCAGGTTTACGCGGTGATCGTGCCGTGCAACATCCCCTTTGACGATCTGGTGCGCATGAACCCGCAGGCGCTGATTCTCTCCGGCGGCCCGTCGTCGGTCTATGACCCTGCCTCGCCCGGTGTGCGACGAGCGGGTGCTGAAGCTCCGCCTGCCGGTACTGGGAATTTGCTATGGGTTGCAGTGGATGACCTACAAGCTGGGCGGCAAGGTCGAGCCCGCGGGGCGGCGGGAATACGGGTTTGCGGAACTCGATATCCTGCCCATCTCGCAGCTTGCTGGCGGGTTTCCCCGACGCCTCAAGGTCTGGAACAGCCACGGCGATCACGTCGTGGAGGTCCCGCCGGGATTCACCATCACCGGGCGGACGCAGAACGCCATTTCGGTGATTGAGAACCCGCGGCGCGAGATGTACGCGCTCGAATTCCACCCGGAAGTCCACCATACCACGCGCGGCAAGGAGATGCTGGAGCGATTCGTTGTCGGCATTGCGGGCATCAAGCCCAACTGGTTTCCCGGGTCGTTCATCGAGCAGACCGTGCAGAAAGTTCGCGAGCAAGTCGGGGAAAAGCACGCGCTCTGCGCACTTTCCGGCGGCGTGGACTCGGCGGTGGCGGCAACCCTGGTGGGGCGGGCTCTGGGCGACCGGCTGACTTGCATCTTTGTTGACAACGGTTTACTGCGCAAAGACGAGTTTGCGGAAGTCAGCGGCAAACTGCGGAGCAGGCTCATCTGAATGTAAGGCCGTGGACGCTCAGGAGCGCTTTCTGACGCGCCTGGCCGGCGTCACTGACCCCGAACGTAAGCGCAAGATTATCGGCGAGGAATTCATCCGGGTCTTTGAGGCAGAGGCCCGCGCGATGGGCGACGTGGAGTTCCTGGTGCAGGGCACACTCTACCCCGATGTTATTGAATCTGTGTCGGTTAAGGGTCCTGCTGCGGTCATCAAGAGCCACCATAACGTGGGCGGATTGCCCCCCGATTTAAGTTCACACTGATTGAACCGCTGCGCGAATTGTTTAAGGATGAGGTTCGAATCGTGGGGCGCGAGCTGGGATTAGAAAAAGTCGCTGGTCGACCGGCAACCTTTTCCGGGGCCGGGGTTGGCGGTAGGGTTGTCGGGGAAGTAACCCCTGAGCGGCTTCGGATGGTCCGGGAGGCGGATGCGATTGTGCAGCAGGAGGTCAGAAAACGGACTTTACGACCGACTATGGCAGTCGTTCGCGGTCCTTTTGCCCGTTTCCAGCGTCGGAGTGATGGGTGACGCTCGAACTTACGCTTCAACCATCGGCATCCGGGCGGTGGAATCCGAGGATGGAATGACCGCTGATTGGGCGCAATTGCCAGCGACACTGTTGCAGAGGATGGCGACACGGATTGTCAACGAAGTGAAGGGAGTAAACCGCGTGGTGTACGACATTACGTCGAAGCCCCCCGGCACCATTGAGTGGGAATAACTCCCCCTTACGCCTTCGGAATCTAATCGAGACACCACTCCAAAACCGTGAAACAAGCGGCGATTACCGGCTCGCTAGTTTCTGCGCCATGTACAGCAGGAGCTGGCGGTCCTTCTCATCAATCCGCGTGAGAAGCCGCTTTACCTTCTCGTAGAATCGCAGTTCCTTTTCTTGTTCTGCGTCGAGAACCAGCTCTTCTGTGGTCTGGCGTTTGCTGAGGTTGGGAAGCGCCGGTGGTTCATCTCCCTCAAAGAACAACTGGTAGAGGGGGAGTTCCAGCGACGCAGCCAGCCGTTCGAGGGTTTCAAGAGACGGCACCGTGTGTCCGTTTTCAACCCGCGAAATATAGCAGCGCAGCAGGCCGGTCCGTTTCTCGATGTCACCTTGTGAAAGGTTTCGTTCTTCACGTAGTTTCTTAAGTCTTGTTCCGATTATCATGGGCACATTCTTACATAAAGTAATTAAGTGGTCAACCAAAATTTAAATTAAAATTGGCCTGAATGGAATGAGAACTTATCACTATAGCGGGTGTAACCTTAAGGGTTCCTTTATCGTCGGAATGACTGAGGGATGGTTTATGATGGAAGCGCGATGGCAAACTCCGGCGCCCAGGTAGCCCAGGAAATCGAGTGGATCAAGCGCGCGCAACAGGGGGATGCGGAGGCTTTTGGGCCCCTGGTCGAAAAACATCAGCAGAGGGTTTTCTCTCTGGCTTACCATCTCGTCCGCCGGCGTGACGAAATAGAGGACCTGGCCCAGGAAATTTTCTCAAGGCGTTCCGGGCGATTCGAACCTATAATTTCCAGTCTTCTTTCGCCACCTGGCTCAGCCGCATCGCCACCAATCATTGCTACGACTACTTGCGGCACGAGCGTTCCTCGCGGGTGAGCTTCTACTGGCAGATGGGGGAGAACAGCCAGCAGGAATTGGAAGCCAATGCCGAGAGCCTGCCCGATGCAGCGCTGAATCACGAAGAGCTGGCGGTGTTGAAGGATCTGGTGGGCAAGCTGCTGGAAAGCGCTCCCGAGAACGACAAGGAAATTCTGGTGATGAAGGAACTGCAGGATTACTCGGTGGAGGAAATTGCCGAGGTTTTGAACCTGAAACCCACAACGGTTAAAGTTCGCTTGCATCGCGCCCGCAAGCGTATGCTGGAGAGCCTGAGGCGGTTGAGGGAGGCAAAGACAAACCATGCGTTGTGATGACGTTCGTGATCGCCTGGATACTCTGTGGGATGCCGCGCTGCCGCCGGAAGTCAAAGCCCACGTGGCGGAGTGCGCATCCTGTTCGGCCCATCATCGTGACATGTTGATGTTGCACGGTGGTCTGGGTTTGTGGAAACAGGACGAAGCTCCCGCGCCTTCGGTGGGATTTGCACAGCGGCTGGTTCGCCAATTGGCAAGCAAGCCCCCGGCCATCGCGGATTTCCTGGAACGGGTGGGGCGCCGCGTTTGTGTTTGCCACCCTGGCGCTGGTCCTCTTCGCCGTGCTGGCCTTCTCGATACCCTCGACGGGACCCTTGCGCTCCCTCAGCGCGGCCGATCTGCAAGGTCCCACTCAGGAAGCCACTCTTGCCTCTGCCGATCCCATGGGCGGGGCAAGTTTGCAGGAAACTCCCGATGCGGCGCCGGTGAATTCTCCCGCACCCGCAACCACCAATGAGGCCAAATGACCCGGCGAGCCTACCTCTATTTCCTCCTGACGTTTGTCCTGGGCGCCGTGCTGGGCGGAGTTGGCGTTTACTCCTGCCTCTGGCACTACGGCCGCATTCAGCACCCCGGCGGATTCAACAAAGCCCGGGCTGAGGCGCATTTAAAGAAGGAACTCAACCTCTCGGACGTGCAGTTGAAGCAAATTGACCAGATCTTTGATGAGAGCTCTACGAAGTTGTCGGACCTGCAAAAGCAGGTCAATCCGCAGTTCCAGGCGATTCATTACGAAACGCGGGGCCGCATCCGGCAACTCCTGGACGCCGACCAGGCCAAGAAATTCGATGAATATCTGAAGCAAATCGACGAGCGCCGCCGGCGGCACGGAGAACTGTCACCACCTGCACGCTGAGAGGTTGTCGTTAATGATCGCCCAGGTGTTGGGAATTTGAAGTCATGAAGTTATAGTCCTGTAGTATTTTCCGGATGCCTGCATCCGGTTGGCGTAACCACGGGCAGTAAGAAGAAAACCCCTTCCAGGCAGAAGGGGTCTTGGGTCTATTGATAGGAATATTCCCCGGCTCTGCCAGCAAGGCAGGCGCGGTTTGCCAGTTCCGGCATTTTGAGCTAGACGAGAGACCCCTCACCCGGCGGCGCACGGCCGCCACCCTCTCCCCTCGGAGAGGGAAATTGCTTGCGGCGCGAGAGGTCGCGCACCGCAAGCTGCGCCGGACTCGCCGCAAAAAATGCCTTTCCTTCTCCGAGGGGAGAAGGTGGTCCGTCAGGCGACGGATCGGATGAGGGGTCAGTTTCGACCCTTTGAGGGGCCATTTTCTAGAGCCTCCGGCTTTCCCGGAGGATACTGACGCATTTTTTCCCGGAAACAAAACTTTATTCCCGCAGCCGGCTAAAACGGAATATCTTCGTCGCTGATTTCCGGCTCGGGCGGGGCGATGGGTTCCTCGGTGGGTGAGGGCGCTGAGGCCGGCCGGCGCTCGGTGGTGGGGCGGTTCATTCCTCCACCGCCGCCGGACTCGCTTCTCGATCCCAGCATCTGCATCTGGTTGGCGATGATGTCGTAGGACGTACGCTTGTTGCCGGACTGGTCCTGCCACTGCCGGCTGCGGATGGAGCCCTCGATAAAGACCAATTTGCCCTTGGTCAGATATTCGCCGCAGATTTCCGCCAGTTTATTCCACGCCACAATGTTGTGCCACTCGGTGTGTTCCTGCTTTTCCCCGGTTTTATCCTTAAAACTCTCATCGGTGGCGAGGCTGAATTTTGCCATCGGAGCGCCGCTGGGGGTGTACTTCAACTCCGGGTCTTTTCCCAGGCGTCCAATCAGAATAACTTTATTGACCGTTCCGGCCATGCTCTTTCTCCTTGGCGATCATCTTTACGGGATGGTGTGGGGCTGACTCCAGTGCCGGCGCAGGGCTGAGCGCCGAATTCTATTTGTGCGCGGGGGCGGACGATGCCACACCGAGTTTCTTCAGCCGCTGCCGGGCCAGCGTGGCTTCCGAGGAATCGGGGAAACGCTGCACCAGCGAGCGCAGTTCGCGAATTCCCGCCGTCTTCTGGTCGTGGCCAGCAACGCGAAGCCTTCTTCAATTGCGCCGCGGCCGCCTTGTTTCCATTGGGATATTTTTCAATGCAGGCGTCGTAGGCGTCGATGGCGCGCTTGTAATCCTGCTGGCTGTAATAGCATTCGCCGATATAGAACTGGGCGTTGGAGGCGCGGTCGGTGTTCATATAATATTTCAGATAATCCTGAAAGGATTGAATCGACAGGTCGTATTGGCCGCCATTGTAATAGCTGAGGCCCTGGGTATAGAGCGAGTCGGCGTCGGGCACGGGTGGGGCGCTGGGAGCTCCCGGCGGCCCGGCGGGAGCCGCGGCGGGGCCGGAGGGCGGAAGCGTGGTCAGCGCCGTTTGCATTTGCGCCACCTGATCGCTGAGCTTGGCGAGTTTCGCCTTGGCTTCATCCAGACTCTCGCTGAGCGCCTGCATTTGCTGGGTAAGATTGTCAAAGCGGTTTCCCGACGTGGCGAGGTTTTGCTGAATCGATCCCTGGGAATCGGTGACGGCGCTCTTCATCTTGCTGACGTTGTCGTCCGCCTGCTCGATCAAGGTCTTGAGCACGGCGCCCTGGGTATCGACGGTCTTCTGCAGATCGGCGACGGCCTGCGAAAGGGCATCAAGCTGCTGCTCGATCAGGAGTTCGTCTTTGTTGGTGGCATAGGTGGGCTGAACCTGCATGCCCAGGAAGGCAAGCATCATCAAAGCGACTAAAGTGAATTTTTTCAAGGTCGTTGCGTCCTCGCTCAATAGAATATCCAAAGTGCCAGTCTAACCCGTTGGCCGATGGCCGGTCAACGGGAAGGATGCAAGTACAAGTGGAAAACTCATGACGGGTCCGAGTTGCCGCCGGGATAATTCTGGTTTCTGAACGCAAGTAAATGACAACGAATGATCCGGCAGGGAGGAGGGGCCTTGCCACACACTTGCACCTGCGAACCTAGCCTTGATGATGGGGGCCGATGGGCCGGTGATGTTAGGGAATGGGCAAGAAAAATCCCGGGAGCCCAGAAGGGCTCCCGGACCAGTAACACGAATTGCTTATTGCGATTCAGCGCCGTAGTGGAGGTGATCCACACGGTTCTGTTGCCAGCAGTCCTCGGACTTGGTGGACTGATCGCAACTCGCAACCGGGCGGCTCTTGCCGTAGGAAATGGTGGAAATCCGGTCGGCAGTGACTCCGGCATTCACCATGAAGTTCTTGGCGGCGGTGGCGCGCTTGTCGCCGAGCGCGAGGTTGTATTCCTCGCTGCCTCGATCGTCGCACTTGCCTTCGATGGTGAACTTGACGCTGGCGTGATCCTTCAGGAACGCGGCATCGCCGGTCAGCGCGGTTTCAGCATCGGGACGAATGGTGGCCTTGTCGTAGTCAAAATAAGCGTCCTTCATATTTTGATTAAACAGGTCTTCGTCGGAGACTTGCGGTGGCGCCTGCACCGGTGGGGGCGGTGGAATCGTAACGGTGACGCGGGCGGTGGCGCTGGTGGTTCCGCCAGGACCGGTTGCGGTCACAGTATACGTGGTCGAGTCCTGCGGCGTAACGGCCTGAGAACCCGAGGCCTGAACCTTGCCGACTTCCGGCTGGAGGTCCAAATCCGTGGCATTCTGAGAAGACCAGGTCAGGGTGACCGATTGGCCTTTGTCGATGGTGCTGGGCTCAGCCGTTAAGGTGACGGTGGGGCTAGGCGGTGGCGGCGGCGGTGCTGCCTGTGGCGGTGGTGGAGCGGCAACTTTCTTATTGCAAGCCCCGGCGAAAAGCAACACACCCAATACCCCGACGAGAACCGCAAGACTGCGTTTCTTCGTTCGCATGCTTAAATCCTCCTTGAATAGGTAAAAAATCTCGATATCCCGTAGGTTAAATGAAGTTTCTTAAAGCGTTTCCCCTTCTGCTCTTTCAAGTGAGGGCCCGGATTGCAACAGCGCAGACAGGAAAGCTTCCAGAACTGGTGATAGTAACATCAAATTCCAGCCGATTACAACCATTTAGGCCAAAATAATCTCAATAATGGCGATAAAATCCCATGCTTTTTGTCCGCATCGGGCCTTTTCGCATACCGCCGTCTAGTGACTCTTTATTGCCTGAGTATCAAAAACGCCATTTTGTAACCCCATCGAGCCATTGAGAATGGACCGCCCTCCTTAATTCGACCAATTGGCGTTCCAGTTTTCCCCAGTCTTGGTGATTTGCTTGGGCTCGAGGCCGTTGGCGAGCATCGTCCAGATCTGGCGCGAGCCGGAGCGGGTGGATTCAAACGCGATATGGCGCCCATCCGGCGACCAGGTGGGATGCTCGTTGCGCCCGGCATCGTGCGTCAGTTGAATGATCCGTCCGGTGGCAATCTCCATGATGTAGATGTCGTAGGTCCCGGTTTCCGAAACCCGCCAGTGGAACGCCATGAACAGGCCATTGGGCGACCACGCCGGGGCGCTGGCGTCGCCGCCGGCTGCCGCCGTGGTCATGCGCCGCAAGTTGGTTCCATCCGACGACATGATGTAAATCTGGGGTGAGCCGCCGCGATCCGAGACAAAAGCCAGTTCGTTTCCGGTCTTGGGATTCCACACCGGGGATACATTGACACCCGTGGCGAAGGTGAGGCGCTGCAAGTTGTATCCCGTGGAGTTGGAAATGTAGATGTCGGGGTTGCCGCCCATGCTGGAGCAGAAGGCGATTTTGGTGCCGTCGGGCGACCAGGCCGGCGTAGTGTTGAGCCCCTTGTAGGTCGGGAAGGAGACGCGCCGGTTGGTTTCAAAAGAGAAGAGGTAGATTTCCGGATTTCCCGAAGCGTAACTCGTGAACGCCAGCTTGGTGTTGTCCGGCGACCAGCGCGGAGTGGTGGAGAGCGACTTGTAACTCGTAATCTGGTGCTGATTGAACCCATCGTAATCCATCACCCAGATTTCCGGCGAGCCGGTGCGCTTGCTGACGAAGGCGATGCGGGTTTCGTTGATTCCCTTGATGCCGCCGCCCAGCGTGGTGATGATTTCGTCGGCAAAGCGGTGCGCCGTCTCGCGCGTGGCAATATCATTCAGCGTGGCCACATAGCGCTTGGCCAGCACTCCGGGGTTCGCCTGGTTGCCCAAATCAAAAAGCCGCCCCGTCACCACCAAATTGCTGTTGATGTTCTCCACCTTGCCGAAGACCAACATTTGGGCGTTGACTGGAGACTGGCTCCAATCCTTGAAGTTTACGTCCAGCGGCTCGGTGGGAATTCGCAGGGGATAGTTGCTCTTGCTCTCCATTTCGAAAAGGCCGGAATTGGAAAGGTCGTTCCAGAGCACCTGGTTGAATTCCTGCGTCAGGCTGACGAGTTGCTGATCGGTTGCCGTGGGCGGGAAGTCCGGAACCGCCAGCTTGATCTTCGGCGCGCCAAGGTTGATGCCGGAGGTGATCCAGTCCTGGTCGCTGAATCCCCTCTGGGAATTCGTTAAAAGGCCCATCGCCAGGAGAATCAGCAACGCAGAGATGGCAATTCGGTGGAGTTTCATTTTTGTGTCAGGCTCCCCATGTATTTAGAGATGCTTGCAAGTTTGAAAACCGATGTCCAATCGGATGATGCTTTTTTTTGAGACGCTTCCGGGAATTGCGCCGCGGGCAAGGGTTCACCCGGCTAACTGCGCCATAAGATTGACGTTTCAATCCCTTATAACCGTCCGCAGGCGCCCCTACTGGCGGTGGAAATCAAAGTAAAACTGCACGTTGACGCTGCTGTTGCGATAGTCGACGGGCAGGGCAGGCAGGGGGGAGGAAGCCAGAACCGCCCGTAAGGCGGAGCGGTCCACTTCCGGAATGCCGCTGCTCTGCGTAATCTGCACGTTGGTGATCGAGCCGTCGCGCTGGATTTCAAAGGTCATGTAGGTGCGCGGAGCCGTGCTGATGTTGGGGCTCACGGTGTTCATCAGCCAGTTGCTGCTGATCCGGTTGCGCATGGCCGCCACGTACCAGGCATAGCGCTGGCCAAAGCTGTTCCCCTCACCCATGGCGACTCCGCCACTGCCCGCCGTCGTCACCACCTGGGTGTAGTTGATCGAGGGCGCGCCCCGCAGGCCGTAGTCCACCGTGTCGGGCGGAGGCTCGTACTCTTCCTTGTGGATGCGCTTGTTGATGCGCTCCAGCTTCTCGGGCTTCACCGCATCCTTGAATTTGGGAATCTTCGTCGCTTCCGGAGGGACCTCTTCCTTCGGGGGCGGCGGGGTTTGCGTCACTCCCGTGTTCTGGGTCACAACCTGGCTGGGAGTGGTCACCATGGGCTGCGGCAGGGGAAGTCCCGGCAGGCTGGTCACGGCGCCGACGTGCGTCGCGTCCTTGGCGCCCCAGGTGTTGTCTCCCGGGCCGAGGTTGAAGTGGAACATCGTGTAGGTCACCACGACGATGAACAAAACGATGTGCAGAATGATGGAAGCGAGCAGCGTTCCGCGAAGGTTATCGCGGCGCCCGCCCGGCATGACCATCATTTGCGTTCCCATAGTTTTCTGTTCCCGCTAGGAGCCGGATTTTGTCTCCAGCGGCCGGGTTACGATATTGAGATTCGTAATATTCGCCTGCTTCAGCGCCGCCACCACGCGCGCAAAGGCTCCAAAGCTGACGTCCTGATCGCAACGAATAAATACCGGCTGCGTGCCCTCGCCCTTCATGCGGTCGAGCACCGTCACGCCCAGGCGATGAATATTGACCGGATCGTTGCCGACATAGAGGGTCTGTTTCTTGTCGATGGTGACGACCACCTTTTCCTCGGAAACCACCCGGACGGTCTGGGTCTGGGGAAGATCCACCTTGATCGACGATTGGAAAATCGGGGCCGTCAGCATGAAGATGATCAGCAGCACCAGCACCACGTCCACAAAGGGCGTGATGTTGATATCCGAGAGCGACGAGTTCGTCTTGCCTCGAGAAGTCGAAAAAGCCACGAGCTTAATTCCTCATTGGGCCGTCAGGCGCTGAAATAACTTGCCCCAATCAACGGGCGGCGCGCGGCCGCGATTCGTACCGCAATTTACGAAGTGTTCCTGCTGGTCTCCAGCGGCTCGGTGACGATCGAAATATTCGTAACATTGGCCTGCTTCAGCGCATCAATCACCATGACGAAGTCCCCGAACTTCACGTTCTCTTCGCAGCGGATATAGACCGGCTGCGTCTCGGATCCCTTGAGGCGGTCGAGCACGGTTTTGCCCAGCAGATGAATGTTCACCACGTCGTTGCCCACGTAGTAGTCCCGGTTGCGGTCGATGGTGACCACCACCAGCTCCTGGGGCGGCGTCTTGACGGTTTTGGTTCGCTTCGTCTGCATCACCAGGCCCGATTCCAGCACCGGGGCCGTCAGCATGAAGATGATCAGCAGCACCAGCACCACATCCACAAAGGGCGTGATGTTGATGTCGGAGAGTGAGCTTTGCGTTCTGCCTTTGGCGTTGGTAAAGGCCATCCTAATTCCTCAGAGGTGCTACTCGCGGCCAGTCGCGGAGTGGAGTTTCGCCATCACGGCTCGTCATTCGGTAAAGTATCGCTCGGTCATATTCAGGAATTCGAGCGAGAAGTCGTCCATTTGCGTGGCAAATTCTTTGATGCGTTGCAGGAAGATGTTGTAAGCGATAACGGCGGGAATGGCGGCAAAAAGGCCCGCGGCGGTGGTGATCAGGGCCTCGGCAATGCCCGGTGCGACGCTTTGCAGCGTGGCGCCGCCGCCCGTGGCCAGGCCGTGGAACGCGTCGATAATTCCCCAGACCGTGCCGAACAGTCCAATGAACGGAGTCACGCCGCCCGTGGTGGCGAGCCACACCAGCCATTGTTCGAGGCGGGTCAATTCGGTGGAGGAGCCAATCTGCAGGGCGCGCCGCACCGATTCCAGGCTCTTGATTCGAGGCTTCGCCCCGCCTTCCGTAGCCGCGGCTTGGGCTTCCACCTCACGATAGCCGGATTGGAAAACCTCGGGAAGCGGACTCTCCTTCAGCGTGCGGCAAAAGGCGCGAATTTCCGAAAGCTTCTTGCTCTGCCGGAAGACTTTGAGGAATTCCAGCGACTCCATCTTTGCTTTGCGGAAAACCCGGAGTTTTCGCAGGATGATCGCCCAGGAGAGAATCGAAAACGCAAACAGCAGAAAGAGGACGATTCGGGCCACTGGACCCGTGTTTGTTAGGAGTTGCCAAACTTCGCCTTGGTAGAAATCTTGCGTGAAATTCTGAAAATACATCAGGAGTGCTGATGCCAATGAACCTCCTAGGTCATAACAGGAGACTGGAAAGCCAATCAATCCAACCTAACATACCGACTCCGAACCAGTCAACGAGGGAAGCCTTGATAATGCTTGGGATAGGGTTCATCAAGGGCGTATTTGTTGGTTACTGATTGGTTATCGAAGGAGAGGTATGCCTCACCAGTTAACATGAACAAGGGGCGAAGGTTCTGGCGGATTGGGGGCGGCCATGCCTGCCCCCGCTCGAAAGTCAGAGTACGCCCGTGCTTTGACCCACGTCGGCGTCCTTGAGAGAATATCCCTGCGTCTTCAACTGAAGAAAGAGGAGCAGGGAAGCAGGTTATGTCGGCTTTTCCCTTCACTCAGAACCATCTCGGATTAGCCTGCTTCCTGTTCCTTTCCGCATCGCTGCCGGCGCGCGGCTCAGCACCGGCCAATACGAATTCCGATCCCCCACCCAACACCCGTGTTGTTCCCCAATAACCCCACAACCGTTGTCCGGCTCACGATGATGCTGTCTCGAATCTTGTGATAAACTTCCTCCCGATAAGCCGATGCTGCGCGAAATCCACATTCAAAACTATGCGGTGATTGACAGCCTCTCGATTGAGTTCGGGCCGGGCTTGAACCTGCTTTCGGGAGAAACCGGATCCGGCAAGTCGATCCTTGTGGACGCTCTGAGTCTGGCGCTGGGTGGGCGCACTTCATCCGACGTCATTCGCACCGGAGAGGATCGCGCCGTCATCACCGCGGTATTTTCCGCCGAGGGTTCTGCTCCCTGGGTGGGGTGGCTGGAGGAGCATGGCGTCGCGCCCGGCGATGACCATGACCTGATTCTACGGCGGGAGGTTCAGGCTGGGAGGAAGAAGCCGCCTGCTCGTCAACGACCAGCCTGTCACCGTGGCGGCGGTCCGCAAACTTGCCCAGCGGATGGTCGAGATCCACGGCCAGAATGAGCATGTCGCGCTTTTTTCCCGCGATGCCCAGCTTGCCTTACTCGATCAATTTGCCGGAGTCGATTCCGAGCGCGATGAAGTTCGCCAGCTTCACGTCCACATGCGCTTGCTGGAAGCCGAACTCGATGGCCTGAGCCAAAACGAGCAGGAGCGCTTGCGCGCGCTTGATCTTTTATCCTTCCAGGTGCGCGAGCTGGAAAAGGCCGGCCTGCAAGCCGGAGAAGACGTTCGGCTCGAAGAAGAACGCCACATCCTCGCCAACCTGGAAAAAATTCGCACCGCGGCAACCAATGCCTACGCCGACTTGTACGAGGATGAAGGCGCTGCCCTCGCCCGCCTTGCTTCCGCCGCTCGCCAGCTTGATGAATTACAGCGCTACGATGCGTCGGTGGCATCCGAAATCGAACCCATCGCCGCGGCGCGCTCGATCTTGGAGGACCTTGCGGTGTTCCTTCGCAATTATCTCGGAAAGCTTGAGGCCAACCCGTCGCGCCTTGAGGAAATCGAAGACCGCCTCGCCCTGATTGACCGCTTGAAGCGCAAGTACGGCGCGAGCGTGGAGGAAATTCTGGCTTATCACGACAAGGTGCGGCAGGACATCGCCAGCCTGGAACACGCCGACGAGCGGCGCGAAGCCGTGCGCAAGGAATTAGTGCAGGCGGCGGCGGATTACCGCAAAGCGGCCATAGCTCTTTCCGAAAAGCGCGGTGAAGCGGCAAAGCGCATGGTCAAACAAGTCCGCGAGGAGCTGGCTCAGCTCGGCATGGAAAAAACGCGACTGGAGATTCCATTTGCGCGCCCTCCGGAAGGACAGGGCAGCGCCACTGGAATCGATGAAATCGAGTTCCGGATTTCGCCAAATGTCGGGGAAGAGTTGCGGCCAATTGCGGAGATTGCTTCCGGCGGTGAGATTTCCCGCCTCATGCTGGCGCTCAAAACGATTGTGGGGAAGGCGCGCGTGGGCCGCCGCGGTCGCGGATCGAAGTCCGAGGATGCGACTTTCATCTTCGATGAGATCGATTCCGGCGTCGGGGGCCGCGTGGCGGAATCCGTCGGCCTGCGCCTCAAGCGCCTGTCGCGCGACGCGCAGGTTCTCTGCGTCACCCACCTCGCGCAAATCGCCTGCTTCGCCGACCACCACTTCTACGTGGAAAAATCCGCGCGCGGTAACCGCACCGTCACCACCATCACGCCCCTCGCCAGTGAAAAGGACCGCGCCGAGGAACTCGCCCGCATGCTCTCCGGCAGCCAGATTACCGATTCCGCCCTCAAACACGCCACCACCATGCTCCGCCAGGCCGCGGGGTAGAATATTTACGTTGGGCGCGATTCCCCCAAAAGGCAAAGGTCCCTCTCCATGGGGTCGAAGATTCGCCGTGGCGAAATAAGGTGGCTGAGGAACGAAGCTCCACAAAAAAACTTTCCCTCGCCACCTTGGGGGGAGAGGGTCGCGGCCATGCGCCGCGGGGTGAGGGGGCTGTTCTGAAATTTCGTTCCATCCCCAGCCCGCGCCGATTCCAGATTCGTTCGGCAAGGATTATCCCGCCCCTTCAGGGCTTGGGGTACGTTCGCGTCCATGGACCCAGGGCGTTGCCCTGGGCTGGGAAGGGGGACAGTTACCTCGTTTCCCGGTTCTTTCGCTTCCTCCCAGACAACAAGCCCATGCCCCAAAAAACCGGAAACGAGGCTGTCCCCGCTTCCCACACGAATCTACGCTTGACAAGTGACAAGCCTCACTTTACGGTGTATCCTCATGATTAGGAGCTTCAAACACCGGGGCCTGAAGCGGCTTTACGAACGCGGCGACCGGAGCGGGATACGGCCCGATTTACTGGACACAGTTGAGGACATTCTGGCCCGTCTCGATCAGGCCGACGCCCCGCAGGCACTTAACCTTCCGGGTTATCGCCTGCATCCGCTCAAAGGTGATTTGAGTGGCTTCTGGTCAGTGACGGTTCGGGCCAACTGGCGCGTCATTTTTCGTTTTCAAGGCGCTGATGCGTTTGATGTTGAACTGATTGATTACCACTAGGTGGGAAAAGGAAAGACAACATGCCCATGAAAAACCCGCCTCATCCCGGACGAAGCATACGAACCGCCTGCCTTGAACCTCTGGGCCTGTCCGTGACGGAAGGCGCCAAGGTTCTTGGCGTCACCCGGCAGGCCCTCAACAACGTGGTGAACGGAAAGGCCGCAATCAGCCCGCAGATGGCGATCCGGCTCGCCAAGGCGTTTGGCAGCACGGCGGAAACGTGGTTGCGTATGCAGCTTGCCTACGACTTGGCAGCCGCGCGAAAGGATGAAAGCAAGATCAAGGTTCGGCGACAGCAACTCGAAGAACTTCACGCAACTTGAACGATGCCATTAAGCTCACCAGCGTGGAACCCTGGTGTTGCTGCGGCGACCTCTCATCACCCTGCGCTTTTCCAGCGATGACAAATCCACGGTTGATTCCCAAGACGAATTGATCGTGCCCGCCTCCGCGCCATCGTATTCGTGGCACGGGCATCCTGCCCGTGCGCATGGGCAGGATGCCCATGCCACGGTCGCCGTTCGAACGGGTGAATGCAATTACGAGCGGTAGGGGTAGGGCTTGCTCTACCCTCACCGATTGATTGCCATCGGCCGGCCCGCGTCTGGAAGGGTGGTAACTTGCGCGCAGGGGACGGCAAGCCATCCCCCTACGTCTGATTGAGGCGCGGATCGCGCCTAAGGAACAGCGAGCCCGACAAAGGGATCGAAAGAGGCCGCGGGCCTCGGATCGCGGGACCCCGCCGGTGCGCGCCCGTTGCAAAAGCGAAAGGGCCGCAGGACCGAAGAGCGGGCCCTGCGCTACGGTTGGGGAAAGGCTGGAGTTTTATGCGGGGAAGACGACGATCAATTCGCCCTGATCCCGTATCCCGTGAACCGTCTCCCGTCTACTGTTTACCGTCTCCCATATTCTGTTCTGCCCCCCTCGCCGGTCCCCCGACACTCCCGCGCAACGTTTATCGGCAGATTTTTACTGAAGGATGAAGGTTTATTTTTCAACGGAGCAAGCTTGGGCGCGCGCAAAGGCGGCAGCTTCGCGGCCGCACTCCATCAAGGCTTTCGGCGTGGGTAAACAGGGTGGGCAAGAGCCGTTGAGTCCAACTCGTCAGGAGCCAATTTCGGATCGTACCGTCCGAAGACCGGGGGTTTGAGCCAGCCAGTGGATTTCGACGCTAGCGGGGCGAGGGAAATTGAAACAAGGCTTTTCCTTTTAGCCCCCTCGCCGGTCCCCCGACACTCCCGCACATCGTTTATCGACAGATTTTCACTGAAGGATGAAGGTTTATTTTTCAACGGAGCAAGCTTTGGCGAGCAAAGGCGGCAGCAAGCGGCCGCATTCCAAGCCCTTCGGGGTGATTGCAGAGGACTGGCGAGTGCTTCGGAGCTTGGGAAACCAGTAAGCGCTGCTTGCTTCAACCCAAGTTGCGAGGGAAAGTGAAGGAAGAATTTTCTGTTTGCCCCCTCGCTGGTCCCCCGACACGTCCCC
>CAVTDA010000133.1:0-36498 GCA_963733285.1 uncultured Acidobacteriota bacterium
GAGACCGGAAGCTCCGCACGCGGTCTTCGTTTTCTCCTCGATGCCCTGGTGGGAATGAAGTATCTCGAACGATCCGGCGACCGCTACGATCTGACGCCGCTATCAAGCCAGTACCTTTCGCAGAGGAGTCCTTCCTATTTGGGTGGGCTGGTGCTGCATAGCCGGCAGCTCCAGGCCAATTGGTCGCGACTCACGGGTGTGGTCCGAACCGGGCGCGCTCCCCATGCTGTGGAATCGGAGGAAGCCCAGGGAGAATTCTTCGCCCGCTTTGTCGATGCGCTGCATTCGCAGCACAGCCCCGTGGCTGCAATGGTGGCGCGTGAACTGTGGCCCGACGAAGCAGGGGAGGGACGGCGGGTGCTGGAAGTGGGCGCCGGCTCTGCCGTCTGGAGCCTGGCTTTTGCCCACCGCGATCCGCAATCCCACGTGACGATTGCGGACTGGCCTTCGGTGATCGAACGCGTAACCCGCAAGTGCGTTGCGCGTGAACAGATTGGTGACCGCTACGACTACCTGGCCGGGAACTACCACGACGGCGATCTTGGCGAGGCGAATTTCAACCTCGCAATTCTCGGCCACATCTGCCATGCCGAAGGAGCGGCGCGCACGGAGCAGTTACTGGCCAGAATTCATCGCGCCCTCAAGCCCGATGGCATAATCCTGATCGCAGAGATGATTCCCGACGATAAGCGGCGGACCGCTCTCTATTCACTGCTCTTTACCGTAAACATGTTGGTGAATACCGAGGAGGGGGAAACCTTCACTTTCGATGAGTACCGCCAGCGCCTGGAGGATGCCGGATTTGTCCGCGTCCGGGCCCTCCAGACAAGCTCCACGTTCCGGCTGATTGTTGCCAGCAAGTAATTCCGCGCGATTTGCTTCTGATCATCAGGAGGCCGAACCGTCACACCCTTCGGTGGGGAGTGTTGCTGCCCGCCGATTCACGTGCCTCCCAGACGTTCGCGACCTCTCCCATTACCACCACAACGTCCCCTTTGGCAATTACCATATCTTCGCGAGGATTGAATCTCATCTCCCCTTCCATTTTCCGAATCGCCAAGGGCAGGAGATTGAATCGGATCTGCATGCCCAATTCTTTCAGCTTTTTCCCAATCCATGTGGAACCTTCCGCCACGAGGATCTCCTCTACCCTCATGGTTCCGGATTGATCCCGCAACATGACATCGAGAAAATTCACGACCGAGGGACGGATCAATTCTGACGCCAGGCGCATGCCGCCGATCATGTTGGGAGAAACGGCGGAATTGGCGCCGTGACGCAGAAGCTTTTCAATCATTCGTGAATCGGCGCAGCGGGCCACGATGCGAAGGTTGGGATTCAACAGCCGCGCGGTAACGGTGATCAGCAGGTTGTCTTTGTCCTCCGGCAAAACGGAGGCCAGGGCGCGCGCGTGGTGGATGCGGGCCGCGGTCAGAATACTTTCGTCTCCGCCTTCACCCTTGAGCACGGGGACATCGCCCAGTTGGCTCATCCGCTCCAAGCGTGCCTCGTCGTGGTCAATCACCACGAAGACCTCGCCGGACTTCAAGAGCTCTTTCACCAGGTAAGCCCCGGTTTCACCTGCTCCGCAGACGATCAGGTGATCGTTCATATCCCGGATCTGTTTCATGATCTTGCGTCTCCGAAAGAAATCGTTGAGCTCACCTTCGACGATGAAGGCGGTGGAAACGGAAAAGACGTAAAGCATGATGCCGATGCCGACGAGGATGAAAAAAATGTTGAACAGGCGGAGCGCCGGGTTGGCGTGAGTATCGACAATTTCCCCATAGCCCACGGTGGTGATGGTAATCACGGCCATGTAGACGGCGTCCAGAAGGGTCACTTCCGGGCCGCCAAACCACATGTACACCGCCACGGCCGACAACACCACGACGACCAGCAGCAGAAGGGACAGAAGCAATTGTCGACGCAGGCTCAACAAACCCTCGCAGGGGGGCTGGAAGCCTCAATTTCAGCGCCCGCCCGATTGGGGGTTATCTTAGCACAGGCCGGCAAAGACTCGGCCAGAGGGTGTTGGTGGTTGCAAGCAGACGATTCGTGGGCAGGTGGCGCTTACTCCCCGAGGAGCCTGCGATGCCGATCGAGAAGGTAATGGTCCGTCATGCCGGCAATATATTCGCAAACCACACGGTGAAGCGGCTGGTTCCGTGTCTGCTGGAAATAAAAGGAGGGAAGTTTCTTGGGGTGATCGAGAAAGTAGGTGAAAAGATCGCGAATACAGCCGGTGAGGCGGTTGCGCTCCGAGTTGACGATCCGGTGCGAGTAGAGCCGGGCGAACAGGAACAGCTTGATCTGGTGATTTTGCCCCGTCATTCGCGGTCCCAGCTTGACCAGGCGGTGCTGGCAGGCGCGCACTTGCCGCACCGACTTGATCCCAAACTTCTTCAAGCGCGCGCAGGTGGATTCGATCAGATCCGTCACCAGCGCGTCCAGGAGCCGCTTGAGGGCCTCGTTGAATTTCAGCTTTTCGGCCGCGGCGGGATACATTCGTTCCACTCCCGCGTAAATTCGCTCAAACGCGGGCAGGCTCGACCGGATCAGCGGCAGGGTGAGGAGTTTCGCTTCATAGCCATCGTCGAGGTCCGCGCAGTTATAGGCAATTTCGTCGGCCACGTCAATCAACTGCGCTTCCAGCGGCGGGCGGTCCTCCAAACGGTATTCCTTCAGTTCCGGATAGGCGGACGGAAGGTAGTCGCGCGAGTGCTTGATGATTCCTTCCCGCACCTCGAAGGTCAGGTTGAGTCCGGGAAACTCCGCGTATTTCTGCTCGAAAGACTCAACGATGCGCAGGGCGTGGAGATTATGATCGAAAGAATCGCCGCGCTTCCGCATCAGCCGGTCAAGTTCCGACTCGCCGGAGTGGCCCCCGGGCGGATGTCCCACATCATGGACAAGGGCGAGCGTCTCCACCAAGTCCGGATTCAGCCCCAAAGCCTTCGCAACCGTGCGGCTGATTTGCGCCACTTCCAAGGTGTGGGTCAGGCGATTGCGGAAGTGATCCGAATAGCGCCGGGTAAAGACCTGAGTCTTGTCCTCGAGCCGCCGGAATGCCCGCGAGTGGATGATGCGGTCGCGGTCGCGCTCGTAATCGTTGCGGTATGGGTGCGGAGCCTCCGGGTATCGCCGGCCCTGTGACGCTTCGACCCTGACGGCAAACGGTGCGAGTTGATAAGTTGGATTGACGCGCATGGTTCGAAGTGGATCGTCCCCCCTCTCAGCGAATATAGCATAGGCGTGAATATTCCCGGGGGAGGGGGCATTGACGCAACGCGCGGCACTCTGTCCAATCAATCTGAATGTGTCGGGCTGGTGGACAGCCGGGGTCTGTTATAATTGGCTCTTAAGGTAGTACCCTGCAAGCGACCCCGGCTTCACCGCTCTGCGTGCAAGCGGGTCTGCTGGAAAAAGCTCATCCGGGAGGTTCCTCTACCTGTGGTCCGAGACACACTTGTTTGCCTATTAGCCGGAGGCGCGGGGGAACGCCTTTTTCCTTTAACGCGTGACCGCGCCAAACCCGCCGTCCCTTTCGGGGGAATTTACCGCATCGTTGATCTGACCCTTTCCAACTGCATTAATTCCGATCTCCGGCACATCTATGTCCTGACCCAGTACAAGGCGCTTTCCCTGAACCATCATATTCGCGAAGGCTGGAACATCCTCGCCAAGGAATTGGGTGAATTCATCACCGTTCTGCCGCCCATGAAGCGCGTGGGCGAGCACTGGTATCAGGGAACCGCCGATGCCATCTACCAGAACCTCTATTCCATCGGCGCTGAGCCCTGCAAGAATGTACTGATCCTCTCCGGCGACCATGTCTACAAGATGGACTACAAGAGGATGCTCAAGCAGCACGAGGATTCGGGCGCGGGAGTGACGGTGGGAACACTCGAATTCGATCTTGCCGAGGCGTCGCGATTTGGCGTTTGCGATATCGATTCGTCCGGCCAAATCGTGGGCTGGCAGGAAAAACCCACCCATCCCAAAACCTCCCACAGCGACCCCACCAAGTGCCACGTTTCGATGGGCATTTATTGCTTCAACCGTGACCTCCTGATTGAATGCCTGCTGGCGGATGCGGAGGACCCGAACTCACAGCACGATTTTGGGAAGAACGTGATTCCCAGGCTCATTGAGAAGCGGCTCGTGTACGCCTACAAATTTATCGACGAGAATAAGAATACGGCGTCCTATTGGCGAGACATAGGAACGGTGGAAGCCTATTATGAGGCCAACATGGATCTGGTTTCGGTCTCGCCGGTGTTCAACCTCTACGATTCCGAATGGCCCATCCGGGGTTATCAGCGGCAATATCCACCCGCCAAATTTGTCTTCGCCCAGGAGGGCCGGCGCATGGGCATTGCCGTGGATTCCATCGTCGCGATGGGCTCCATCATCTCCGGCGGGCGCGTCACCAATTCCGTCGTCTCTCCGGACGTCCGCGTGAACAGTTACACGGAGGTGGAAAGCTCCATCCTGTTTTCCCACGTCAATATTGGCCGCTATTCACGGATTCGCCGCGCCATCATTGACCGTCATATCACGCTTCCCGAGCACACGGAAATCGGATACAACCTTGAAGAGGATCGCAAGAAGTACCACGTGACGGATACGGGAATCGTCGTCGTCGTGCCTGAGCAGAGACTCTTCGAAGAGCCGGAGTAGTCACTCGACTCTGGCTTTGAGGCGGGTTTCCTGGAAAAGTTTCTATGAATTGATCTCGCTACCAGGGTGCCTTTACTGCGCTTCCGGCACTCCCGGCAGAATTGTCCACACCGAGTAGTTCGTCAGCGATTCCAACTTATTAACCCAGGCCTGGACCGAGGGAACGGGGGCAAAGGCGCTGTCATCCCCATTCTGCTCCATCAGCCGCTCAAAAAATGAGCGGCGCTCGGGCAATTGCAGCAGACTGACTTTTTCGCTCGCTGGAATCTTCGCCAGTTCGCGCGCGCGGACGATGGCCGTGTGCAATCCACCCAATTCGTCCACCAGTCCAAGCTTGCGGGCCTGCTCGCCGGTCCACACCCGGCCTTGCGCGATCTTGTCGACATCTTCGATCTTCATGTGGCGCCCTTCCGCCACGCCTTGAATGAAGTCGTGATAGGTCTCACGCATATTCTTCATCTCCAAATCCCTCTGCTCCGGAGTGAAGTTTTGCAGGGGATATTCAAGCGTGGAGTTTGGTGTGGTGGCGATATAGTCGGTGCTGAGACCGAGCTTTTCGTACAGGCCTTGCACATTGAATTTCCCCGAGAGCACGCCAATGGACCCGGTAATGGTTCCAGGCTCGGCGATGATTCGGTTGGCCGACATGGAGAGCCAGTAGCCGCCCGAGGCCGCGACGTCGGACATGGAGACGACCACGGGCTTTTCCGCCTTCGTCAATTCCAGTTCATGACGGATGACCTCGGAAGAGAAGGCGACTCCACCCGGGGAATCGACGCGCACCACGACCGCCTTCACCGAATCGTCATTGCGGGCGCGGCGGAACTGCCGGGCGATGGTCTCCGAACCCATCATCTGTCCGCCCAGCGGGGAAACCGCGTTGCGCCCCGGGCCAATCTCCCCGACGGCGTAGATCACCGCGATTTTCTTGGAGGCAAACTCGTTCGTGCGGTCAAGATAGGCGCGCAAGCTGATGCGCCGGTCCGACCCATGGTTCTTATCCGCAATAAATTTGCGAAAGCCGTCGGAGTAGGCAACGCGGTCGACGAGCCCCGTGGCCGGCGCATCACTGGAATTATAGGGGCCGGCGGCGATAACCTTCTCCACTTCATCCGTCTTCATGTTGCGGGATGCGGCGACGCCCTGCACGAACTGTTCGTACCAATCGTCCAACAAGTCCTTGGTGGCTTCCCGATGCGCGGGGGTGAATTTCTTTTCGGTGAAGACGTTGGTCGCGTTCTTATACTCGCCAATGTGCAGGAAGTCCGGGTAAATCCCCAGTTTGTCAAATGTGCCGCGCAGGAACGTGGTATAGGCCATCATTCCGTGAAGATGGAATTCTGATTTTGGCAGCATTTCAAGCGTCTGGCATGCCGAGGCGAGATAGTAGGAGCGGTCTGTGGCAAATTCGAGATAGGAGGCGCTAAGCTTCCTTGCACGGTCGAATTCGTGAATGCTGTCGCGGATCTCCTGGATTTTCGCCATGTTCATGTCGTTCTCGCCGACTCGCAGTTCCAGCGCCGTAATGTGCGGGTCCGTCCGCGCCCGCTCCAGTCCCTCGGTAATATCAGTGACGGATATTGTGGGCCCGTTGAAGACTTCCTCCAGCGCGTTGTGCGAGGAGTATTCGGGAATCTCGCCCTCAATGCGCAGGGTAAGAATCGTGTTCGGCTTGATCCGGCGCGAGTAAATAATTCCGATGACGGCAATGACCGGGATTGCGATCAGGACCGCGATCAGCAGGAGAATGATTTTCACCGCTTTTTTCATGGCATTCCTCCACGCAGTCGGACAGGCATCGGGCAAATCTGCTTGCAGACTCCCTTCACCGTTTTTGCCAGTAACTTGGCGGTGAAAATCAACCTGCCTTCTTGGTGACTCCATTATCATCGCTTGCCGCGGATTTTCAAGCGTTCTCCGGCCATGTTACCAATGATTAAAAGAACTAAATGCAGGAAACCGCGTTTCCGGCTTTTCGCGCCCTCAATGTGTTAATATTTTAGGCTCTAAATTCTTCTCAAGGAACTAATCACATGGCACAAATTGAACTCATCCAAGGCCGGGAGATTCTCGACTCCCGCGGCAATCCCACGGTTGAAGCAGACGTGATTTTGAGCGATGGCGCCTTTGGCCGCGCTGCCGTTCCGTCGGGAGCGTCCACCGGCGAGCACGAAGCGGTCGAGTTGCGCGATGGCGATAAGCAGCGCTACCTCGGCAAGGGCGTTCTGCAAGCCGTCGGCAACGTCAACACGGTCCTCGCCACCGAACTGGCCGGGCAGGAAGCCAGCAGCCAGGCGGAGATCGACGAGCTCATGATCGAGCTCGACGGCACGCCCAACAAGAGCAAACTCGGCGCAAACGCCATCCTGGCAGTATCGATGGCGGTCTGCCGCGCCGCCGCGCAGTCGGCTGAAACTCCCCTCTACCGCTATCTCGGCGGATTGCAGGCGCCGGATCTGCCCGTCCCCATGATGAACGTCTTGAACGGCGGCGTTCACGCCGACAACACCGTCGATTTTCAGGAATTCATGATCATGCCCATCGGCGCGAAGAGTTTTTCCCAAGCCCTGCGCATGGGAGCAGAGACCTTCCACACGCTCAAGAAAGTCTTGAAGGACCGTGGCTATAACACTTCGGTGGGCGATGAAGGCGGATTCGCTCCCAGCCTCAAGTCCAATGTCGAGGCGGTGGAAGTTCTGCTGGAAGGCATCACTAAGGCCGGCTACACTCCGGGCAAGGATATCGCGATTGCAATCGACCCGGCCTCCAGCGAGATGTTCCAGGATGGCAAATACGTTTTCTTCAAATCCGACAAATCGAAGAAGAACGTCGGAGGAGATGGTGAAGCTCTATGCCGATTGGATTCGTCAATATCCCATCGTCAGCCTCGAAGACGGCCTGGCGCAGGACGATTGGGAAGGTTGGGCGCTGCTCACGAAAGAGCTGGGAAGCAAGGTTCAACTTGTCGGAGACGATAACTTTGTGACCAATACGGAACGCCTGGCCCGCGGAATCAAAGAAGGAGTTGCCAATTCAATTTTGATCAAATTGAACCAGATCGGCACGGTGACGGAAACCATTCGCGCCATCGAGCTTGCCCGCCGTCATGGATACACCTCCGTCGTCTCGCATCGCTCGGGCGAAACTGAAGACTCCTTCATTGCTGACTTTACCGTCGGCCTCGGCACCGGCCAGATCAAGACCGGTTCGGCCAGCCGCAGTGATCGCATTGCCAAATACAATCAGTTGCTCCGCATCGAAGAAGAGTTGGGAGATGCGGCCGAGTTTCTTCGGCGCCGCGGCATTGAAAGGCGCGAAATAAGAGCAGTGGTTCAGTTTAAGGGAGAGGCGGCTATTCGAACCACGGGCATCCTGCCCGTGCCCGAGCATGGCCAGGATGGCCATGGCACAATGGCGGGCAGCGCCGGGACGGCGCCGCCCGCCGCCCCATTCGATCCGTTGTAGGGGGTGGGCTCGCCCTCCCCTTTCTTGCCGATTGCAATCAATCGGCGAGGGTAGAGCAAGCCCTACCCCTACGCAACCCGCTGCGCGGCCTCTCGCGCCACAAGCAATTTCCCTCTCCGCAGGGGAGAGGGTGGTCCGTCAGCCGACGGATCGGGTGAGGGGTCACTTTCTGACATCAACTCCCATATCCGTCAAATTCCCCACAGCCCGCCGCAGAGCGAGCCCAGCCCTGCGACACGTATACCCCGCTCAACCGCATCGCACAGTTTCACTGCGCGCCCGCCAGCCTCCCACGCGCGACCTCTCGCGCCACACCCAATTTCCCTCGCCCACTTGGGGGAGAGGGTGGTCCGTCAGCCGACGGATCGGGTGAGGGGGCAACAGGTTCCGTTCATCTGGAGGTGAGGGGTCACTTTCCGACATCAACTCCCGAAACGCACCAGCCTTGGCATAATCACAAGTTCAAATCACCTTGCAACAAATCATGCATTTCCTTCCAGTGATAAATCCCCAGCTTCTCCGTTTGATGGTTCGCCGACCTGCTCATTGCTTTGGCAATATCTTCCCCGGTTATGCCCGTATATTTGCTGGCTCTCCACGCCAGGACCGGGTTTATTGCAGACCATACTCTTATCAGTAGTGTCTCTAACCACGAGCGATTCTCTCTCCTCGCTCCCAGGATCATCGAGGGGTGAAAAATGTGCGTATGCTCGAAATTGAGCGCGATGATGTCCCGCTCGGTTTCGCCTTTGGTCTGTGTATAGAAGAATTTCGAATGGGGATTAGCGTCAACGGCGGTGACCAGAAAGACCGATTTCGCTCCTCTTTCTTTGGCGATTCGCGCCGCCAGCACCGGATAATCGTGATCCACCTGGTAGTACTCTGCCTTCTTCGGCGAGTTCTTCCTGGTCGTACCCAGAGCAATGAAGACTTCATCGGCAGTAATTTCTGCTTTTAAACCCGCCAGGGAGTTGTAGTCGCCGATCAACGTTTTTAGTTTTGGCTGACGGATATTCAAGTCCTTCCGAACCACGGCGATGACCTGTACGTAATCAGGGCTGCTCGAACAATTCGCGAAGAAGATGCGAGCCTACGAATCCGCTTGATCCAAAAACAATGGCTTTCTTCATTTCAGGTTCCTCGAAGAGGCGGCCATTCGTGCCACAAGCAATTTCCCTCTCCGGAGGGGAGAGGGTGGTCCGTCAGCCGACGGATCGGGTGAGGGGTCACTTTCTGACATCAACTCCCGTAACCGTCCAACACGTTCCTCCCCCCGACCGGCTGGCGCAGGGCGAGCCCAGCCCTGCGACCCGTCCATCGCGCTCACCAATATCGCAGAGTTTCACTTTGCGCCAGCCAGCCGACCGCACTTGCCGCTCGCTGATGCTTGATCGCATTCTGTTTCACAAAGGGTCCTTTGCGCAACACCAGTGCTGTGCGAAAGAATGCACTGCTAATTGTGAACGCGAGATGGTGTACCCTGAAGATGCGATGCTGGAGCTGTGAAGGCAAAGCGATGGTGAACAAACTGGTTTACAACAAGTCAATTCGGGCTCACCTCGTCGACCTTGCGGGGTTGAGTCCGACAATCGGTCCTGTTGAACTGGCTGCTGCTGGTTTAATGATTTGTATTTCCCCTGCCAAGCGCGTCCCCAGCAGTATCCTCTTGAGGCGTGGGAGCGCGGACAGCGAGAGTGGGAAAGCTTGTTTCAACGATCATGAATTGCAGACCCTAGCGAAATTCCATGAGGTGTTTGCCTCGGAAATTGATACGCTTCCCAACACGGGTGAATGGAAACAGGATCCGGGCTGGCAAAGAGTCGGCAAGGCGGCCCGCGCAGCTCTTGATCAGCTCGAAACCCCGTCCGCCCAACCTGAGTAGACCGGCTGGCGCAGGGCGAGCGCAGCCCTGCGACCCGTTCATTCCACTCCAAAACATCGCACAGTTTCACTGTGCGCCAGCCAATCACGATTAGTCCTTCGATTGCCGAATTCTCTCAACCGTCTCAGGTCGCCCAGAAAAGATGAACCCCTTGCCGTCACCCCCTGAATATCCGAGCGTGTCCTTCACCAATTGCCTTGCATCTTCTTCGGAAGGGACCTTAAGGTTGTCACTGGACTGAGACGAAGACGACAATACTTGGGCTTGTGATCGAAAGTCCAACGGATAAGCAGAGCATGCCGGGTTCACAGGAAGGTGCAAGTCAACCGTACCTTTGTAGTCAAACCGATATTGAACCCATTGATGGATAGGGGCGAGCCGTGGGTGCGACAGGTGCCCAAAGGAGATAATTGTGCCGAGCGGCCAGAACGAGAATTCGGAAAGGATATTTCTTTTGTTGAGGATTAGGTCAAAGTGCGAGGAAATTCCCGTTCGCTTTGCTCCCCCGGTATTTGAAGCATAGAGGTATATCCCGATATCCGGCGGAATCGACTGATTGTTGGTCTCCTTGATAAAAGGTGCTACCCATTGGTTCGCCTGAACGAACCCACGTCCGTTAACAGAGACGAATTGAAAGAGAACCTGTTTTAGAATAGCCAATGGTCGCTTCACATCTAGGATCGAGGCTGTATGAAATTCTCGAACATCGCCGATCCGCTCTGCAATTTGCCGAACCAAATCAACATATGCCCCACCGTATTTCCGGCCACACCTGTTGTTGCACCTTTTGCATACGCTTCGCACAAACATGCCACGACCGAACTGCTGGTCTTGAGTCCACCCCAAGGCCCCAGCCTCAATGCTGCGTTGATCCACCTTCATGAGCAGTAGCGGGTGGTTATTGAACGCACTTTCTGGCGGGATGTGTTCCTTCGTCATGGCTCCATACCTATTACAGAGCCAGCAGAAGTCATTGGGTACAGGCATATTATTCAATTTTATCACAATCTTTGGCACTACTTGTGGAGGTTTCCGTCCAGCGGCTGCACTTCGGCAAGGCACTTGATGCCCGGCCCTTCGCATCAGAGCAGAAAGGGCAAGGCAACGCGACCTTGAGCCGCCCGCGTATTTCGGAAGGCGGCCAAGTCGTCATTTTGGATAGGTCCGGATTAAACCGCGAGGAGGAAGTAGTCGGCTCTACCCGAGTGCCGAGTGTGAATGTAGGCAAGCCCGACATGCACCAGTGACAAGACCAAAACGATCTTGAAGCTGTGATTGTTGAGCCACTCCGCTAAGGAGCGGCCATATCGTACTACCATTTGATTCAGTTTTTCGCCCATAGGCACCTCCTTGGCTTCAGAGCCTTTACTGCGGGTTGAAGTTGCCAAGCTCCTACAGACGCACTCGGCAGCAAGTTGACCCTGCCTCTCGGTATCCGGGAAACCCGGGTACAACCGACTACCAGACAACATTTTACCATGCGATGCCGCTTAGCCAAACATAACGTCCTTTATCTCCGGCAATTCGACCAAGCCATCGCCAGAAGTAAACGTTGCTTGAAATAGGGTCATCCCGGGCGGCATTTCCGGGTCGCCCTACCTGAGGCTCGCGTCAAATTCCCCGTTGACAGACTGAAGCGCTGCACGCTAGTCTATAAATTCATGTTACGCGCGCTCACACTTCGCCACCATCATCATCACTTCAGCTCTGGGGTGACGTGTCAGTGGGCGAACGCTTAAGAATAAACGGATAGAGTGGTAAAGCGGCCCGCTGACAACAATGCTCAGCGGGCTTTTTCATTTTCAGGCAAGGGGAATGGCAAATGTTGCAAATCAAATATCAGGAAGACGGCTTGATTCCAGCCATCGTTCAGGACCGCCGCTCGGGCAAAGTCCTGATGCTCGGCTACATGAATAACGAAGCCTACGAGAAGACGCTGATTACCGGCTTTGTCACCTTCTACAGCCGCTCGCGTAAGAAACTTTGGTTGAAGGGCGAAACTTCCGGCCATCGGCTCACCGCGAAGGAAATCCGCGTGGATTGCGACCAGGACGCGCTGCTGATTCAGGCCGACCTCGCCGGGCCGGGCTGCTGCCACATGGGCTACCGTTCGTGCTTCTTCCGCAAGGTGACCCCGGATGGCGCGGAGATCATTCTGCAGAGGGAATTCGATCCCGCCGACGTTTACGGAGACTCCAACAAAGGGAGCGAGAAATGAGCGTCTTGAAATTGGGAATACCGAAAGGGAGCTTGCAGGATGCCTCGCTGCAACTGTTCCGCCGCGCCGGGTATGACATCAACGTCAGCTCGCGCTCCTACTTCCCCGCGATCGACGACGAGGAAATCCAATGCATGTTGATTCGCGCCCAGGAAATGGCGCGTTACGTCGAAGATGGAATCCTGGATGCCGGCCTGACCGGGAAAGATTGGATTGATGAAAACGAATCCAAGGTGATTGAAGTTGCCGATCTTGTCTACGCCAAGCAGACCTTTGGCAAGGTCCGCTGGGTGCTCGCCGTGCCCGAGAAATCCCCCTTCCAAAGCGTCAAAGATTTACAGGGAAAAGTTATCGCCACCGAACTCGTGGGCGTTACCAAGCGCTACCTCGAGCGCAACGGGGTTACGGCCAAAGTGGAATTTTCCTGGGGCGCGACCGAAGTCAAACCGCCCGTGCTGGCCGACGCTATCGTGGAAGTTACTGAGACGGGCTCTTCCCTGCGCGCCAATGGCCTGCGGATTGTCGAAACCGTGATCGAGTCCAACACCAAGTTCATTGTCAATCCCGGCGCGTGGGAGAATACGTGGAAGCGGAAAAAAGTTGAAACGCTGATCATGCTGCTTCAAGGCGCCATCGAGGCCGCGGGCAAAGTCGGCCTGATGCTCAACGTTCTGCGCGCCGACCTGGAAAAAGTGCTTGCGGCGCTGCCCGCTCTCAAACGGCCCACCATCTCCGCCTTGAGCGATTCGGAATGGGTCGCCGTCAATACGGTCATTGAAGAGAAAACCGTGCGCGAGATCATTCCCCGCCTTAAAGAAGCGGGCGCGCAAGGGATTGTGGAGTATCCGCTGAACAAGATTGTGGTTTAGGGGCAGCCTCAGTTGGTCATCGCCATCGTTCCAGCCGCGTAGCGGCGTAAGATTGTAGCCCACGGCGAAAGCCGTGGGTGAAGGATGCGGACCGGGATCGAGCCCCAGCGGGGCGAAAGAAATAAATTGCGACTGTGGGTCCAAAATCCGGCATTTTTGCCCTCGACCGGGCTGGATGACGACCGCCCACCTTGCGCGGATTTCATCAATGAACTGCTGAATTAGGATACGAGGTAAAGTTTCTTCCGCTTATGCTTGAAATCATTCGCAGCACCGACCCGAAAGCTCTGGCAAAATTTCTCCGCGACCGCACCACGACGCTGGATGCAGCCGAAGCGGTGGTGCGTCCCATTCTTGACGACATCCGCCGTCATGGCGATCGCGCCCTGATTCGCCTCACCAAAAAATTTGACCGCTTGGACCTCGCGAAAGAGGGCTTTACCGTCTCCCGCCGGGAAATCCGCCGCGCCTATCGCGAAGTGCCCGATGGTTTTGTGGATGCCGTGCGCGTGGCTGCCGCCAACATTCGCAAAATCGCCCGCCGCCAGTTGCCGCGCCCCTGGATGACCACCACTTCCGCGGGCGTGCGCGTGGGCCAAATTATTCGTCCCCTCGACCGCGTTGCCTGCTACGTTCCCGGCGGGCGATACCCCCTCCCTTCCACCGTTTTGATGAGCGTGATTGCGGCGCAGGAGGCGGGGGTGAAAGATGTCATCGTCACGTCGCCTCGGCCCGCTAACGCAGTGTTGGTGGCGGCGGACCTTCTGGGGGTGAGTAAAATTTACCGGCTTGGGGGCGCCCAGGCCATCGCCGCCTTCGCTTTTGGCACCGAATCCGTCCCGCGGGTCGATAAAATCGTCGGCCCGGGCAACCGTTACGTTGCCGCCGCCAAGAAGCTCATTGCCGGCGAGTGTGGAATCGATTTCATCGCTGGCCCCTCGGAACTCGTTGTCGTGGCGGCACTTGGCAACCCCGAGTGGATCGCCTCCGACCTCGTCGCCCAGGCCGAGCACGACCCCGACGCCGTGGCCATCATGATCACGCCTTCAATGAAGCTGGCCCTCCAGGTCAAAGCTGCAACGGCTAACATATTGAATCGATTGAATTTGCCAATCGCCGCCCAATCCCTCGCCGGGCACGGGGGCATCATCGTGACCAAAAGTATGGCGGAGGCTATCGAACCTCGTCAACCGCCTCGCCCCCGAGCACCTGACGCTCTTTGACGGTTCAGCGTCATTCCTCGCCGGCACCCAGTCCGCCGGCTCTATTTTTCTCGGCCCCCACAGCCCCGTCGCCGCGGGCGATTACGCCTCGGGCACCAACCACATTCTCCCAACGAGTGGAGTCGCGCGTCTTCGTGGCGGTTTGAGCGCAGCGGATTTTGTGAAATCGATTTCGGTGCAGCGATTGAGCGCGCGCGGACTCGCCGGCCTCGCGAAATCGGTCACAACGCTGGCCTACACCGAGAGCCTGAAAGCGCACGCCTATTCGATCGAAACCCGGCTGGCGAAAACGGCAAGCTCCGGGTCCCCCAGAAGGAAAAGGAAGAAGCAATGATTCGGCCACGCCCAGCGATCGAAGTGTTGAAGAAGTACCGGCCACCGCAAGAGGGCCGGAGCGGCAAGATGCGCCTCGACTTCAACGAGAACACGGTGGGCTGCCCTCCCGAAGTCATTCGCGCCCTGCGGCGGGCGATCAATCCGGAGATGATGACGCGCTATCCGGAATACGATGAAGGCCGCCGCATTCTCGCCAAATATTTTCGCGTCAAGCCCGAGGAGATGGTCCTCGCCAACGGCACCGACGATGCGCTCAAGATGGTTTGCGACACGTTCGTCGATCCGGGGGACACTCTGCTGGTGCCCGCGCCCACGTTCCCGGTTTACGAATTCTTCAATAGCGTCGCGGGGGGAAAGACCCTGCGCATCCGTTACGATGAAAAATTCCGGCTGCCGGTGGATGAGTTCGTCGCGACTTTGAAGAAGCAAAAAATTCGCTGGGTCGCGCTCGCCAATCCCAACAATCCCACCGGAACGCAGATTCCCAAGTCGGCGTTAAAAGCGATTCTGCTGGCGGCGCCGGATACGGTGGTTTTGGTCGACGAGGCTTATCAGGATTTCTCCGGCCAGACGATTCTGCCGTGGATTCGCGAGTATCCCAACCTCATCGTGACGCGAACGTTTTCCAAAGCTTTCGGACTCGCCGCGTTGCGCATGGGCTGCCTGTTTGCCAATCCGGACATCATCGACCCGTTGCAGCGCGGGCAGAATCCGTTCGCGGTGAATTCCCTGGCCTTGATGTGCGCCTGCATCGCCATCCGTTATGGCACTCAGGTGCGCAAGTACGCGGAGACCATTCGCGCCAATCGCGCCGGCTTTTGCCGCTGGCTCGATGCCCACAGTATTCCCTACGTTCCCAGCTCGGCGAATTTTGTTCTGGCACGGATGGGTGGGAAGCTCGCCGGAAATTGCGCAAAAGCTCCGAAACCTCAAGATTCTGGTCCGCGATTGGAGCTACGATCCGAACCTGAAGGGTTATCTGCGCTTCACTATCGGCTCCAGGCGCAGACCCAGCGACTGATGCGCGAGCTGCACCGATTGCGCGACATGATTGAAACTCCGGACGGCAAGCCCGCCTGGAAAAACCTCGTCACCTACCCTTCGACAGGATGGTTTGCATGAAAGCACGCACCGCCAGCTTGCACCGCAAGACGGCCGAGACCGACATTCGCGCGCGCCTGAATCTCGACGGCCGCGGCGTTTACAAAATCTCGACCGGAATCCGCTTTCTCGATCACATGCTGGAACTCTTCACCCGGCACGGCGGTTTCGACTTGAATCTCGAAGCGCGCGGCGATCTCGATGTGGATCAGCATCACACAGTCGAGGATATCGGAATCGTCCTTGGTCAACTCGTGCGTGAAGCATTGGGCGACAAGAAAGGCATCAACCGCGCGGGTTACTTCATCATGCCAATGGACGAAACGCTCGCCGTCGCCGCCATTGACCTGAGCGGCCGGCCGTATCTGGTGCTCAAGGCTCCGCTGAAAGTCCGAAACGTGGGAGATCTCCAGACCGAGCTGCTGGAAGATTTCTTTCATGGATTCACGACCACGGCGCTTGCCAACGTGCATTTGACAGTATCCTATGGCCGCTCCAGCCACCACGCCGTCGAAGCGCTGTTCAAAGCCTTCGCCCGCGCCTTGCGGTTTGCGTGTTCGCGCGATAAGCGGCTGCGGACGCAGCTTCCCAGCACGAAGGGATTGCTATGATTGCGGTGCTCGATTACGGCGGCGGCAACGTGGGCTCGGTGCTGAAGGCCATCGAGTACCTGGGCAAGTTCGGACAGCGGGTTGACCGGTTGGCGGAGCTGGAAAAGGCCGACAAGGTTATCTTCCCCGGCCAGGGCCACTTTGGCGCCATGATGAAAGGTCTCGAGAGCCGGGATATGCTCGATGCGCTGCGTGACGTCATTGCCGCCGGCAAACCGTTTCTGGGGATTTGCCTGGGATTGCAAGCGCTGTACCAGGCGAGCGAAGAGGCTCCGGGCGTGCCGGGCCTGGGAATTTTGCCGGCGACGGTGAAGAAGTTTGAAGGAGTCTTTAAAGTTCCCCACGTGGGCTGGAGCCAGCTTTCCATTCGCCCCGAGACGCAACTGTTCCGCGGCATTCCCGATGGCAGTTTCGTTTATTACTGCCACTCGTATTACGGACCGGTGACGCCGGAATCCTGCGCGATTACCGAATACGGCCAGCGGTTCGCAGCGGGAATCGAAATGAATAACGTTTGGGCGGTGCAATTTCATCCGGAAAAATCGGGTGAGGTTGGACTACGCGTGTTGAGGAATTTTCTAGAGCTATAAAGCTGTCCATTTGTCCCTAATCATTGGTCCTTGGCATTTCGGCAATCGTGAGGCGGGGTTATGGGGAGGGACGACGAACGAAAGCTGTAGTGGAGTTTGGAGCGGGCACGGGGCGTGTGGCACGGTCCCATTTGGAGTGCGGCCGCGAAGCTGCCGCCTTTATCCTTCGCGTTGACTCTAGTGCAATGGCAGGAAACGACTCGTCCCGCAGAGGGTGAAAATATTCGCTCCAGGCTGCGCACGCAAGCCAAGGCGGCAGCTTCGCGGCCGCACTCCAAGATTAAAGCACCGCCCTTCCAAGTGATCGAGAAAAGTCCGGGGTAGCCAGGCGAAGGACAACAGACCAGGGACAAAGGACGAATTATTCATAATGTTTGCCAAACGCATTATTCCGTGTCTCGATTGCAAAGACGGCCGCGTCGTCAAGGGCATCCACTTTGAGAACTTGCGCGACGCGGGCGATCCGGGCGAAATGGCCGACGCCTACAACCACGAAGGCGCGGATGAGCTGGTGATGCTCGATATCTCCGCCTCGCGTGAGGGCCGCGCGACGCTGATGGAAACTGTGCGGCGCGTTGCCAAGCGGCTCTTCATTCCGCTGACCGTGGGGGGCGGCGTGCGCGTGCTCGACGATGCGCACCGATTGCTCGCGGCGGGAGCGGACAAGGTCGCCGTGAACACCGCGGCGGTTTCGAACCCGGAAGTGGTCCGCACCATCGCCGAGAATTACGGCCGCCAGGCCATCATCGTGGCCATCGACGCGCGGCGGCGCAAGCCGGCTTCAGGAGCGGATGATGCGCCGCTCCAGTGGGAAGTGTTTACCTACGGCGGAACCAAGCCCACGGGTCTCGATGCTTTGGAGTGGGCCAGGCGCGTCGAGGAATTGGGCGCAGGCGAAATCCTTCTGACCTCGATGGATGCGGATGGCACGCAGGCGGGCTTCGATTGCGAATTGACGTCGACGATTGCGCGCGCGCTGCACATTCCCGTGATCGCCTCGGGCGGAGCGGGAAGTCCGGAACATATCGCGGAAGTTTTTAAGAAGGGTTGCGCCGATGCCGCTCTCGCCGCCTCGATTTTTCACTACGAGACGCATTCCATCGTCAGCCTGAAGCAGTTCCTGCGGGAGAAAGGCGTGGCGGTCAGGATCTAATTACGAATTAAGAATTAAGAATTAAGAATTAAAAAGTGGCTGAAGGCGATTCGCGCAGTGCCATGAACTGGGGTAGCGATTGGTGGTTGTAATTTTCATTCTTAATTCTTAATTCTTAATTTCCTGAACCCGGTCCCGAGCCACACTTCTTATGATTATTCCCTGTATCGATTTGATGGACCAAAAAGTGGTGCAGCTTGTTCAAGGCAAGGAGAAATTCCTCGAATTGCCGGAGCCGCTCGCCGTCCTGGAAAAGTTTGCCGCTTATCCCCAGATTCAGGTGATCGATCTCGATGCGGCGATGAGCAAGCCGCAGAATAACGCTCCGATTGTGCGCGAGCTGTGCCGCCGCAAGCCCTGCCGCGTGGGCGGAGGAATCCGCAACGTTGAGCGCGCGCAGGCGGTGGTTGCCGACGGCGCGCTCAAGGCCATCGTGGGCAGCAGCGCCTTCACTTCCGAAGGCATTCATCACGAATTCCTCAGCGAACTTGCGGCGGCAGTTTCGCCGGAGAAAATTTTGATTGCGGTGGATTCCTTCCAGGGCAACGTGGCCGTACACGGCTGGAAGAAGACGCTGCCGCTCGCCACCGCCGATGCCCTTCCCCAACTTGAGAAATATTGCTCCGGCTTTCTCTGCACCTACATCGATGGCGAAGGGCGATTGCAGGGAACCGACCTCGAATGGTTCCGCAGCTTGCGCGCCGTGACCACGCTCCCGATCACCGCGGCGGGCGGGATCACCACCGACCATGAAATCGAGGCGCTGGAAAAAATGGGAATGGACGCGGCGTTGGGAATGTCGATTTACCGCAAGGTTTTTCCGGAGTTTTTTACTGGCCGCCAGCCGGACAGCCTATAGGACGGAAGGGCGGGGCTTTAGACGCTGCGGAAAACAACGTAGCGGCGGCTTTATGCCGCCACAAACCTAATCGCTTCAACAGAGCAGTGGCGGGGTAAACCCGCCGCTACGTTGCGAATTCCGAGTTTTCCCCCAGCCTGAATACCCTAACTAATCGACATAAATGCGCGGCACGCGCTTGCCAATCGAGCAGGACTTCGTAGGGAACGGTATCGAGGAGCTGCGCGACCTCGACCGCGGTAATCGCCGCCTCCCCCGATTCGCCAATCAAAATCACTTCCTCGCCAACATCCGTTCCCGGAATATCGGTGACGTCGAGCAGGGTCAGGTCCATGCTGATGCTGCCGACGATGCGGGCGCGCCGGCCGCGCACGATGGCGTAGCCGCGATTGGAAAGCGCATGGCTCAAGCCATCGGCATAACCCACCGGAACCGTTGCGATGCGCGAAGGCCGCCGCGCAAAAAACGATGCGCTGTAACCGAGCGGCGTGCCGCTGGGAATATCCTTCATATAAACGATGCGCGATTTGAAAGTCAGCACGGGCTCAAATTCCGGCACCTTGGGCAGCGCCTGTCCAGGCGGAACCACGAGCGGCATGCAGTATCCATAAAGCAGCGCACCGATGCGGACAAGGTTTTCCGGAAACACCCTTCCCGTCAAGAGCGCGGCGCTGTTGGAGACGTGAATCAATTCCGGTGAGACTTGCAAGGCGCGCAGTTGCTGGAGCGCTTCGGCGAACCGCTCACTCTGCTCCTCGGTCTGCGAGGCCACCAAGTCTTCTGCGGAGGCAAGGTGGGTGAAGAGGCCTTTCAGTTGCAGCCCCTCCAGCTCACTATAGTGCTCGACAAAAGTCTTTACGCGGTCGCGCGGGAGACCCAGCCGCCCCAATCCCGAATCCACCTTGAGGTGAATCTCAATCGGCTTTTGATAGCGGCGCGCGCACTCGGCGTAGGTGTCAAGCCGCATGGTGGAAGAGATCGAAGGCGTGAGGTTGTACTCAATCAGGTGGGCAGGATCGCTCATGTAGAGACCGCCCAGCAGCAG
Organism: uncultured Acidobacteriota bacterium; assembly: GCA_963733285.1. GTDB lineage: Bacteria > Acidobacteriota > Terriglobia > UBA7540 > UBA7540 > Bog-366. The sequence continues at coordinate 20,036 of CAVTDA010000133.1, forward strand.
GATGGGATTCTCGATTCCCGCGGCGCGCAGTTCCAGAGCCTCTTCCACCGTGGCCACGCCGAACCAATCGACTCCGCTGGAAGACAGGCAGCGGGCCACCTGCACGGCGCCGTGGCCGTAGGCATCCGCCTTGACCACCGCCATGATCTGGCGCGACCCGGCAAGTTGCTGCACGCGCTCGAAATTCCGGCGCAGGCGGGCGAGCGAGATTTCAACCCACGTGGGGCGAAGAAATTTTTCGGTCGGGAGGATTCATCGGTCTAGGATCCACCGGCATCGGCCGCCCGGTTTTCAAATTTGGCGTAGGACTTGAGAAAAACCACCTGGACGTCTCCCGTGGGACCATTGCGCTGCTTGCCAATAATCAGCCGGGTTTCGGCGCCGGGCTGGTCGAAGTGATCCGCGCCCTCTTCCTCGTTTTCCGCCGCGCGCTTCTCGCGGTAAATGAAGATTACCACATCGGCGTCCTGCTCAATCGAGCCCGACTCGCGCAGGTCGGAAAGCTGGGGACGCTGGCCGGCGCCGGTTCGCTGCTCGGGAGCGCGGCTCAACTGGGAAAGGGCGATGACGGGAACCTTCAATTCCTTGGCGATGCTCTTGAGGTTGCGCGAAATGTAGGCGACTTCCTGCGTGCGGTTTTCGGATTTGCTGGGACCGGCAACGGACTGAAGGTAGTCGACAATCAGCAGATCGAGCCCCTTTTCGGCCTTCATGCGGCGCGCCTTGGCACGGATCTGCATGACGCTCAGGGCCGGCGTGTCATCGATGAAGAACGGTGCTTCCGAAAGCCGCCCCAGCGCCGGAGTGATGCGGTTCCAGTCTTCCTTGCTCGAAAATCCCGTGCGCAGCTTGTGGCTGTCGATGCGCGCTTCCGAACAGAGCAGGCGGGTGACCAGCGACTCCTTGCTCATCTCGAGCGAGAACATGCCCACCACTTTGCCGTCATTCATCGCGGCGTGCGAGGCGATATTCAGGGCCAGGGCGGTTTTGCCCAGCGACGGGCGCGCCGCAATCACGATCGAATCGCTCGGCTGCAATCCCGAGGTCATGTTATCGAGATCTTCCAGCCCCGTGGCCACGCCGGTAATCCGCTGGCCGCGCTCGAACATCTTGTTGATCTGATCGAGACTCGTCTTCACGATGTCGCGGACGGTGATGAATCCCGGTCTGCACGCACTTTCCGCAAAATTTCAAACACCGCGCTTTGCGCGAGGTCGATCAACTTGTCGGAATCCTCCGTGCCGGCAAAACACGTGGAGATGACGTTTTCGGACGCGGTGATGAGGCGGCGGATGGTGGACTTTTCCTTGACGATGCGGCAATACTCCGCCATGCCCGCCATCGTGCCGATGGGGACGCCGTCGCGTGAGCGCGGCGAGATAGGCGGCGCCGCCGGATTTCTCCAGCAGGCCGGACTTTGGCAAGCTCCTCGGAAAGCGTTACGGAGATCGATGACGCGCCCCTTCTCCGAGAGGAACTCCATCATCTCAAACGTGTAGCGATGCGCCTGGGAATAGAAATCCTCGGTGGAGAGAATTTCCATGGCATGGTTCAGCGCCGAATTGTCCGAGCAGAATCGAACCCAGCAGGGCGCGCTCCGCATCGAGGTTGTGGGGAACAACTCGTTCGTTGACAGGCGCTGTAGGCATCTCGATATTCTCAATACTACACGAAGTTTCCCTCAAGCGCGTAGGCGTCCCGCGCTGTTGGAATCTTGTGTATAACCCGGATTACCTGTGAAAAATTCCGGCAGGCCTGTGGATAAAAGTTAGAGCAGGAGAGGTGAGGTTGCAGCCTGCGGATTGAGCGATGCGGCAGATCCCACGCCTTCCCCCCAAAAGCGGGGGAAGGCCCTGGCTATTCCTTTTCGGGCTCGGACTCCGGCGCCGCCTCGGAGGTTTCGGTTGTGGGTTCCTCTTCGACTGCGGTTCTGCTGGCTGCTTTGTGTGCAGCGTGAGCTCTCTCACGCGCCTGGGCCTCTGCCGCGGCCTGGAGCTTCGCCTTGGTCTCCTCGTCGGGCTCCACGTGCACCTTGACCGATGTGGTCACATCGCGATGGAGCTTGACCGGAACGGAGAACTCACCGAGCGTCTTAATGGGAGAGTGGAGGTTGATCTTGCGCCGGTCAATGTGAAAGCCTTGCGCAAGAAGTTTCTCCGCAATGTCGATTGTGGTGACCGAACCAAAAAGATTTCCCTTGTCGCCCGCCTTGCGGATGACGGTGACGCTTACGCCCTCCAGCAGCGTGCTGAGATCGGCGGCGTCGGCCTTTTCCTTGGCTTCCAGCTTCAGAAAGCGTACGCGCTGCTGATCCACCCACTTGCGGTTCTGGACGGTGGCGGCAACGGCGAGCTTTTTGGGCAGCAGAAAATTGCGCCCATAACCATCCGCCACTTTGACCACCTGGCCGCGGCCACCGAGCTTATCGATGTTTTCAAGAAGAATTACTTCCATGTCAAAACTCCTCTGCGCGGGACACTGGACTCGGGGCTCGGGACCGGCCGATCATCAACAGCAGGCCTTTCCCGTTTGGCCGAACCCGCAACCCGGATGCCTTTTGTTAAGCCCCCGCCGCGAACGGCAGCAGGGCGATGTTGCGCGCGCGCTTGATGGCTTCGGTCAGGGCGCGCTGATGGGTCGAGCACGTCCCGGTGAGCCGGCGGGGAAGAATCTTGCCGCGTTCGGCAACAAATTCGCCCACCAGGCGAACGTCCTTGTAATCGATGATGTCGATCTTCTCGGTGCAAAACTTGCAAACTTTGCGGCGCCGGAAATATTGCTTTCGTCCGCCGGGACCGCCTTCACGCCGTGGCGGTCTTTCTCCGGAGGCGGGCGCGCCTTCTCTGCTGGGAAATGGCATGGTTATTGACTCCTTTTACGCTTGCGCGTTCTCCACGGGGGCGGGAGGGGCGACGGGCGCCGGTGGGGAGCGGGCTTGCTCCGGCGGCGCTTGGCCTCCTGCTTGGTCCGCAGGGCTTTGAACTTGGCGGCACGCTGAAGGATCTCATCCGTGCAGATGGTCATGTGCTTGATCACCGCGTCGGTCACCTTGAGCCGGCGCTCGAACTCGTGCACCGTGTCTCCAGTGCCCTGCACATAAAACAGAACGTAGAATCCTTCGCGCTGCTTTTCCACGCGGTAGGCGAGGCGGCGACGGCCCATCTTCTCGACCTTCTCCACCTTCCCGCCGGCCGAAGCCACCACGCCTTCCATCTGCGTGATGAGCTTTTGAACTTCGTCATCAGCCACATCGGGCCGGACGATAAAAATCATTTCGTAATTACGCATGTGACCTCACGAGTCGGTGGGCGGAACCCTCCGATTAAAGCGATTCATCGCCTTTTGAACACCTTCCGAAACAACCACGCGGACGGCCTCACCGGCCAGATCGAGCGCCTCGGCGACCGACTTGGCCTCAGCCTTGCGGAACGGCTTGAGGAGGTATGAAACGTAATCCTCCACTTCCCGTTCCGGCCGTACTCCCATCCGCACCCGGATGAAATCATCCGCGCCCAGAGCGCCGATGATGGACTTCAAACCGTTATGCCCGCCGGCGCTTCCCCGGGTCGAATTCGCAGCATTCCCACCGGCAGCTCGATTTCGTCCACCAGGACGATCAAATCGGGCGCCGTTAGTTCGTATTTCTGAAGCAGCCTGGATACCGATACGCCGCTCAGATTCATAAACGTCTGCGGCTTTGCCAGGATGACCCGCTCGCCGGCCAGCTCGGCGTGGGCGGTGAGCGCCTGGGCTTCGTGCCGGGACAACTCCCTGCCACAATCACTTGCCAAGCGGTCAACCGCCATGAACCCCATGTTGTGGGGAGTCATGTCGTAATCGGAGCCGGGATTCCCCAAACCAACAATCAGCCTCATAGCTGAAGCGCCAAGTTATTCGCAGGATCCGCACTTGCCGCTTGATTTCGCGAAGGCCGTCAAGGCGCCTACTTGCTCTTTTCCTTCTTCTCGGCCTTTTCTTTCTTCTCTCCCTTGTCAGCGACGGCCTCTTCTTCCGCGCCTTCCTCTTCCGCCTTGCCCTTGCGGATCACTTCCGGTTCGGCAGGAGCGGCTTCCACGGTTTCCGCAGGCTTCTCCTCTTCCGCCCTGGGCGCGACCACGTGAGCCACGACGCGATTGCTCTCGGTGAGAACCTTCACTTTCGGATTGACCGCCAGTTCCGAGACGCGCAGGCTTTGGCCCAATCCGAGCTGAGCGACATCCACATTGATGGCCTCGGGAATATCGTCCGGCAGGCACTCAACTTCCACTTCACGCAGCATGAATTCGAAGACGCCGCCTTCAAGCTTCACGCCCTTGGGCTCACCGGTAATGTGGATGGCGATCTGCAACTTCAGCTTGTGGTCGAGAGCGATGCGGACCAGGTCGACATGCAGCAGCCCTCCGCGGATGGGCTCCGACTGCCAGTCACGAATCATGGCACGCGCGGGGGCCTTCCCCCGAACATTCAAAGTGAAAATGGAGTTGTGCCCTGCCTCGGAACGGAGGATGTTCTTGATACCGATGGGATCGACCGAAACCGGGATCACCGGCCCACCGGCGCCATAGACGACACCGGGAATGCGTCCGGCAACCCGAGTGCGGCGCGCGGCATTCTTGCCAAAATCCTCGCGTGGCTCTGCTTCAACGACAAATGCTTGACTCATATTCTTTCAACTCCTCAAAGGCCGAAACTCGAAACTGGAAATTCGAAACTCGAAGGTCAGTTCACGAGTTTCGATTTTCGAACTTCGCCACCCAATATCGTGCCGCCGCCGTTCCCCTAGATGAAGAGCTTGCTGACCGAAGTCTCATCATGGATGGAGCGGATGGCATCCGCGAGCAAATGGGCGACGCTCAAAACTTTTATTTTACCGCACGCCCGGGCTTCCGGAGAAAGTGGGATCGAATTGGTTGCGACCACCTGCACCAGCGGGGACGTGCAAATCTTTTCAATGGCGTTGCCGGCAAAAACTCCGTGCGTGCAGCAGGCATAAACTTTGGCGGCGCCCTTTTCCATCAGCGCGCGCGCGCCGGAGGCGATGGTGCCGCCAGTGTCAATCATGTCGTCCACCAGCAGGCAGGTCTTGCCCTTAACTTCTCCGATGACGTTGAAGATTTCGACGACGTGGGCATCTTCGCGGCGCTTGTCAATAATCGCCAGAGGATAATTCAGGCGCTTGGCAAAGGCTCGCGCCCGTTCCACACCGCCGGTGTCCGGCGAAACCACCACGGGATTCTTTAATCGCAAACGGCGAAAATATCCAACGGTGACCGGCGTGGCGTAAAGATGATCCACCGGAATATCAAAAAAGCCTTGAATCTGGCCGGCATGAAGCTCCAGAGCCAGTACGCGATCCGCGCCCGCCGAGGTCAAAAGGTCCGCCACGAGCTTGGAGGAAATGGGAACGCGAGGGCGGTCCTTGCGATCCTGGCGGGCATAGCCAAAGTAAGGCATCACCGCCGTAATGCGCGCCGCGGAAGCACGGCTGAGGGCATCCAGCATGATCAACAATTCCATCAAATTGTCGTTCACGGGGTGGCAGGTGGGCTGGATCACAAAAACGTCAGCGCCGCGGACGTTTTCAAGAACTTGCAAACGCACTTCACCATCCGGGAACCGCCCCACTTGGGCGTCACCCAGCGGCACTCCCAGCACCTTGCAAATCTCACCCGCCAGCGCCGCGTGGGCATTTCCGGAAAAAATCTTCAGCGAGTTGCGTCCCTGCCGATTTTTCATCGCTTCCTTGTGGCGCCCGTCAAGAAATTTAATAACAAGCCTGGCTGGGAGGCCTGGACTCGAACCAGGGTTCCATGCGTCAAAGGCATGTGTCCTACCGCTGGACGACCTCCCAAGAAGATCCACAGACCCTTCATTCAAGCCGGCAATTGCATGAATGAAATCAACGGTGGCCGATGACTCATTAAATGAACAGTCTCTCGTGGTATTCGTCACGAACGACGGTATGAGTCGAAAATTGAATCCAACGTTTCGGGATGAGTTTCGAGGCGCGGGAAAGTTGACGCGACGAGGAAAAGAGGGCGTAAACAGCAGACCCGCTCCCCGTCAAGGAGGCAACTTCGGCCCCGGCTCGGATAAGCTGACCCTTCAATCGTGTCAACTCAGGCCACCTCGTGAAGACGACATGCTCGAAATCGTTTTCAGCCGGTCCCCAACTCAACAGGGGAAAATGTGGCCACGCACCGAAACTACCAGTGTAATCGCTGTCCGCTTCCGGTGTCAATCTCAAACCCGCTTCGCGATAGGCCTCGGCGGTGGAAATCGAAAATCCCGGAAAGACAATCAGGCAATGACGCCGCGGCAGGTCGACGAGGGGGTAAACTTCCTCGCCGCGCCCGCAACCGAGCACCCGCCCACCCAGCAGAAATAACGGCACATCCGATCCCAGCCCTGCTGCCAACTCTTGGCGCGTTGTCGAGTCCAATCGATTTCCGCTCAACTGCTCGAGGCCGAGAAGAGCCGCGGCGGCGTTGGTGCTGGCGCCTCCCAACCCGCTGCCCAGTGGAATCGACTTGGCAATCTTGATTTGCACGCCGCCGCGCCATTCTCGCGCCTTTGCCCAGGCTTCGCAGGTTCGGTGGACCAGGTTCCCCGCCCCGGGAGGAACTGCCGGGTTATCGCATTCCACCTGGACCCCCTGCCCGGCAAGAGATAGGGCAATTTCCAACCGGTCGTGCAACCCAATCGTCTGGTAGATGGTGCGGAGTTCGTGGTAACCATCGGGGCGCTTGCGGAGAATCTTGAGCCCGTGGTTGATTTTGGCGAAGGAGCGAACGCGAATTATCTTTGGCAAGGTAGAGACACAGATGGACGCCGCACGAAAACCCGGCGCCCGATTTTGTTGACGCACTAATTATCCTCCGGCAAAACCGGAGGGTTTTACGGTGGCAGACCCCTCAAAAAGGTCTGACTGCTACTGTCGGAGGAAAAGACCCCTCACCCGGCCCGAAGGTTCGGGCCTGCCCTCTCCCCTTGGAGAGGGATCTGACTTTCTTCTGGTGCGCGGAAAATCGCCTGCCTCTAGTTGCCTCTCCCCTCGGAGAGGGAAAGGCATCCATTGCGGCGGGACCGCCGCGCTCTCCTTCGCGCGACCTCTCGCGCGACAAGTAATTTCCCTCTCCGCGGGGAGAGGGGGATTCGTCGGCCGACGAATGGGTGAGGGGTCTCTTCCGTTTCCGGAATCAACTTGTGTGACTGTCGAGCCTCCGGTGCCTCCCCCGCACGGCCGAGGGTCTCCCTGGTTGACTAATTGGCGGATCTTGCGTGCCCCGGGTGACTCTTCAAGTCGTCCAGTTGCTTTTGCAGAGCCTTGGCCTGGTCCGCGTCGAAATCGCTGGAAACGGCATCGGGCCACTCCTTCAGGGCGCGCTGCCACTCCTCTTCCGCCATCCGGGTCTTGCCCTGGTGCAGATAGAGATTGCCCAAATGCTCGTGGATGGTGGGATCGTTTTGAATCTTGGTGGCGGCCTTTTCCAGGGGATTTTCCGCCAGATCATACCGGCCCATCTTGAAATACGCCCAGCCCAGGCTGTCGAGATAGGCGGCATTGCCGGGCTCGAGGTCGAGCGCCTTTTGAATGTACTTCACCGATTCATCCAGGCGGACGCCGCGGTCCGCGAGCATATAGCCGAGATAATTCGATGCGGATGAATTGAGCGGATCGACGGAGAGGACGCGCTTAAACGTTTCCTCCGCCTGGTCGTATTTCTTCTGCCGCTCATAAATCGAGCCCTGCACAAACAGCGCGAATTCCTGATCTTCGGGGCTGGGGCTGAGATCGAGGGCCTTTTGAATCGCCTGCTCGGCATCGTCGAAACGCTTCGCCTGGAGATAGACCTGGGCGATGGCCACGTAAATGGAACGGTCGATGGAGCGGTGAGTCAGGAGGCCCTGAAGCTGCGTTACCCCCTCATCCACGCGACCGGCTTCACCGAGCAGATTCGCTCGCGTTATGACAATGTCCTGGTTCTTGGGAAACTTTTTGGCCGCCGCGTCAGCTTCCGCCAGGGCCTTGGCGGGCTGATGCTCAAGGCGAAGGGTTTCAATGATCAGGAGGTCGGCGCGCGGCTCCTGCATGGGGCCCAATTCCAGAATCTGCTTGAAGGTGTCCATCGCCAGCGAGTAGTTCATTTGGTCACGATAGACGAGACCCAGCCGCTCAAGGAAAAGCGCCCGATTGTTGGCCTCCGGCACCGAGTACTTCCCCTCGGGCCGCTCCGACTGCTTCACCAGGTCTTTCAGGATTTCAACCGCCTTGTCATTGTTTCCGACCGTCGCCTCCAGCACGGCTTGCTGGTAGGGAATTTCCAAATCGTCCGAACTCAAGGATCTGGCCTTTTCGAGCTCCTGGCGCGCGTCGTCAAACCGGCCTTCTCCGCGATCGATCATCGCCAAACGTTTATAACTCAGACCATCTTCGGGCTCACCCTTCAAGATCTTCTGGAGTTGCTCGCGGGCGGCATCGTTTTTGCCGGCGCTTAACAGCGCTTCCGCATAGTAGCGGCGAATGTTGTTGTTATCAGGGTCCTGAGCCAGGACCTTTTCATAGATCTCGATGGCCTTGTCGAACTGCTGGGTTTGGGAATAGGAATAGGCCAGCATCCCGTACAATTGGGAATCCATGTCGCTTTCGGGAATCTTGCTGAGCGCGTCGATGGCCTCGTCAAATTCCCCGTTCTGGATGTACATCTCCGATAGGTTGGCGAGCCCCACCTTGGAACTCGGGTCCGATTGCAGAACCTTTCGAAATGCCTCTTCGGCATTCTTGGGCTGGTTGTTGATTCGGTACAGATGGCCCAGGAGCAGGAGTGAATCGGTATCCGACGGACTGACGCGCTCCAGAGCCTCCAGGTGCTGGATGGCTTTGGCGACAATCTCCTTGGGGGCGCCTGAATCTCCCTGACTTGTGTCGAGCATGTGGTAGTAAATTCGCGAAAGAAGCCGATGGGCATCGGGATAGTCGGGGTCTTTTTTCAGCACATCCTCAGCCGTAGCGATGCCCTCCGCCGTGTGGCCCGAGAGAGAGTAAAGCTCGGCAAGTTCCGTGCGCAGGAAGAGCGAGTCCGGGTCGGCATCAATCGCCTGCTTGTATTCAGACACCGCACGGTCGATATAATCCGAGCGGTTGTAGGCCTCCGCCAACTCCTTGTAGCGGCGGGCCAGCATGAAGTGGTAGTAGGACCTGGCATGGTCAGGGGCGGCCGATGAGGGGGCCGTGGCAGATTTGTCCGAGGCCTGGTCGGCAGGCGGTTGCGCCGGCTTTTTTGCGGCCCACAAGACTCCCGACCAATACCGCACAGAGTCCTACCCCAATGACAAATCGAGTTACAAATCTCTTCATGCTTCCCCTTTTGTCTGCCCGAATATAATTTGCCAAATTATCCCATAACAAAGTATGAGGTGTAAAGTCGCGCGGGGGTTGCTCGCAAAGGATTAAGGACGAAGGCTAAAGGCGAAGGTTAAAGGGTAAAGGGCGAAAGGTAAAGGGTGAAGGGTCCAAATACCGTCCGACATTGCCGGTCTCGCGGATTCAAACAAGCTCTTACCTTACTTTATCTGACCGTTTACCCTTTATCCTCTAAACTTCTTTGTTCAACCTTCACGCTTTGATGGAATGGGTTTAGAGTTTTCCGCGCAACTTCTCCCAAGTCCCCCCGAGGTATTCATAGATGGCAATTTGTGACTTGAAGAGCTTGAAGGCGTCAGGAACAAGGTCGTCAAGCTCCAAACCGCGGCGGGGAGCAAGGAAATCGGTTGGAGCGGCAATGGGATGCAATTTCATCGCCTGGAAGAGCCCCATTGCCCGCCGCATGTGCGAGGCGGAAGTGACCAGTATGAAGGGATGGGAGCCCACAATGGGCGCAACTTCCTGGCTTTCATCCTCAGTGTCACGCGGTTCACCGAGTTGAAGGATTTCCTTCGCTCTCACCCCCAAGGATTGCGCAACTTCGGACATACCTCCGGAAGAAAAATGTCCGCCGGAAAGGATCAGCTTGCTGCCGGGGATTTCACGCTGCAACCGAACCCCTTCGATCAGCCTAACCATAAGATCCGGATAGACATGGCTGGTGATGGGCACATTTGGGTCGGCGTCCCCCAAGCCTCCCAGAACCGCGATGTACTCTATCTTCTTAGTAGTGTGGCTGGCATCGAACGGCGGATAAGCTCGCTCCAGGGGGTGGAGCAAAGCGTTGGACACGGCGCTATTACTGAACGCAAACAGCAAGAGGGCGCCGCACGTTACGATCAGTTTACCCGCCCGCTGGCGCCTCGTAAACCATAACAAGAAGAGCCCAATCAGCAGGAATTCCAAAGAAAGCGGCACCGGGAACAAGAAGCGGGAAATGATTTTCTTCATGATGAACATGGGTTTGAGTTCTCCTGATTGCCCGGAAAGGCTCGAAGATTATGGCTCCCTGGGTGAACGCCGCACCATTGTACCGGAATGATTTCCATTCGAAAGGCATTTGAGAGCGAAAATGTCCTACGCGGTACGTTGATCTGATACTTGCTTTCAAGTGCGAACGGGTGTATACAGCCACTATCATTAGGTCAGTCCAATAGTAATTTGTAGAGAACAGAATTTATCGAGTGTCCTTGCGCTTTCCGACGAGGTAGCGGTTGGGGAGTTCATTCGGCAAGGGAATCCTTCAATGACGATGCGCCGCAAGCAAAGAGTCGAATGGATAATTGCAGCTTTTCTTGGCGGCTTGGTATTGCTGCAAGCGTCCCCCTTGCTCGCGCAAGAGGTACCTGGCGGAGAGGTCGTGGCCCCCCTGTACTACGCCATGCTCTTGCTAATGCTCATTGGCTATATCTTCTTCGCCGTGGCATTGCAATCGATTGCCAGGAAAACCGGCACGCCGAACGGATGGTGGGCTTGGATTCCGGTTTTCCAAATCGTTTTATCGTTGTATATCGCCCGGAAGCCGACCTGGTGGCTCATCTTGTGCCTGATTCCATTCGTCAATGCAGTCATGTTTGTCCTGGTCTGGATGGGCATCGCCAAGGCTCGAAACCGGCCGGCATGGTGGGGAATTCTGTTGCTCATCCCCGGCGTCAATTTGGTCATCTGCGGGATTCTCGCCTGGTCGGGCGGGGGGGTGAACCCGGCCGCAGCGGATTCCGGGGGTGTGGCTGGCGCAAGATAGTCAGCCTCGGGCGGAACGCGTATGGCCAGGCGTTTCAAACCGCCACCGAAACCATGAGCAGTTTCAGGCCGCCTGTAACGAGGCAAATCATGCGGGGGCGATCGAAGCTAAAACTCGCAGCAATGGCCGCGCTTTTGGGTTTCTGCCTTCTCAGCGCAGACTTGCTTCGGGCGAGCGATCTCAGTGGGGCTCAGGCCGCCACTCTGGGAATCGTGATTCTCGTCTCCATCGTTGTAGTGATTGCGGGCTATGTTTACTTCGCGCTGGCGCTCAAGACGATCGCCGAGAAGACCAAAACCGAGAATACCTGGTGGGCCTGGGTTCCAATCCTTCAGGCCGTCCTGATGTTGAATATCGCCAGAAAGCCGGTTTGGTGGATCCTGCTCTTGTTCGTCCCCATCGTCAACATCGTCATTGGGGTCGTGGTTTGGATGGCAATCGCCGAGGCCAGGAACAAGCCAAGCTGGTGGGGCATTTTGATGCTGGTGCCGCTTGCCAATCTGATTGTCCCAGGCTACCTGGCCTGGGCAGACTAGCAACCGGTCCGCGCGAGGGCCTCGAATTCACGGCAGCGTGCAGGGCTTTCAATTGAATTTACAAAAACCTTACCGTGAGCCTCGCGGCCGCGGGCGGAGTTTCAATGGAGTCGAAGCTTCTGATCACCGACCCAACTCAAAAAGGAGATAACACATGCAAATCGTCCCCAGGCGCCGGTCCAAGCTGGCGCTCGCAGTTGTTTCAATTCTCGCCAGTCTAACTCTTCTGGCTTCTGTTCCCCTGATGGCAGACGATTCAAGCGCGGCGGCCGGAGTCGCTGGAATCGCGGCAATGGGCGCCATGTTTTTGTTCATGGCCGTCATCGGAATTGGCATCTACGTCTATTTTGCTCTGGCATTTGTGACCATTGCCAAGAAGACGAATACGCCGGACGCATGGTGGGGTTGGGTTCCGATCCTCCAGGCCATCCTGATGCTCAATATCGCCAAGAAGCCGCTCTGGTGGATCATCCTCTTCTTTGTGCCCTTCGTAAACATCGTGATCATCATCATCACATTTATGGGGGTTGCTGAGGCCCGCAACAAACCCAATTGGTGGGGAATTTTGATGATCGTCCCTTTCGTTAATTTAATTGTCCCGGGATATTTGGCTTGGGCAGACTGAGCCCTGGGTTCTTGCCCCATGTCGCCCCGGCGGTACGAGCTGCCGGGGCGACAAGGTTCTTGTGCGCGGGCGGATTCGTAGCCCGGCTCGCAAAATTCTCAACCTAAGTCCCCAAGCTTGGATCGCCGCTGAAGAGGCATTTCGTCAAGGGTGTGGCTCATCGGCCAACTTCGTCGTCAGGTCAGGATATTCCGCGCGCGCCCCTATAAAGGCTATGCGAAACTCATTGATTCCATTGGTGCTGGCCCTGAACTGAATCTGACTTGACGCCCAAAATCTCCAGGATCTTTGTCCCATATTTCTTCGTTCGCCACTCCCCCATTCCGCGGACCTTGAGCAGGTCTTGCACGCCGCGCGCAGGCATTCTGACGATCTCCTCCAACCACTTGTTCTGGGCCACCATGTAGAGTGGCACGCCTTCCTGAGCAGCCTGATCGGCGCGCCAGCGCTTCAAGGCGATAATCCACTTCACCTGCTCGCCGGTAAGCGGAGTCGCAGCATCCAGTGGCGCACCCTGTCCGATGGGACTTGCCATCGAGTCGGAACCATAGCTCGGTTGGATAGGAGTCGCCCGGACCGCCTGAGTCGCCTGGCTTGCCGACAAAGACTGCGCCGGAAACCCCAATTCGTCATAGAAGAACAGCACGGACCAGAAGCTGCCTTTCTGCGAATCGGCCAGCGAAGCGAACACGCGCTTTACTTGTGCCACTTTGAGAAAATCGTTCAACTGCCTTTCACCCTCGCGTTGAGCCTCCGCCTCAAGCGGCAGGCTAATAACCTTGCATTGCATGTGACCTCCAAAACATGAACGAATCTGCATTTCCAACCATTCCATCGGCAGAGGGAAGCAGGAAAATGAGGGATTATTTATCTCAATTGGAAGAAAGAAATCCGGGAGGAATAGGTGTGCCCACCAGGACTTGAACCTGGGACCGACGGATTATGATTCCCTTCTAACGCCTCCAGTCCTGACCCTGCTCGCCCTAGTTACTCCATACCAGCCACCCTTCACAAAGCGCACGCCGCAGCGCCCCCGCACTATGAGAGGCATGATTATTTGTACGGAGCCCTTGCGTCTCCGTTGCCGTCCACCTCGCCTACCCGGAGTACAATGGACAATCAAATGGCCACATCAAGCCCAGCCTCTAAAGAAGATGTCTCCCGCCGAGTCCTCAGGCTCCAAGTGTTCACAATTTCATGGATGACGATGGAGGCGGCAATTTCGCTCGGCTCGGCTTGGCATTCTCACAGCCCGGCCCTATTTGCCTTCGGTGGGGACAGCCTGGTCGAGCTAATCTCCGCAGCGGTTATCTTCTGGCGGTTTCGGTTCACGCTCAACGAGGCACGTGCCGCCCGGATTGCCGGGGCATTGCTTTTCGCGCTGGCGGGACTCGTAGCGTTGACCTCGGTTATGAACTTTCTCGGGTATCGCGAAGCGCAGCGGAGCCTGGCAGGCATGGGAATCTTGATGGCCGCAGCCATTGTGATGCCCTGGCTTGGCCGTCAGAAACGCCACTTGGCCACCGTAACGTCAAGCGCCGCCCTGAAAGCGGATGCCGCGGAATCTTCCCTCTGCGGCTATATGGCGTGGATTGCTTTGTCGGGTTTGGCGGTCAACGCGATTTGGCACAAGCCATGGGCCGACCCCGTGGCTGCCCTGGCCCTCATTCCCCTCATCATCCGCGAAGGGTGGGAGGCCGTGCATACGTCTCGGCTCGGATGCGGCTGCTCGTAGAATCGGATATGCCGTTCGCTTCCATAGCCAGCGCCACCAGAGGGCAAGATTCCAGGCTCCCGATGGATTTGGAAGGAGGTTGAGGATAGCTGATATGCCATTAAACTAACCGGCGAAGAGATGACCGGGTCGGAGCGTTCAATTTGTGAATGATTTCAGCGTCAAGCTCCTCAAGTTGCAGAGGCTTTGTCATGAACCCGTCGCATTCCCGCGGCTGTGCCGTTGTGTAACCGGTTAAAACCAATACCGGGATGTGGTTGGTTCTTGCGTCTGATTTGAGTCGATGCAGTACCTCCCATCCGCTCATTCCCGGGAGCCAGAGGTCAAGCAAGATGAGGTCCGGCGCAAGCCTAAGTACCTTCTCAAGGGCTTCTCTACCGTCGTGCGCCGTACTTACCCGGTACCCTTTTCCGGTCAGGTAGTAGGCGTACATTTCCTCAATGTCCGTTGAATCTTCCACAATCAGGATGTGTGCTTGGGTCGGGTTCATTTTGAAAGCTCCAAGCCCTGGAAACCAGAATAAGGGCGTGACCCTTTGAACACAATCGAGTGATTACCTGACCCAGCCAGAGCCAAGGCGGCACACCCTGTTGGGAGCTTTGTGAGATGCGATTGAACCTTGCAAGGAGTCTGAGGACAAGACAACCCTATACAACCGGCGGTCGTGCGGATTGCGAGGGCAGACCACCGATTCGTTGAGCAATTTCCACCCCCAACTCGTCGAGCGGGCAAGGCTTCGTCAGGAACCCATCGCACTCCAGTGGTTGAACCAAGGTGTGACCCGTTACAACCACCACCGGAATGTGTTTGGTTCTTCCGTCTGCCCTTAAGCGCTGCATCACCTCCCAGCCACTGATTTTCGGCAGCCAAAGGTCAAGCACAATGAGATCCGGTAAAGTCCAAATGCCCTCTCTAACGCCTCCTTTCCGTCATGCGCCTTGGTAACCCGGTATCCTTTGCTGGCGAGGTAGTAGGAATACACATTCCGGTCGTCCACCGAATCGTCAACAATCAGGATGTGTGCCTGCCGGTTGTCCATTATGTTTTTGGGTCTCCCCTCGAATTGCTCCTGAAAGTTCCGAATAGCGGACCATCTGACCAGACTAATAAATGGATTTTGCACACGCAAGACGGTGGTTACCTGACACGGAAACGCACGAAGCGCCCCCCAATCGGCGAATCGAACTGCCCCGTCCATTGACAATGAACCTGTCTTGCAGGATGGGATGAATGTGACAGCTATATCATCAGTTGCAAAGACTGCCTTGGTGTATTCAATATCCCCCCGCTGGCATCATCCGAGGTGAAAGGTGGACCACCTGTGTTCATTGCGGGAAGATGATGAAGTTCCTTCTTGATGAGCGATCCGCGGGCAAATAACTCGATACCGCCCATCCCGCCGTATAGGCGCTATTCCCCTGCCGCACTGTGCCTGATTTTTTGACCGAAAGGTCAGTGGTCTTTTCGTAGGGCTACCCTCTTTAACATGCGGCTGTGGGGGTTGACTTTCGGTTCTGGAACTACACTGGGGGCAACTTCATCGGCAATCCAGCACTGGGTATGGGCAAACCGCTTCCCGTAGCGACCGAACCAGAATACAGTCTTGGTTCGGTCGTCCCTCTCAGCCTCCGTTAGCGGCTTGAAGCAATAGGGGCAGATGGATGGAGTCATCGCGATATGTTCTTTTGGAGGGTGGAAAAAAGTTAATCCTATCAAACTGATCTCCGAAGAGATGGCTGGGCCGGGGCGTTTACTCTTTGAGCGATTTCCGCGCCAAGCTCCTCAAGCTGGAAAGACTTCATCAGGACGAAGCCATCGCCTCCCGCGACGGCGCCGTTGGGTGACCCGTTGCAACCAATACCGGGATGTCTTTGGTCCTTGCAACTGATTTGAGGCAGTCGAGTACCGCCCACCCGCTGATTTCCGGCAGCCAGGCGTCAAGCAAGACCAGATCAGGCATAAGTCCAAACGCCTTTTCCAAGGCTTCCTCTCCATCACGGGCCATACCCACCCGGTATCCTTTTCCGGTAAGGTAAAGGGCGTACATTTCCCGCCGGTCTTCCTTCGTCCACAATCAGGATATGCTTTGGCGGTCGTCCATCTTTTAGGTCCACCTTGCAATTGACTCGGGAACGCTTTAAACCGCAGCGGAACTTCCCCGACGCATGCAACAAGTGCGCAGGAAAACGTGGTCAACTTCGACTTGTTGCGCAGGAAAAAGGAGCACGTTTTATCTTCCTGCGGGCAACATCAATGAAGGTGAAGAAGATACTCGGCTGTCTGGGCCTTCCCGGAGCTTTCTCGCTGAAGCATCGCCTCTTCTGAATCGGCCATCAACAGTTTGCCAACCCGCGCGAGCATCACCGCCACCGCAACAGCTATTGGCCAGGCCCACCACG
>CAVTDA010000134.1:0-14691 GCA_963733285.1 uncultured Acidobacteriota bacterium
TACCACCGGCGGCAGCAGCCACCTGACCGGACGTCATTCCTCGGCCACCCTTCCCGATTCATCGGTCCGATGCTCCGATCCAATCGGTCCTGAATTCGGATTCCCCACAGGCAAGCGAAATCAATCCCCTGCAAAGAATTCGAGCCGATCAGATATTCGCTATTGGCTCTGAGCGTACAGGACTCAAAATGCGCCGCCCGAACAACCGCAAATTTACCCCCATTAAGCCGCGATTGCGACAACTTGGCCCATTGTATGCCGAAACAAGCCCTATATCGTTGACACTCTTCTTGAGCGTATGTTACGGTTGATATTTGTGCCGTAGCAAAAATTCTTAATTGAGAACAAGGAGGCTCTGGATTGAGCGAGCCGAAAGAGCAGTATCTATTTACCTCTGAATCCGTAACCGCGGGACACCCCGACAAAATTTGCGACCAGATTTCCGACGCCGTGCTTGACGCCGTGCTTGCCGCCGACCTGCAGGGCCACGTGGCGTGCGAGTCCATGGTGAAGGACAGCTCGGTCTACGTCCTGGGTGAGATCACCACCACCGCCAAGCCGGACATCGACAAGCTGGTGCGCGAGACCGTGCTGGGTATCGGCTACACCGACCCTTCCGGCGGATTCACGCACGACACTTGCAAGCTCACCGTAAACCTTACCCGCCAAAGTCCCGATATCAATCAGGGCGTGGTGACCGGCGGCGCGGGCGATCAGGGACTGATGTTCGGATATGCGTGCAACGAGACCGACGAGTTGATGCCCTTCCCCATCATGACCGCGCACAAGCTTTGTCTGCGCCTGGCGGAAGTGATGCACAAAGGAATCCTCGATTTCGTACGACCGGACGGCAAATCGCAGGTGACGGTGGAATACGATGGTAACCAGCCGGTGCGCGTGGATGCGGTCGTAGTTTCCACCCAGCACGCCGCGAGCGTCTCGAACGATACGCTGCGCGCTGGCGTCATGGAATGCGTCATCAAGCCCACCATTCCCGCCCACATGCTCGATGCCAAGACCAAATATCACATCAATCCCACGGGCCGATTCGTCACCGGCGGACCGGTGGGAGACTCCGGACTCACCGGACGCAAGATTATCGTGGACACCTACGGCGGCTCCGCCCATCACGGCGGCGGCGCATTCTCCGGCAAGGATCCGACCAAGGTTGACCGCTCCGCTGCCTACATGGCGCGCTACATTGCCAAGAACATTGTGGCCGCCGGCATTGCCGACCGCGCGGAAGTGCAACTGGCCTATGCCATCGGCGTGGCCGATCCCGTCTCGGTCATGGTCGACACTTTCGGCACCGGGCAAATCAGCCAGAAGCAACTGGAAAGCCTGATCCGCAAACATTTCAAGCTGACCCCACAAGGCATCATTGAATCCCTCAACTTGCTGCGCCCGGTCTACAAAAAGACCGCGGCCTATGGCCACTTCGGCCGTCCCGACCCCGATTTCAGTTGGGAAAAAACCGACAAGGCAGCAATCCTGAAGAAAGAGGCTGGACTATAAATGGCTGTCTCCAAGAAAAAATTAGCAGGTGATGTAAAGAATCTCGGCCTTGCCGGCAAAGGCAAGCTGCGCATCGAATGGGCCAATCAATGGATGCCCGTACTTCAGTTAATCCGCAAGCGTTTCCAGAAAGAGAAGCCGCTCAAGGGCGTCAGGGTTTCCGCCTGCCTGCACGTCACCACCGAAACCGCGAACCTCGCAATCACTCTGCGTGATGGCGGCGCGGATGTGGTGCTCTGCGCATCCAATCCCCTGAGCACTCAGGACGACGTAGCGGCATCGCTGGTGAAGGACTATGGCATTCCCACCTACGCCATCAAGGGTGAGAACAAGAAGACCTACTATTCGCACCTGGTTGCAGCGCTCGACCACAAACCCCATTTCACCATGGACGACGGCGCCGACCTGGTGACGATGATTTTGAGCAAGCGGCAGGATCTGCTTGCGGACATCATGGGCGGAACGGAAGAGACCACGACCGGCGTCATCCGCCTGCGCAGCATGGCCAATGACGGCGTGCTGAAGTTTCCCATCATTGCCGTGAACGACGCCGACACCAAGCATCTCTTCGATAATCGCTATGGCACCGGCCAATCGACCCTCGACGGAATTCTGCGCGCCACGAACGTTCTGTTCGCCGGAACCAAAGTTGTGGTGGTCGGCTATGGCTGGTGCGGACGCGGTGTGGCCATGCGGGCGCGGGGACTCGGCGCAAACGTCATCATCACCGAAATCAATCCGACCAAGGCCCTGGAAGCAGTGATGGACGGCTTCCTCGTGATGCCGATTGCCGAAGCGGCGAAACTCGGCGATGTGTTCATCACCGTGACCGGCAACAAGAACGTTATTGCCGGCCAGCATTTCCGCGTGATGAAAGACGGCGCGGTGGTGGCGAATTCCGGTCACTTCAACGTCGAAATCGATATCCCTGCCCTCGAAAAATTGTCCAAGGCCAAGCGCCAGACGCGCGATTTCGTCGATGAATACACGCTGGGCAGCGGCCGCAAGATTTATCTGTTGGGCGAAGGCCGGCTGATCAATCTGGCGGCGGCAGAGGGCCATCCCGCCGTGGTTATGGATATGAGCTTTGCCGACCAGGCGCTCTCCGCTGAATACATGGTGAAAAACGCCAAGAAGCTCGAACCCAAAGTCTACACCGTGCCGTCCGACATCGATGAGAACGTCGCCAAGCTCAAGTTGAAGTCACTGGGCGTGAACATCGATACCCTGACCCCCGAGCAGGCAAAGTATCTTGCTTCCTGGTCGGAAGGTACGTAGACGATAAGCTCATAGCTGACAGCTTACAGCCAACAGTGGGATTTCGCTGTTGGCTGTCGGCTGTGGACTGTTAACTTCCCTATGAAAGAATTCGCTACTTGGGCGCTGGACACCGCGGTTGCTCGCGGCGCCACCTACGCCGAGGTCAGAGTCCTCGATACCCGCCAGCGCTATATTTCCACCAAAAATGGCCGGACATCACAGGTGAGGGATAACCAGTCCCTGGGTCTGGGAATCCGTGTCATCGCGGACGGCGGTTGGGGCTTTGCCTCGACCGATACCTTGACTCACGCCGACGTCGATCGCGCCGCCGCACTCGCCGTGGAAATCGCCCGCGCCAGCGCCCTGACCAAGAAGACCGAGATCAACATGGTCCCCGAACAAAAGTTCGTGGATCGCTGGGCCGCTCCCTGCCGCATCGATCCCTTTTCCGTTCCGGTTTCCACCTGCCTCGACCTCTTGCTGAAGGTTGACGCCGAGCTTCGCAAGGTTCCCGGCGTGACATTGTCCGAAGGCGCGATGGACTTTCGCCGCATCGAGCAACTCTTTCTCTCCAGCCTCGGTTCCGAGATTTACCAGTTGAAGACACAGACGGGTGCCGGATACGTGGCCACAGCCTTTGCCGGCGAGGAGATCCAGCGCCGCTCCTATCCCAACTCATTCGGCGGGCAATATCAAAACAAGGGGTATGAACTGGTGGACGAGCTGCGACTCCTGGATCACGCTCCGCGCGTGGCGGAAGAAGCCGTCGCCCTGCTCAAAGCCGACCAGTGCCCGGCCGGCGAGCGCGACATCATCCTCGACAGCTCACAACTCGGTTTGCAGATTCACGAATCGGTCGGCCATCCCATCGAACTCGACCGCGTGATGGGCATGGAAGCCAACTTTGCCGGCATGAGCTTTCTGACCATCGACAAGCTCAACAACCTCAAATACGGCTCCGAAATTGTCAATGTGGTCGCCGACGCCACTCCCGCGCACGGCCCCGGCCTCGGAACTTTTGCCTACGATGACGAAGGCGTTCCGGCTCAATGCACGCCCATTATCAAAGACGGCCAGTTTGTCGGCTATCTGAGCTCGCGCGAGACCGCGGCTGCCATTGGACTCAACCGGTCGGGCGGCACCATGCGCGCGGAAAGCTGGAACCGGATTCCCATGATCCGTATGACCAACGTGAGCATTCTGCCGGGAACCTGGAAGCCGGACGATTTGATTGCCGACACCGACGACGGCATCTACATGGAGACCAACCGCAGTTGGTCCATCGACGACCGGCGCTACAACTTCCAGTTTGGCACCGAGATCGGCTGGGAAATTCGCGGGCGGCAAGAAGACGCGCATGCTGAAGAATCCCAGCTACGGCGGCATCACCACGGAATTCTGGAATTCGCTGCGATGCCATCTGCGGCGCCGCGAATACTGGACGCTCTGGGGCACGCCCAATTGCGGCAAAGGCCAGCCGATGCAGACCATGGGCACCGGCCACGGCGCGTCGCCGGCGCGCTTCCGCAAGATCAAGGTTGGCGTCGCATATCCGGGATGAGGACATTGGCGATTTAGCGATTTGTGATTGAGTGATTTTAGGATTCGGATTAACTTCCCAGATTTTGGCCAAGAGTTGAATCCCACAATCATTCCGTCACCAATCGCCAATCAAAGATTACAAATGAATTTGACTCGACAGCGCGCGGAAGAAATTTTTGAAAGAGTGCTGAAGTACTCCACGGCCGATGAAACTGAGGCCTCGGTTTCCGCGTCATCCTACGCCCTGACGCGCTTCGCCAACAACTCGATTCACCAAAACGTCGCAGAAGAAAACACATCGCTCTCGGTCCGAGTGGTGAGCGAAGGCCGCATGGCACGGGCCAGCACCAACCAGTTTGACGAATCCTCCATCCGCCAGCTTTGTGAGAACGCCCTGGCTCTGGCGAAATTGCAGCCGCCCGACCCGGACCTGCTCCGCATGCCCGGCCCGCAGATGTACCGCGGCCTCGATCGATTCAACGAAGATACTGCCAAGCTGACGCCCCAAACACGCGCGGAAATCGTCGCCCAGGTTGTGCAGCGCGCGGAGAAAGATAATTTGACGGCGGCGGGAATTTTTTCCAGCGGCTCTTCCGCGTCCGGCCTTTTCAATTCCCGCGGCATGAAGGCCTACCACGAAGAGACCATGTCGGAATTCTCGGTCACGATGATGGCCGATTCGGGTTCCGGGTGGGCCAAAAAAACTTCACCCTACTGGATGGAGCTCGAGCCCACTGAACTCGCCGAGCGCGCCGCCCAGAAGGCACTTGCCAGCCGCGACCCGCGCGATATCGAGCCGGGCCGGTACACGGTAATCCTGGAGCCCTCCGCCATGCTCGACCTTCTGGGCTTCATGATTCTCGACTTCAGCGGACAGGCAGTGAAGGAACAACGCAGTTGCTTCACCGGACGCGTGGGCGAGAAGCTGTTCGGCACGAACATCAATCTGCGCGACGACGTTTTTCATCCCCTGCAAACCGGCGCCCCCTTCGATGGCGAAGGCATTCCCCGGCAGCGCGTGCAGATTGTCGAAAAGGGGGTCGTTAAGAATCTCGTTTATGCCCGCCAGACCGCGCACCAATTGGGCGTGCAACCCACCGGCCACGGATTCCCGCTCCCCAACGAGTATGCGGAAGCGCCCATGAACATTGTCATGGACGGCGACCGCTCGAGCGTGGACGACATGATCAAATCCACCGAGCGCGGCCTGCTGGTGACGCGCTGCTGGTACATCCGCGAGGTGGATCCTTACAAGAAGATTTTGACCGGCATGACGCGCGACGGCACGTTCTGGATTGAAGACGGCCAAATAAAGCACGGGGTAAGGAACCTGCGCTTCAATCAGAGCCTGGTGGACCTGCTCGGCAATATTGAAATGATGAGCCCGCCGCAACGCACGGCCGGCGAGGAATCGTTCGAGATGGTCGTGCCCGCAGTCAAAGTCCGCGATTTCAACTTCGCCTCGACGACGAAGTATTAATTGCACCCGGGACTTCCAATTGTGCCACGGGCATCCTGCCCGTGCCTGAGCATGGCCAGGATGGCCATGGCACATTTGCTGGAAGCGCCCGCCGCAGGGCGGCGGCCCGATTAGATCAGGACAAATTCAACCGCATTTGCTGCAAATTGGACCACCACGGTCCGCCCCGCCGCCTTGACAACCCCGTCGAGCGGGTGTTAGAAAAATGCATTGCCTCCACGGCGCTATCGTCTAGGGGTTAGGACGTCAGATTCTCAATCTGAAAACCCGGGTTCGATTCCCGGTAGCGCTACCATTTGAATCCAGTTAGTCCTCCAAACCCCCCAATTTGCTCGCCCTCAGGTACTGGCACTGCATGGTACCAAGGT
The DNA here is from genome assembly GCA_963733285.1 of uncultured Acidobacteriota bacterium. Classification (GTDB taxonomy): domain Bacteria; phylum Acidobacteriota; class Terriglobia; order UBA7540; family UBA7540; genus Bog-366. Next base: position 6,166 of record CAVTDA010000134.1, read on the forward strand.
ACGGGTTTTAAATTGACAAGGGTGCCGAATTTTGATATTTATTTTGCCCAGCAGCGGATACACGTCAAATTAAATATGCTCTGAGCGAGGAGTGCCCTATGGCAGAAAGCGTCCAGAAGAGGCTTGAAAGGGTACGACCTCCGCGCGTCCACGTCACCTATGATGTGGAGACGGGCGGAGCCATCGAAGTCAAAGAGCTCCCGTTTGTGATGGGAGTTCTGGGTGATTTTTCCGGCCAACCCGTTGATCCCCTACCCAAACTGAAGGACCGAAGATTTGTGGAAGTCACGCTGGACAACTTTGACAGCGTGCTGGAAAGCATGAAACCGCACGTCGCTTTCTCCGTGGACAACAAGCTGAGCGACGATGAGAATGCCGGGCAATTGGGCGTCGACCTCAACTTCAAGAGCATGGAGGACTTCGAGCCCGAGAAGGTGGCCCGCCAGGTAAAACCTCTGCGCGAACTGCTCGAACTCCGCACCCGCCTCAGCGACCTTAAGGGAACCCTCCAGACCAACGACAAGTTGAGCGACGTCCTGCTGGATGCGGTCTCCAGCACTGAGAAACTGAACAAATTGCGGTCCGAAATCGGCGAGAAGAAGGACGATGGCAAGGAGGGGAGCAATGGCTAACGAGGCAAAAGGCGCCGCATCGAAAACCACCAAGACCACCGAACAGGTCGGTGAAAAGTCGCTACTCGATCAGATTGTGGAAACCGGCCGCGTGGGAACCGATACCGCCAGCCGTGAACGCGGTAAAAATCTGGTCAAGGAATTCATCTCCCAGGTTCTGGAAGGGTCGGTCACCGTCTCCAAAGACACCGAGGCGATGATCAATGCCCGCATCGCGCAAATTGACCATCTGCTTTCCATCCAGCTTAACGAGATCATGCACCACCCGACGTTCCAGAAGCTGGAAGGAAGCTGGCGCGGCTTAAGGTACCTGCTCGGCCAGAGCGAAACCAGCGCCATGCTGAAGATCAAGGTGCTGAACGTCTCCAAGAAGGATTTGCTACGGGATTTGCAACGCGCGCCGGAATTTGATCAAAGCGCCGCCTTCAAGAAAATCTACGAGGAGGAGTTCGGAGTCTTCGGCGGCCAGCCGTATGGCGCCTTGGTTGGGGATTACGAGTTCAGCAAGCACCCCGAAGATCTGGAACTCCTGGAAAAGATAGGGGCAGTGGCCGCTGCGGCGCACGCTCCGTTTATTTCCGCCGCCTCGTCCCAGCTTCTGAATATGGAGAGCTTCTCGCAACTCGACCAGCCTCGCGACATCGGACGCATCTTTGACACCACCGAATTCGCCAAATGGAAGAGCTTCCGGCAGAGCGATGACAGCCGGTACGTGGGCCTCTGCGTGCCGCACATCCTGATGCGCCTTCCCTACGGTCGCGAGACCGTGCCTGTTGACGCCTTCAACTATGAAGAGGGCGTGGATGGAACCGACCACTCGAAATACCTCTGGGGCAACGCCGCCTATGCCATGGGCGCGCGAATGACCAACGCCTTTGCAACCTATGGCTGGTGCGCGGCGATTCGTGGCGTGCAAGGTGGAGGCCTGGTGGAAGGCCTGCCCTCGCATACGTTCCGAACTGACGATGGCGACGTGGCACTGAAGTGCCCGACCGAAATTGCCATCACCGACCGGCGTGAAAAAGAGCTGGCGGATCAGGGTCTGATTCCCCTGGTTCACTGCAAAGGGTCGGACAAGGCGGCGTTCTTCAGCGTCCAGTCGGCCAACAAACCCAAGCTCTATGACAGCGACGCCGCCAACGCCAATGCTCGTCTTTCCGCGCAGTTACCCTACATCATGGCCACCTGCCGTTTTGCCCATTACTTGAAAGCCATGATGCGGGATCGAATCGGCAGCTTCACCTCCAAGGAAGAACTCACCATGTTCTTCAACCGCTGGATTACCCAGTACGTCACCACCGACGATCTGGCAACGCAGGCCACCAAGGCAAAATACCCCTTGCGCGAGGCACGCGTGGAAGTGGAAGAGGTCAAGGGCAAGCCGGGAGCGTACCGGGCCATCGCCTTCTTGCGTCCTCACTTCCAACTCGACGAACTCACCGTTTCGCTGCGCCTGGTGGCTTCACTGCCAGCCTCTGCGAAGGGATAACTTTCGGGCCCCGGGTGGCGGGCGGCAGCAACCGGTCCGCCACCTCCAATCTCACGATCATAAATTCCAGAAGGAGAAGAAATCATGGCGATTGAGTATTTCCTGAAACTGGATGGAATTACCGGTGAAGCGGCCGCCTCCAAGCATTCCGGCGAAATTGAAGTGGTGTCCTGGAGCTGGGGCGCGAGTAATCCTGCCAGTATGCACGGCACGGGCCTGAGCGCTGGAAAAGTCTCGTTTTCGGACCTGACCATCACCAAGCCCACCGACAAGGCCACCGCGAAGCTCATGGAGCTCTGCTGCACGGGCAAGCACATCACCAAGGGGCTGCTGACCTGCTGCAAGTCCACGGGCGACAAGAATCCCGCCGACTACCTGACCATCAAGCTGGAGGAAATTGCCATCACCAGCGTCGCTCAGGGAGGCTCATCGGGCGACGACATTGGCCGTGAGTCCGTTTCCATGGCCTTCGGAAAGTTCACCCTGGACTACAAGGTTCAGGGCAAAGATGGAACCTTGACGGCTGCCGGAACCGCCGCTTGGGATAACTTTTCGCGCGAAAGCTCGTAGTGGCAGATTCGTTCTTGCGGGGCAAGCTTTTGCAGCAGCGTTGGGCTGCGGTGTGTCCTTCCTCGCCGTAGCCCTACTGCTGCTGATCTGATTTGCAGCTTTTTACCTGACGCCTCATAACCCGGAGCCTTTTCCGAGGCGGCCATTCTTCCCTCCCGGGGAGGGAGACTTCGAGCACGGCAAATTGACCTTCGCGAGGCGGTCGAGCAATGCCCATCAGTATTCCGGAAGTGGCAATCCATCCCGGTTCGCAGCAGACGGTGGAGGGCGCCTACGAAGTCCATTTGGACCTCGGCAAGATTCAGGGAGAAAGCAACTCCACGGCGCACCCTCACGAAATCGAAGTGGCCTCCTTTTCCTGGGGCTTGTCCAACACCGCCGTCCGCAGTGCCCAGGGGGACTCCACCAAAGGGGGAAAGGCTGCGGTCGGCGAGATTTCCCTGGTCAAGCACACGGATAAATCCACCCCCTTCCTGGTGCTGGCGGTGACGGGTTGCCAGACTTTTCCCACGGCGACGATTTCGCTGAGCAAATCCACCGGCGGCAAGAAGCCCGAGGACTATTTCATCATCAAGATGAGCAATGTCTACATCAGTTCCCTGCAATTGTCTTCGCCCAGTGTGGGGGCCATGGGGACGGAGACTGTGACGTTGAATTTTCAAAAGATCACCCTCGATTACCGGATGCAAAACGACATGGGAATTCTGGTGTCGGCAGGGACCGCCACCTACGACCTTGGACAAGGCAAGTAAATGGATAATCCCAACCAGCTTTTGCAGGCGGGCAAGCTGAACGATGCCATCCAGGCCCTGAATGGGGAGGTGCGCGACCATCCCGAGGATTCCCGCCGCCGCATTTTTCTCTTCGAGCTGCTCTGTTTCGCCGGGGAATACGACCGCGCGGAGAAGCATCTCAACATTCTCGGCTCCGACGACATGCAGAAGGAAATGGGTGCGCTGGTTTATCGCAGCGCCTTGCACGCCGAGCGCACTCGCAACGAGCTGTTCACGAAGAAGGAGTATCCCCGGCCTGTGGGCACTGAATCCGCCGCCGGCAAGCCTGTTTCCGGCTCGCTCAATGGCAAGCCATTTGAGTCTATTTCCGATGCCGACCCGCGGATTGGCGCGCGCCTCGAAGTTTTCGCCGGGGGAAATTACCTCTGGATGAACTTTGAGCATCTCGCGTCGCTGGAAATGGAAAAGCCCCAACGTCTGCGCGATTTGCTTTGGACGCCGGCGCGCCTTCGCGGCGGCCCGGCGCTCAAGGATACGGAATTGGGTGAAATCCTGTTGCCCGCGCTGACTCCCTTTGCCTGGCAAGACCCCGAGGAAGCGGTTCGACTGGGTCGCGTCACCGAGTGGGTGGAATGCGACACCGGTCAAGCCGTTCCGGTCGGCCAGAAACTCCTGCTCGTGGACGGCGAGGAGTTCCCTCTCCTCGAAGTCCGCAAGCTCGAAATCAATCTCCCTCCACCCACTTCATAGGTCACATGCCACTTCCCGACAACCTTCTCAAACCGATTCCGGGAGAAAATCCCAGCGGCACCGATCTTCGTTACACTCCTGTCTATGACCAGATCAAGGAGGCCCGCCGCGCCGAGGATGAAGCTCCGCAAGGCGAGTGGGTCCACGATGTGAAGAAGGCGGATTTCCCCCTGGTCGTCAAGCTCTCCACCGATGCCTTGGCCAACAAGAGCAAAGACCTCCAGATCGCCGCGTGGCTCACTGAGTCTCTGGTCAAAGTGGAGGGCTTCGACGGACTCAAGCAGGGAGTGCAGCTCCTCCAGGACCTCACCACGACCTTCTGGGATACGCTTTACCCGCAGATCGAAGACGGTGATTCCGAACTTCGCGCCTCCCCCTTGCAGTGGGTCGGCACCAGCATCGGCTTTACCCTTCGCTCCGTGCCTCTCAACCGCGCGGGCCACGGGTGGCTGGATTATACGGAGTCGCGCAAGATTCCCACCGAAGAGCTGGCCGACACCGATGACAAAGTAACCTTGCGGCGCAACGCCCTGGCCGACGGCAAACTCCCCCCGGAATTGTTCGACAAATCGTTCGCCGAAACCCCCAAAGCCTTCTACGCCGGCGCCGAGGCCGATCTCGACGCTTCCACCAAACTCGTCGAAGCGCTCGACCTGCTCTGCCGCGACAAATTCGGCGACGCTTCTCCGAGCTTTGTCGACCTGAAAAAAACTCTCCAGGAAGTTCGGCACACCGTCCATCAATTCCTGCAAAAGAAGCGTGAACTCGAGCCCGACCCGGTGGAAGAGCAGGCGGCGGGAGAAGGCGGCGAGGCCTCCGGAGATGCGGCCTCTGCCGGTGGAGGAGCTATGCGATCGGGACCCAGCGCTCCCGCCGGAATCGTGATTCCTTTTGGCTCGAATGAGCCTCCGGATCGAGTGAATGCCATCAAAGCCATCGCCGGCGCCGCCGCCGCCCTCCGCAAGCTCGAACCCTTCAGCCCCGCTCCTTTCCTGATGATGCGGGGCCTGCGCTGGGGCGAACTGCGCGCCGCCTTGAACAATCAGGATATGACCAAACTCGAAGGCCCGCCCACCGAATTGCGCCAGCATATCAAGCGGCTGGCCATTGAAGGCAAGTGGGGAGAGCTGCTGGATGCCGCTGAAGGGTGCATGTCGCTTCCCTGTAGCCGCGGCTGGCTCGACCTGCAGAAGTTTACTGTCGATGCCTGCGCGGGACTGGGCGCTGAATACTCCGGCATCGCCATCGCCATTCGCAGCGAATTGAAGACCCTGGTGCGCGACGTTCCCCAGGTCCTCGAAGTCAGCTTGCTGGATGATAGTCCAGCCGCCAACGCCGAGACGCGCGCCTGGCTGCACGAACTGGTGGCGGAATCCCCCACCCCCGCCGCCGAGGGTGAGGCGCCGCGCGGACGCTGCCCCCGTGGTGGAGGATCATTCCGCCCCCGGGTGGAGTCGAAAGTTTGCCGACGGCTATGACCTTGCCCAGGCCGCAATGAAGGCTGGTCAGCCGGAAAAAGCCATTGAAATCATGACCCAGGAAGTCGCGAAGCAGCTCACCGGGCGCGGCCAGTTCTTCCGCAAGCTCCAGCTTGCGCAGATCTGCATTGCCGCGGGAAAGACTGCGGTGGCGCAACCGATCATCGACGACCTCGCGGCCAGCATCGAAAACAATCACCTGGAATCCTGGGAAGACGCCAAAACCGTCGCCAAAGCTCTGGTGATGATCATCAAAAACAGTGAAAAGGTACAGGCCGACGACGCGGAAAAACAGAAACTGTTTCAAAAGGTCGTGCGGCTCGATCCCGTTCAGGCCATCACCTATCTTGGAAACTAATGCCACCTCTCGATAAGGAAGGCCCTGTCACATTATCGGTGCTCGATCGCCTGATCGATGTGGAGCCCGAGCGGCGGCAGGAGCCCCCCCTCACGCGCGCGCAGTCGTTGCGGGATTTGCGGGCGGCCTTGCGGCGGGATTTGGAGTGGCTCTTCAATTCCCGATGCACCATCGATGAGCCGCCGGAATCCATGCGCGAGCTGGAGCGCTCGGTCTACAATTACGGGATCAGCGACATCTCCAGCCTGTCGGTGCGCTCCCCCAAAGACCAGGAATACCTGACCAAATCGATTAAGAACGCGATTACCTTTTTCGAACCCCGCATGATGGCGGTCAAGGTCACCATTGAACCCGCCGGCGAGGAGGTTCATGGCCTGCGCTTCAGCATTGAAGGCTTGCTGAAGATGGACCCCACCCCGGAACCGGTATTCTTTGACACGGTTTTGGAACCTTCCAGCGGGGAATACAAGGTGACGAGCACGTAGACAAACGGGCGACCCGCCGCCTGTGCGGGGGACGCAGAAGATAGTTGACGTTTACGGGATGTTGCGCAGTGGGACAAGACCCCTCACCCGACCGTCTTTTGACGGGTGCGGCCTCTCCCCTTGGAGAGGCATCTGGTCTTGCGCGCCTTTTGGCACGCTGAAAAACTTCAGATCCCTCTCCCTTGGGGAGAGGGTGGCCGAGGGACGAGGTCGGGTGAGGGGTCTTTTTCCACCGGTGGCGGTCGGGACCTTTTACGGGTGCGCTTCCGCACCCCAAACACATTTCCCTCTCCCCTGGGGAGAGGGTGGCCGAGGGACGAGGTCGGGTGAGGGGTCTTTTTCCGGTGGCGGTCGGGACCTTTTACGGGTGCGCTTCCGCACCCCAAACACATTTCCCTCTCCCCTGGGGAGAGGGTGGCCGAGGGACGAGGTCGGGTGAGGGGTCTTTTTCCCGGGTGCGCTACCGCACCCCGAACACATTTCCCTCTCCAAGGGGAGAGGGCAGGCCGTCAGCTGACGGACGGGTGAGGGGTCTTTTTCCAGTGGCGGAAGCGGTCGCCGCTTTTCGTAGGGGTAGGGCTTGCCCTACCCTCGCCGATGCTGTGCAGTCGGCAGTAAGGGGAGGGCAAGCCCACCCCCTACACCGGACGTAACTCACCCGTTGTTTATCAGGCGACAAAGAAACTCAGGACACCCAAAAATGCGCGACGACCTTCTCGAATATTACGAAAATGAACTCACCTTCCTCCGCCAGTTGGGGAAGGAGTTCGCCGAGAAGCACCCCAAAATCGCCTCCCGCCTGCAACTTGACGCCAACCGCTGCGACGACCCGCACGTGGAGCGCCTGCTGGAGGGGTTCGCCCTGCTCGCCGCGCGCGTCCACCTGAAGATTGACGATGAGTTCCCGCAGATTACCGAGGGCCTGCTGAATGTCCTCTACCCGCATTTTCTCCGCCCCATACCCTCGATGACCGTGGCGCAGTTCCGTCTGGACCCGGAGCAGGGAAAGCTCACCACCGGGCTCGATGTCCCGCGCGGCTCGATTCTCTACTCGCGGCCTGTCGATGGCGTGCCGTGCAAGTTCCGCACCAGCTACGACGTTACGCTCTGGCCGTTCGAGGTGGCGGAAGCGCGCTGGGTAACGCCCGATAAGCTCAATCCCCCGCTGCGGGCGCCCGAGGCTGTCGCCGCCCTGCGCGTCGAGCTCAAATGCTTCCCCGACGTCAGTTTTGAAAAGCTGGAATTAAGTTCCCTGCCCTTCCACCTGAATGGCGAGGGCGACGTGGTCCATTCCCTCTACGAACTGCTCTCGAACAACTGCCACCAGATTGTGATTCGCGACCCGGACAACACCAAGCGGCCCGTGCATACTCTGACCGCAAAATCCCTGCGCCCGATGGGATTCACGGAAGCGGAAGCGATGCTCCCCTATCCGCGCCGGTCGTTTGAGGGCTACCGGCTGCTTCAGGAGTACTTTGCCTTTCCGGAAAAATTCCTCTTTTTTGAATTGGGCGGCCTGGAACAGCCTCTCCGCTCGATTCCCGGCGGACGCGCCGAAATCATCTTTCTGATTACGCCCTTTGAAGAGGAGCAGCGCCATCAACGCCTGGCAGTGGGCATCACGTCGAAATCCATCCTCCTCGGCTGCTCCCCGGTGATCAATCTTTTCCCCCAGGTCGCCGAACCCATCATGCTCACCCAGCGGCGTTCCGAGTATCCCATCGTGCCCGACGCGCGGCGCCGGATGGCGACCGAGATCTTTTCCGTGGATGAAGTCGTCAGCATTGATCCCGTCACGCGGGAGACGACTCGCTACGACCCGTTTTATTCCTACCGCCACCGGTCATTGCGGGAAGAGCACCAGACCTTTTGGTATTCCAAGCGCCGGCCTTCCAGCCGCAAGGGCGATGAAGGCTCGGAAGTGTCGTTGTTTCTGGTGGACCTCTCCATGCGCACCTGCCTGCCCGAAACCCAGGCCATCACCGTGCACTGCACTTGCACCAATCGCGATATCCTCGCCCGGCTGCCGT
>CAVTDA010000135.1:0-22062 GCA_963733285.1 uncultured Acidobacteriota bacterium
GACCAGTTGGCTGATGCGGTAGTGCTGTTATTTCGACTGAACCGACAGAACGTGGAAGGTATTTCAAAAGTATATCAATCCATTCAGAAGGCAAGGAAGGGAGGGGCAAGGGCAGTAAAGACATTGCCAGTGATCAGTCCCGCTTGGCCATTTGCTTCCCCAGAGGCGAATCAATGGGTTGACAAAGTGGGAAAGGTGTTTTCGGACGAGTGGCCCCTTACAATCGCATTCGACGGAAGTCTCAGCTTCGGAGAGAAAATTATCTCACTCCATCAGACGCGCCACCCAATGTCGCCCAAGATACTCGACGATTACAAGAACCTGACTCGGGCATTGCGACGTCTCAATCCCTTAGACACTCAGACCTTATTTGAGAGTATTCGAGAATTGCAGGGTCAAGATCGGTTTTCCGAGGCATTCGATGCCTCTGTCAAGCTCGTCGAGAAAAGGCCCAACCGCTCTGCCTACTGGGAGCAATTGGTCAATACTATCCTGCTTTCCGGACGCAGCGGAGAACAGGATAAGTTAGAGGAGAAAGCCAAGGGGGTTGTTGACCAGGCATGCTTACGGCGCAACCCTTTGGCTTTTGTAGCTCGATATCAACTACGAACTATTCTCAAGACGAAGTGGGAAGACGCTCTCAAGGACCTTAACGAAGCGCTGGAGATAGACCCTAATCAGCTCGATGTTTACTTTTTGCGAGGGAATGAGCTAAAGCAAAGGAATAAATATCACGAAGCCATTGACGACTTTACGACCTTTTTGGACCGTCATCGAAATGATGTTGCGGCTGTCAAATGGTACATCGCTCGGGCTCAATGCTATTCAAAGATTCGTGAGAATGAGAAGGCTGTCAAGGATCTTCGGCACGCTGTGAAACTCCGGCCAAAGGATGAAAAGCTCTTATTGCTTCTTGCGAGGATGCTGTATGCAAATCATGAACACTCCGAAGCGGGGGAGGTGGCTAACAAGGCCCTTGAACTAGAGCCGAGGTATCACAGGGCCCACATATTTTTAGCACATGTTCTTTGCGCCTTGGGGGAACGGGGAAAAGCTGCTGAAGAACTCCGAAAAGCTATGGATGGTGGTCTGTTTGACCCGGGAGACATCCTCGATGCTGCCGAGGCATACCTGTTGGTGGACCCTAAGGAAACGCAACGGCTCCTAGATCTCCCACAATTCAGTCTTCGCACTATTAGGCCAGACCCCGTCCACCTTCTTAGCGCACTGGCTGCAGTGTTGCTCGATGAGCAGGAGGTAAAGGAGAAGTCGATTCTATCTTTTATGAAACTGGCCAATAAAGGCAGAATGCTCCAGTGGAGTTTTGATGAGTTGAAGGAGTTCTTGGAATGGGGAGTAGCGAGCGGCTGCATCACAAAGGAAAATAGGGCTAGCCTGATTAGCATAATTGAGCTTTTTGAAAATGCTAAGCCGGAGGAGGCACAGGAAGGACAGTCTTGACCGGGGTGTCGCGGGTGGCCCCGCCGACTGTCCATGCTTCCGACATCATAACGAAAAACCTATGGCCAAAGCCGGTCGTCTGCCATTAAGATCGGTGGACTTTCAGCCGCGGCCACACCATGGCTCCGCCGCTGTGGCGCGGGTGTCCCCACCCGCGTCCCAAGCTTTTTCCCCCAATCCAATGTTGTCGAATAATCGCGCGATGGGAATCGCGGGTAACCACCCCGTCCCGATGAATCGGGCCACCCCTCCTGAATCAGGCTGGGAGCGCTGGACTCAAACAATATGTTTACTCCCCCCCTGGCATTTTTCCCTTGACAAAACCATGGCGGTAGGCTAGAATGAATGGGAGGATAATGCCATGGACGCCGCCTGCCGACGCTTTAACCCCCCGAGTTTCCGTGCTGACATTTTGTTAAATTTTCCCAAATTTGCCAAAGCTGACAACTTACTGAAAACAAAGGGAAATTTTTTGCATTTTTGCCTTCCCAAAGCTGAGAACATGCTGAAAACAAGCAATTTAGCGAATTGTAAAGTAGGGCCGAAAATGCAAAGTGTTTCCGGCAGATTTTCATCATTCGACGGGTGCGAGCGGCCATCTCGGGAAGGTTGCGGCATCGGCACCGGGCGGACTTTCAGGGCAGCATGCGCCGACTCAAGATCGGAGCTACACTCTGCCCTACCCTTCAGAATCGCTTCGGTTGCGACGGCGTACCCGCGGCGTTATACTGGCACCGCGCGGGCAGGGCACTGGCGGAACATAGCGATTTGAAGCGCGCTGCCGCTTTGAATGGGCAGAAGGGGTCAGCATGAAACGAAGGGCGTTCCTCAAAAACTCGGTGATGGGCGTGGGCGGAATCGCGGGGATGGCTTGTCCGGCGATGGAATCCGGCGCGGGCCGCTTGAGCGGAGCAACGCTCGCGGCAAATCCCGGCGGCGCGTCCGAAGTCTCCGACGTTATGGGACGGCCGGTGCGTGTGACCAGCATCAGTTTTCCCAACGGGCTCAGCGTGGAACAGATCGCCGATCTCGTCGATAAGGCCGGCGCTGCGGGCGCGGACGTGATCGCGCTGCCGGAACTCTGTCGCGGTCAGGACGAGAAGAGTCGAGAGGATTTGCACGGGCCCACGGTCACCGCCATGTCGGCGCTGGCGCGCAAGCACCACACCTACATCGCGTGTCCGATTGACCGCGCCGTCGAGAGTCAGAGATTCAACACCATCGTCCTGCTCGATCGCCGCGGCGAGGTGGTCGCGACCTATGACAAAATCTTTCCCTACTGGGGCGAGTACAACGCCCATCCCACCACATCCGTGGGCGACGAGGCAAAAGTTCATCACGCCGATTTCGGGGCGATGGGTTTTGCCACCTGCTTCGATGTGAACTTCCCGGAAGTCTGGAAGCGCCTCGCGGATCTGGGCGCGGAACTGGTGATCTGGCCGAGCGCCTACTCCGCCGGCCGGTCGCTCCAGGCGCATGCGCTGAACCATCATTACTATATTGTCTCGTCCACGCAGATGAGCGATTGCTTCGTCTACGACATCACCGGAGAACAAATTCTGCATGAGAAGAGCGAGAAGGTGAACGTCACGCGCGTGGCGCTCGATCTCGATCGCGGCATCTATCACATCAATTTTAACGATGGCCCGCGCGATAAGATGCTGAAGGAGCGGCCCGAAGATGTAGTCCAGGAGAAATGGTTGGAGAACGAGCAGTGGTTCGTGCTGAAGGCCAAACGGCAAGGCGTTAGTGCTCGCGCGTTGGCCAAACAGTTCGGACTGGGAGAGCTTCGCCACTACCTCGACCGCAGCCGTCGCGCCATTGACGACCGCCGCGGGTGGGAATATCAGGCCAAGGTTCTGTTCCCGAATCTCGATACCGCCAGCCTGAAAGAGTTGTCGCTCAAGGCGAAGTTGCCTGCATCGACCAAGGCGAACGGCTAACTTCTGCATGCCGCAAACGGCATACGGCCCTCCGCGGCGTCTGTGTGAACGGCTCATCAGCGGGCGGAGGCTCCCAAACCAATGGCTTCGCATTTTTGGCAGTAAGTTGGCCGAAATCCACCACTCTTACCCGGAAACCACCACCGAAACCTCAGGATTCAAGTTGGACCATCCCGCCGCATTACTCTAAGTGATTGAATTGATTAGACTTTTACGTTAAGATTTTGGCATTCGACCTGCCACTACCAAAGTACCAGGTTCGACGCAAGGATTGCGGAACCGAGGGAGGGTGCCATGCGAAAAGTAACGCTAATGTCTTTGCTTGCAATGGGATTGATGATCGCGCCGCTGGCCTGGGCGCAGGACGGACCGGAGGGGTACTACGACCAGACGTATCAGGATCCGGGTTACGACCAGCCGGTTTACGGGCCGCCACCCGTATGTACTTGGGGATATTACTCTTACTATCCTTACGCGTGCGCGCCCTACGGCTACTATGGACCTGACTGGTTCCTCGGTGGGGTCTTTATCGGTGCCGGCCCTTGGGGTCGCGGCTGGGGTCATGGCTGGCGCGGTTACGGTTATGGTGGCCGCGGCTGGGGCGGTGGATACCACGGCTACTACGGTGGAAGAGCCTACGGGTCAAGGGGTTACAACGGCTACGGGCGTGGGTATTCAGGCCATGGATTTAATGGCTACCGTGGCAATGGTTTCGCCGGTGGTGGGCGTTCCTATGGCGGTGGCCATGCCATGAGCGGACGCAGCTATGGTGGAGGCCGCAGTTTTGGCGGAGGCCGCAGTTATGGCGGGGGCAACTCCTTCCACGGTGGTGGAGGCCGGAGCTTTGGCGGCGGTGGCCATAGCTTCGGGGGAGGCGGACATAGTTTCGGTGGCGGCCATGGTGGCGGTGGCCACGGTGGTGGGCGCCGATAAATTAAATTCCCGGGTGTTGATCATCACGGCCGATGGCATTCGCTGTCGGCCGTTGTGTTTTTGGGAATCTTGTGATGGGCGGGCCGGCCTTACTTGCCCAACGTAACATTGAACTGAGCGTGGCAGTTGGTCGCAGGGTCCTGGGTCACGGTCTTGGTTAAATCGCCGCTCTGCACGAGGTATTCAAGTGGCGGCTTCTTCAGTTTGTTGGGCAGCCCTTCGACGCGCGCTTTGCCGTCGCTATTTGTCCCTACTTCAAGGTCGGTATTACGCTTGCTCATGAAACCGTACTGAACCTTCACGTGAATCTTGGCGTCGTAGATGGGCTTGCTGGCGCTGTCCAGAACGGTGAAGTCAGCCGTACACGTTCCCAGGCCGGCGCTGATGCTGGGCACGTCGGCCGGGCTTCCTGCCCTCGATGGGATCGATAAGGCGCAGAGAAAGAGCGCGGCCGGCATCAAAATCGCCAACGCGCATCGTGCCTGATTGGACACGCCGCTCGGTCCAACCTTGGTGTTCCTCTTCGACAAGTTCATCGTTGCCCCCGGAGTCTCGTAGTTGCAGCCACGATTATAAGACAGGGGCATCGCTTTGGGCGAGAATTGAGGGTCTGAGGATTTCGCTCGAGTGTCCGATAGAACATCCTCGGATATTCCGCGCACTTTCCCGGCGCTTCTTTCCGACGAGGTATAATCGACGGGGTTGTCTCAATATTCAATTGACCCAAGGATACGCCGTTCAATTTATGACCGAATCCAAAGCACTCTCCACCGACTTGCTCCTTCATATTGCGAAGACCCTGGAAGTCCCGATGCACGGCCTCGTTGCGGTGATTGTATTGCTGGATGAGGGTGGGACCGTGCCGTTCATCGCCCGCTATCGCAAGGAAGCCACGGGCAATCTCGATGAAGTTCAGGTGCGAAATATCCAAGAAAAGCTGGGTTATTTTCGCGAACTCGTGGCCCGGCGCGAAACCATCCTTGCCTCCATCGCCGAGCAGGGCAAGCTGACCGACGAACTGAAAGCCCGCATCGAAACGACCCTCGACAAGAGTGAGCTTGAGGATTTGTACCTTCCGTACAAGCCCAAGCGCCGAACGAAGGCGACGATTGCACGGGAAAAGGGACTTGAGCCTCTTGCGCTCTATCTCTGGGCGCAACAGCGGACCGCCCAATCGCTCGAAGACTTAGCCACGACGTTCGTCAACTCGGAAAATGGTGTGAACACGGTGGACGAAGCGCTTGAAGGTGCGCGGCACATCGTAGCCGAGATGATCAGCGAGGACGCCGACCTGCGCAAAGCGCTGCGCCAGATGATGCTCAATGAGGGTGTGGTGGCAAGCACAAAGGTTGCAGACGCGGTCGATGAACAAGAGAAGTTCAAGATGTATTACGAATACCGCGAACCGGTAAAGACCATCCCATCGCACCGCATGCTCGCCATCCGTCGCGGCGAAACCGAAGGCGTGCTCTATTTTCTTATCGAAGTGGATTCCGAGCGCGCGATCAACGCCCTCAAGGCCCGAATCCATCGTGCTACGGGCGATTGGACGCCGCAACTGGATCTCGCCATCGAGGACTCCTGGAAACGGCTACTCGACTCTTCGATTCAAGCGGAGATTCGTCTGGAAACCAAGCTACGTTCCGACGCCGATGCCATTCAGGTTTTCCGCGACAATTTACAGAACCTGCTCCTGGCCCCGCCGGCGGGATCGATTTCCGTCCTCGGCATCGATCCCGGAATGCGCACGGGCTGCAAGATCGCGGTCATCGATGCAACGGGCAAATTCCTGGCTCACGACGTGATCTATCTTCACCGCTCCCAGGGTGAGATGGAAACCGCTGCCCGCAAGCTTGAGGCCTTGTTGCTTCAGCATAGCGTGCGCGCCATTGCCATAGGGAATGGAACGGGGTCGCGCGAGACCGACGCTTTTGTTCGTGAATTCCTGCGCGAGCGCCATCTCGACAACATTTTTTCCGTCATGGTGAGCGAGTCGGGGGCTAGCGTCTACTCGGCTTCAGACGTGGCGCGGCAGGAATTCCCGGATCTTGACCTCACCGTGCGCGGGGCTATTTCAATCTCACGTCGGCTCCAGGACCCGCTTTCGGAATTAGTGAAGGTCGATCCCAAATCGATTGGCGTCGGCCAATACCAGCACGACGTAGACCAGCGGCAGCTTCAGGACTCGCTCGCAACTGTCATTGAAAGCTGCGTCAATCGCGTCGGCGTCGACTTGAACACATCCTCCTGGATGCTGCTTCGTTACGTGGCGGGAGTGAAAGAACGCACGGCGCAGAACATCGTGGCGTTTCGCAACGAGAACGGCAGCTTCCGTTCACGCTCTCAATTGCGCAAGGTTCCGGGGGTCGGACCGAAGACCTTCGAGCAGGCAGCGGGATTCCTGCGCATCCGCAACGGCGAAAATATCCTGGACATGACCGCCGTCCATCCGGAGTCCTACCAGATTGTCGAGCAGATGGCGCAGACGCTGGGCGTTCCCATTGAGGAACTAATCCGCAATCCTGCGCTGCTGGATAAAGTGGAGCGCAACCGGCTCTCCGCCGGGACCTACACGCTGAACGATATTCTGGAAGAACTGCGCAAGCCCGGGCGCGACCCGCGCGACAAATTTGTCGCTCCGAGCTTCAACGATCAGGTGCGCGAGATTACTGACGTTCAGGCGGGCATGGTGCTCGAAGGTGTTGTGACGAATGTCACCAAGTTCGGAGCCTTCGTCGATGTCGGCGTTCATCAGGATGGACTGGTCCACATCAGCGAACTTGCGAACCGGTACATTAAAGATGCTTCTGATGTCGTCAAGGTGGGGCAGATTGTGAAAGTCAAAGTCTTGAGCGCCGATGCCAAAACGAAGCGCATCGCACTTTCCATCAAGGCGCTGCAGGAACCTTCGGCTAAACCTGCAAACGAACCCGCCAAAAATGCAAACCCCCAGCCGCCGCCCAAGCCGACGATGGATCAGCAGATCGCGGCCCTCGCAGCAAAGTGGAAAACGAGATGACCGCGGCTTGCGCCCCTACCTCCGCGCGCTAAGCGCGCCAACCGGCATTTCCCGACATCAGGCGGTTCTTCCGCGTCGAATGTAATCGCTGATGTAGGGGAATAGGGACGATGACTTGCGCGCACCGTGTCCCGCTACGCCAAACTTCACCACACCAAACGGCCGATACCAGTCCTCCACGATTTGCGCCTGCTGTTCGGGGTTAAAGCTGCCCCACGGTGTTAATGGAGAGGTCACCGTGTAAGAGTACGCCCGCGACCTTCCGCCGAAGCCGCCACTCGCCGCCATTCCCGTGCACTGCGCGGCAGCCGCAGCCAGCGTCGTCTGAAGAGCGAATAACTTATGTTTGCTTTGCCAGACGTGCGTCATCTCGTGAACCAGCGTCTCTTTGCCATCGTCATCGATCAACAGATTGGCGAAGTATTTGGGGCCGACGTTGATGATGTACCCTGCATTGACGCTACTCCCCACCACTCCACCTGCCACGCCAAGTAACGCTCGTGGGGCTGACGTAATCGGACCTCCAAGAATTAAGGGATTTGCAATTCCGGCGGTTAACAATGCCCCCGTGATCGCCGAAGTCGGGATGGTGAAGGGCGCGCCTAAACCGCCAACCCCGTCTCCGATCCAAACTCGGAATTGGAAGGGCAGTGTGTCGACGAAGACATCCTGAACGAGCTTCCATTCGTCATGACTTATCTGACGAAACTGTGTTGGGAGAATGATTCCGTATGCAAAAGGCTTTCCCATGCTGAAAAGTCCTCCTTTTCACACAAATTTCAACCCGAGTTTGCGTTTTGGCTTTCCGCCCCGCATCAGTATATATCCAACCTCCACCTCAGTTGGTGCGAGCATCTGGAATTTTTCCACGCCGTCCCCTCAATTGATCGTGAAGGTTTTAATCAACGAAGTGGCGGAGACAATCATGCTGACCATCTGCGAGGGCCGTGTGCTATCGGAGGTTGTGGTGATGACGCACCCACACTCCTTGCAATCCGCCTTTTCCGAGAGGATGCACTGTGGCATGCGGTCGCCCGCGGCATCATAGGATTCAATCCACTTCGCCGTGTGGCAGAGGCGCGGCGTAAGCTTGGCGGTGTGGTCCGGGTGCAAACAATGGATCATCCCCACTGTCATCAGCAGGAAGTTCTTGTAGTGTTTTTTCAATGCGAGCAGCTCGTTGACGATCCAGATGCGCTGCTCACGCGTGAGCCGATAGCCGTCGTCGCCAGCGCCTTGAATTGGCGTCAATGTGCTCACATTGATCCCGTCCGCCAGTCCGTTGCTGGACCAAATCTCTAGGATTTTCCCAATTTCCCGATAGTTCACGGCATTCAGAGTTGTGTGCAGAACGGTCGGGAAATCTCCCATCGCCCGCGCTTTCCCCAGGTTCTTGAGAACGCGGCAGTACAGTCCTTTGCTTCTCCGGACGCTATCGTGAGTTTCCGCACATGCGCCGTCAATGGAAACGATGTGGGTGGTGTTCCTGAGTCGGCGGAGTGGTGTCGTGGCGGAAGTCACGACTCAGTTAAGGGGGATGATGCCAGCAACCTTTGCCAGCAGGTCAGGGCGGACATAGGGCTCGCCTCCAACCAAAGTAGCGAAGACGTAGCCCTCGCGGCGCTTCTTCTCAAAAAAGGCGACGACGCTTTCGTCGGTCATCTCGGCAATTCGCGCCTGGGCTCGCCAATAGCATTGGCACCCAATAGGGCAGCGGTCAGCAATATTGAAGCTGAAGCTGTAAGGGAGACCGAGAACGGCGCGGCGGTGAGCCGACCCCGAAGCATGGTGCTTCCATGGGTGCGCAGAAAAGAAAACACCCCTGCAGATCCACTCTTCTGCCTGAAATTTTCCATGTTGTGGGTCCAGCCCCAACTCAGGATACGCCCGCGCGGCCCCTGAAACAATAGGGTCCGATCATGGGAGTGGGGGCGGGCTCAGAGCCATGAAAACGGGAGGGGAAGAGGTTGCAAGGGTACGGATAATCCGCACCCTCGCATTGAATCGACTTTGTTGGGCTACAGAAGTGCAGACGGACGGCGGACCCAGGATTTGCCCTTGCTCTTTGAGATTTCTTCCATGTCTTTCACATAGGCGCCCGACTGCGTCAGGGCGTGATGCAGATCATTGCCGATGCTGATAAAGGTGAATCCCTTCTCGAGGAATTCTCCCACGCGGCCGGTTCCGAAGAGGAAAATTCCCAGAATAACCTTGTTGGCACGGGCAGCGGCCACCAACTTGTTGGTGGCGTCGGCCAACTCCGGCGAGGTGTACATGTGGGGGAATTCGTACTTCTCGTAAAGACCCATCGACATGCAGAGGTCGTTCTGTCCCAGAAAGAGGAGGTCTACGCCCTTCACCGCGGCGATCTCGTCGATGTGCTGGATGCAGGAAGCGGTTTCAACCTGCAACGCGACGATGATGTTCTTATTGGCGTTGCCGACGTATCCGAGCAGGCCGGCCTTATTGGTGCTGCGCTGAGGGAAGTAGACGGAACGCGTTCCCTCAGTCGGGTATCGGCAGCAACTGACGGCCTGGCGTGCTTCTTCCGCACTGTTGATATAGGGAACGAGCACGCCATCGGCGCCCAGGTCAAGCGCCTGTTGAATGCCGCCGCGATCGTGATAACCGGCAACCCGGACCATGGATTTCGCTCCACCACTTGAGATGGCGGCGAGCATCGCGGAAAGCTGTTCATTACCCATGGGACCGTGCTGGGTGTCAACCAGAAGCCAGTCATATCCGCTGTGCGCAAGCTGCTCGGCGAGCGTCGGGCTGTGAGCATTGACGAACAGGCCCATCTTCGGCGACCCCTCGCGAAGCTGCTGCTTAAACGCAGCTCCAGTGCTAACCTCACTCATTGTAAATTCTCCTTTTGTGGTGGGAATGAATACCCTATTTGAAAGACTTATTATAGACCTGAGAATTTATTTCGTGTAGTATCTGTTGCCAGTTTACGCAAGTGCGCTTGATGGCCTCATCGGATGTCGAAGATGTTTGATGGGCTTGATCGCAACTTGGATCAATCCCATTTTATTTCCTGCGCCAAAACGAGTCCAGTGGCCGAAGTCCAAACCAAAGAAAGGTGGATAGGTAATGGAAGCGAAGACGCCGGGGAATCTGCGACAGTGGGAGCGGGAAGCCATAACAATGCCCGTCAGTCTCGTGTTGAGTGCAGAAAAATTTAAAGAAGATGCCGCGGCCACGACCTTCGATATCTCTCTCGCGGGCGTGGGCGTTCGGACCAAACTTTTCCTCGCCCCAGGTGAATGGGTCGGCATCGTTCCCAAAGGACAGTTCCCGCAGGCGATTCCTGCGCGCGTTGCTTGGTCGAAGGAAGACGAGGAAAATAACCTTACGGTTGCCGGGCTCACCTTTATTCATCCCAAAGAAGATTAAGCAATCACTTTTTAAAACCTGTTCCACAATTTGCCTTTAATTTGTGCGGACAATTAAAATTCAATCTTGGGCTGGCCCCTCCGGTGAATTGCCCCGAATAACCCTTTCTTCTTCGAACGGAATCGACCTTAGATTCTGGCCCTAAAGATGCCCGAATTTCCCTTTGTTCTGGTGCTTCCTTGTCCAATACACCACATTGTGACATTTTGTTTGCCTGCGAATTTCGCCAGCATTCTGCGAATCGTGCGGAATGCAGAATGAGTAATCAGCGTATAATGGCTGGGCTTTGCGGGGCGGGTAGAGAGTCTGGCGGCCTGCTGAGTTAAGCCTTGATTTATTTTCCAAGGGTGATGATTCCATGAAGAAAGAAATGCGCATTCATAAGCTCAATCGCCGCGAGGCTCTGATTGGACTAACCGGTATTGCCGCTGCCACGCCGCTGCTTGCCGGGCAGGGAAGCGTGAAACCACCAAAGAGCGCTGCAAAAGAACTCGCAGCGCGGCCGATGGCAGTAAACGAGAGAGACAATCCCTTCGATCAGGATTGGCTTTTCCATCGTGGAGACATTTCGGGGGCAGAGAATCCGGCCTTTGATGACTCCAGGTGGCGAAGGCTCGATCTGCCGCACGATTGGAGCATCGAGGACTTGACTCCGGTTGAGGAAGCGACCGGACAGGGGACGGTCTGGGTCCAGGCAAACGTTCCGACGGAGATTGGTCCCTTCAGCGTCACGAAAAGCGCCGGCGAAGAAGCGACCGGATGGGTTGTGGGCGGCACGGGTTGGTACCGCAAGCGATTTCACCTTCCTTCCTCCGTCGCAAAATCCGAATGTGAAATCCGCTTCGACGGCGTCTACATGAATGCTGACGTCTGGTTGAATGGCCACCTGCTGGGATTTCATCCCTACGGCTACACAACGTTTGCATACAATTTGACGCCCTTCCTAAATCCAACCGGAGAAAACATGCTCGCGGTGCGCGTTCGCAACGAAGGGCAGAACAGTCGATGGTATTCCGGCTCGGGAATCTACCGTCACGTGTGGCTGACGTTTACGGAAAAACTTCGCATACCACTCTGGGGTGTGGGAGTTACGACGCCGAAAGTGGCGCCGGACGCCGCGACCGTGGAAGTTGCAGTCAAGGTGGAGAATCGCGCGGGTTCGGCGTCTCAAGCAAGTTTGATGGTGAATATCCTCGGGCCGCATGGCGAACTCGCCGCGAGTGAAGTTCAAAATCTGGATCTGCCCGCGTCGGGGGAGGCAGTCGCAAAGCTCTCGCTCGAAGTCGCATCACCCAAACTCTGGTCGAATGCCACTCCGCAGCTCTACCGCGCCGAGGTTCGACTTCTATCGGGCGGAAAAGTTGTTGACCAGATGAGCATGACGTTCGGAATCCGCAGCATCGAGTATGACGTTGAGCACGGCCTGCGCATCAATGGCGAGGTGGTGAAGTTCAAGGGCGGGTGCGTGCACCATGACAACGGCATTCTGGGCTCATGCGCCATCGATCGCGCTGAAGAGCGGCGAGTGGAGACGTATGAAGGCAGCGGGTTTAACGCCATTCGCACCGCCATAATCCGCCTTCGCCGGCCTTTCTCGACGCCTGCGACCGGCTGGGAATGATGGTGATCGACGAAGCCTTCGACTGCTGGAACCTTGGCAAGAACGACGACGATTATCATCTCTATTTCAATGATTGGTGGAAGCGCGATCTTGATAGTCATGCTGCTGCGCGACCGCAATCACCCCAGCGTTATTTTCTGGAGCATCGGCAATGAAATCGATGGCCGGCGCGACGCCCGAAGGCGTCGCCATCGCCAAGCAGCTGCGATGACGAGGTCAAGAGCATCGACCCGATCGCGGCCCATCACCATGGCGGTGCCGGCCCTTACGATCACAACTTGCCGCAGTGGCAGGCGAACGACCCTGCTTTCTGCACTCGACGTGGGCGGCTACAACTATCAGTGGCAGCAGTATGAAATCGATCACAAGCGTTTCCCGCAGCGGATCATGATGGGTACGGAATCGTTTCCCGTTGAGGCCTATGACAGTTGGAAATATGCGCGAGAAGCTGAGCTACGTGCTGGGCGATTTCGTCTGGACGGCCATCGACTACTTTGGCGAGTCGGCCATCGGCCACACAATTCTGTCTGTGGAACCTGCCAACTGGCGCCAAAAGTATCCGTGGTTCATATCCTACTGTGGAGACATTGACGCGGTGGGGCACAAGAAGCCGCAATCGTATTTTCGCGATGTGTTGTGGGGACAGAGCAAACTGGAAATGCTGGTGCAGCGCCCCCTGCCGCAGCGCCGAACCGAGACGCTCGCCTCCTGGGGCTGGGTGGATGAGCTCAAGAGCTGGACCTGGCCTGGCATGGACGAGATTCCGCTCAATGTGCGCATCTACACAGCGGGCGATCAGGTGAAGCTCCTGCTGAATGGAAAGGAAATCGAAACCGACCGCGTGCCGGAATCAGCCAAGCTGCTGGCGGTGTTCAAGGTCCGCTACGCGCAGGGCGAGCTGAAGGCCATTGCCTACAAGGATGGCAAGGAGATTGCCACGCAGACGCTGCACACCGTGGGCAAGCCCGCCAAACTCCGATTGACCGCGGACCGTGCAACCATTCACGCCACGCGCAACGATTTGGCTTTTGTCACGGTCGAATTCTTGGATGCAAATGGGGCGGTCGTTCCCGACGGCATTCGTACCATCAACCTGCATGTCGAAGGCGCGGGAGAACTCGCCGCGGCGGGCAGCGCCAATCCCAAAGATGTAACCAGCTTTCATTTGCCAATTTGCCGAACGTATCAGGCGAGGGCAATGGCGATTCTCCGGCCGCTGGGCCACGCGGGAACGATTACTCTGCACGCCACTTCGCCGGGGCTTGAGGCCGCGACGGTGGTCGTGAAATGTGTGTGAAGTGAATGGTTGAGTGGCTGGGGTAAGGACTGCACTAACCGTGGTCACACCTTGGAAGTTCTCGGAGAGCTCGATGCGCAAGTTATTTCTCCTGGCAGCAGCACTGACGGCTTTTGTCGCGCTGCAGGGATAGTTGCAGCTCAGGACCTTGGCGGAATGTTCCCCGACCTTACGAAGGAGCAGGATTATGTTTCCGCCGCGTTTCCAGCTATGACATGACGGGCGCGAACGCGGACAACAAACTCCTCGCGGCCGGCGCAACGCTGACGGTGTTTGATGAGGCGGGCCCGGCTGACATCACGCATATCTGGTTTACCCTCTCGAGTCACGAGCCTTTGTACCTGAAGAAGCTGGTCCTGCGCATGTATTGGGACAACGAAATCGACTCCGAGCGTGGAGGCTCCCATCGGTGACTTTTACGGTCTGGGCCTGGGCGAATATTTCCTTACCAGTCGCTCCCTTTGGCCGTTGGGATCAGCGAGGCGATGAACTGCTACTTTCCCATGCCATTTCAAAAGCGGGAAAGATCACACTGACCAACGAGGGCAACTTGGCGGCTCGCGTCTATTACCACATTGATTACCGTGTCTACAAAGACCCTCTGCCTCCGGGTACACTTTACTTTCACGCGCAGTATCGCCAATGCGCTCCCTGTCAGGGTTGGACCAACCAGTGGACGAGCAACCAGGATCCGCTTGTCGACAACAAGACCAATCTTACCGGTGAGGGAAATTACATCTGGATGGAGGCCACGGGGAGAGGGCATTACGTCGGCGTCACGATGTCGGTGTTGCAGAACCAGGACAAGTGGTGGGGCGAAGGCGACGACATGTTCTTTATTGACGGCGACAAAGTTCCCACGATCAAAGGCACGGGCAGCGAAGACTATTTTTCCGGCGGGTGGGATTTTGGACGCAAGGCATTTTCGTATTTGATGTTCGGCGCCCCGGTGACGGGCCCGGAAATGGCGGGGAGCAGGTGGTCGGTATACCGATTCCACCTCGATTCGCCCATCACCTTCACCAAATCGATTCGCGCCACCATCGAGCATGGCAACGCCAACCACCGCTCGGACAATTACTATTCCGTGGCCTACTGGTACCAAACTGAGCCGCACGCGCCATTTCCCAAACTGCCACCCGTTGCCGATCGCCTGCCAAAGATTTACCCCGTCGGCGGTCCGGGAAATGCGGGGAAGTGAGGGCTAAAGACAGCGGCGGGGTAGCGCGGATCGTGCGCACTTAGCATTACTCCGCGGCACTTGAACGAGACATGGTAGGGCAAATTTGAGAAATTGCAAAATGAATGCAGAGTATTTAAATGCAACCACTCGCCATCTTGATTTTAGTTCTGGAGGATCATTTCATGACTTGATGCAAGAAAATTATTCGCCGGCCTACTGACGGCTACGAGCCCGCTGCACGGTAACGGGTGGTCTACAACGTCAAGGATTTCGGCGCGACGGGGAACAAGTCCGACAACGCGCGTCCCGGCAATTCAAAAGGCCATTGAACCGCGGCCGTGAAGGGCGGAACGGTCTACCTTCCGCCCGGGGGATTACACTTCGGGAACCATTCACCTCCGCAGCCACGTCAACATCTACCTCGAAGCCGGGCGCGACCCTCTATGCCTCGGAAAATCCCAAAGACTTTGCCGTGCAGAAAGTGAAGTCGAAAGACGCGCTGCTCTTCGGCGAGAAGTTGGAAGACATTTCGATTGGCGGCCGCGGCACAATCGACGGCCAGCAAAAATATTTCTGGGCGGAAGACACGCTGGAAAGCACGCATGGATGCACAAGTTGATGCAGATCAAGAATGGCGGTTCGACGAGCCGCAGCTATCCTGCGGGGCATCCGACGCAGCAGGATTATCCGCACCTGTTGTGGCTGGGGAGTGCAACAACGTACGCATCACGGGACTCTCCTGGCTGCATTCGCCCAGTTGGTCGTTCGCGCTGTTTGCCTGCTCGCGCGTCGTGATCGATGGGATTTACATTTACACCAGCCTGAAGGACGCCGTCTGGGCTGACGGCATCGACATCGTAAGCTGCCACGACATCAGCATTTCGAATAGCCGGATCGAGACCGGCGACGACTGCATCGCCATCGTCTGCGGCATTCCCGAATGGGGCCCCGATTACCCCACCGAAAACATCACCATCACGAATTGCCGCTTTTCATCAGCCTCGGCGGGCATCAAGCTGACCGAGGGCAACAGCCGTCTGGTTCAGCACATCGTGGTCTCCAATTGCGTCATCTATCGACACCAATCGCGGCATCACGCTTCAAATCGCCACCGGCGGCACGGTGCGCGACGTCGTCTTTTCCAACATCACGATGGACCTGCACCGCTACGATTGGTTTTGGGCGGGCGACGGCAACGCGTTCAACATTGAAATCCATCGCCCCAGCGAGTGGAACGATGAGCCTCCCAAGCCCGGCGAACCCGGCCCCGGTTTGATCAAGGATGTGATCTTTAGCGACATCATCGTGCACTGCCAGGGAACTTCGAAAATCGAAGGTCACCCGGAAAGGTGGCTGGAAGGCATCACCTTCGACAACATCAAATTCTTCATTTCGAGTGATGCGGGCAAGAAATACGACCTCGCAACCTCGGCGATGATCTTCCGCCGCGCGCGCAATCTGAAGCTGCGGGACATCGAAGTTCACTGGGACAAGCCCGCCTCCAATGGGTGGCAGAGCGCTCTCGATAGTTGATGATGTGGACGGCCTGCAACTGAGCGGATTCATGGGAAACGCGGCGTCTGGCCCGATCAGAATATTCCCGCGGTTCTATTGAAAAACGTCAAGAACGCCAACGTGGATGAATCCGTCGCGCCCGCGGGCACCAACATCTTTCTGAAAATCGCGGGTGCTGAAACTCAGAATATCCATCTCTTCGGAAACGATTTCCACGCCGCCAAAACGCCTTACGTGCTCGACTCGGACGTGAAGCCCGCGAGCGTAACCGCTCTGGATAATTTTATACCCGCGAAGTAGAGGTTTTTGGCGGGCCGGCCTGCCCTTTCGATTTGAATTTGGTTCTTATTGAGAAGCGAGGATTAATTGATGAGATTTCGGCAAGAAAATTGTTCGCGGCATTGGGTCCACTCCTCATGATTTTTTCTCACCGCCTCCGCCCATGGCGCGGGAATCGCAGTCCCCGCAGGCCGAGAAGCTGTCTTCAACGTCAGGGATTACGGCGCGACCGGAGTCAAGTCGCAGAACGCGTTGCCCGCGATCCAGAAGGCGATCGACGCGGCGGCGGTGAAGGGCGGCACGGTCTATTTTCCTCCCGGTGAATACACCTCGGGAACGATTCACCTCCGCAGCCACGTGAATCTCTATCTTGAAGCGGGCGCGACGCTTTACGCCTCGGAAGATCGCAGCGCCTTTGCCGACCAGAAAGTGAAATCAAAGGAAGCCTTGCTGTTCGGTGAAGGCCTGGAAGATATTTCGATCGGCGGCCGCGGCACAATCGACGGGCAGGAGAAATATATTTATGCGGAAGACACCGTCGACCGCGTTTACAACCACCGGCAAATGGCGGTGAAAGTTCACGCCTCGCTGATGCGCACCTATCCCGCCGGATACCCCACGCTTGAAGACAATCCCCATTTGTTGTGGCTTGGCCGCTGCAACAACGTTCGGATCACGGGACTCTCCTGGCTGCACTCACCCAGTTGGAGCTTTGCGCTGTTTGCGTGCTCGCGCGTTGTGATTGACGGCATCTACATCTATACGAGCCTCACGGAAGCCGTCTGGGCCGACGGCATCGATATCGTCAGTTGCCACGACATGAGCATTTCGAACAGCACCATCGCTACGGGCGATGACTGCATCATCTTTGTCTGCGGCATTCCCGAGTGGGGACCTAACTATCCCGTGTGAAAACATCACCGTCACCAATTGCCGCCTATCTTCAGGGTCCGCCGCCATAAAGTTCAGCGAGGGCAACAGCAACCTGATTCGGAACATTGCCATCAGCAACTGCGCGATTTTCGATTGCAATCGCGGCATCACCATGGCGATTGCCACCGGCGGAACCATTCAGGATGTTGTTATTTCCAACATCACGATGAACCTGCACCGTTATGACTGGTGGTGGGATGGCGATGGCAACGCGTTCAACATTGAGATTCATCGTACTAGTGAGTGGAATGACGAGCCGCCGAAGCCCGGCGAGCCGGGGCCGGGCCTGATCAAGAATGTCATTTTTCGCGACATGATTGTGCATTGCCAGGGGACTTCCGAAATTGCCGGCCATCCGGAGCGCTGGCTCGAGGGCATGACGTTCGACAACATCAAGTTTTTCATTTCGAGCGACCCCTCGCAGCCCTACGATCTCGCGACCTCGGCCATGATTTTCCGGAGGGTGAAGAATTTGAACCTTCGCAACATCGAAGTCGAGTGGGATAAGCCCGCCTATGACAAGTGGGAAAGCGCGTTGGTCGTTGAAGACGTTGACGGCCTTCAGCTCAAGGGATTCATGGGCAACGCCGCGTTTCCCGACCGGAACATCCCGGCTGTGCTCTTGAATCGAGTCGAGAATGCCAATGTGGAGCAGTCCGTGGCGCCATCGGGCACAAACATTTTCCTGAAAATTGCGGGCGCTGACAGCCGCGACATTCACATCTTCGGCAATGATTTCCACCAGGCCAAGGTACCTTACGTGCTTGCTCCGGAAGTTAAGCCCGAGGGCGTGACGGCGGCGGAAAATTTTTTGCCCGCGAGTTAGGGTCGATCCTCTCGCCGAAGCTGGCGGAGGTCCTGTCCGCTTCATTCTGGGCGCAAAGTTCCTAGCTCAATAAGGAGTCATACTTTGAAAAATGGGGAAAAGAAGAAGGCCCTCAGCCGCAGAAACTTTTTGAGTGGATCGATGGCGGCAACCGTGGCGTCGATCGCGGTGCCCGCAATGGGCTCGTTGAATTCGGACTATCATTTGACCGAGCCGGCAGAATTGCAGCACAGGTGAAATCACCTTTCGCTCCGCCAAGCCGATTTGGGCTCCGGGCCGCGAAAAGGAAATGAATCTCTGGATGGGCTTTCACGCCCAGTTTGATCCCCCCGCCGGCAAGCATGTCTATCTGCGCGTGACTGGATGCACTTTTTATCATGTCTATTTAAATGGAAAATTTCACGCCTGGGGGCCGGGCCGCGCGCCTCTGAACTTTGCCCGCGTCGACTTCTGGGACATCACGCCAATACTGGTTCAAGGCAGGAACTTCGTCGCGGTGGAAGTTGCAGGTTACAACGTCAATGCCTATTACGTTCTGGACGAGCCATCTTTCCTTCAGGCGGAAGTTGTGACGGAATCCGAGGTGCTCGCTTCAACCGCCGGCGCGGGGGCACAATTTCAGGCCAGGCTTCTTCCCCATCACATCGAGAGGGTTCAGCGTTATACATTCCAGCGGACATTTTCCGAAGTCTATCACCTTCAGCCTCATTCGAACGCCTGGCGCGAGCACGCGGGCGTCGTGTTCCCAACGGTTGCTTGTGCCGTCCAACCGCAAAGAAAGTTGATCGCGCGCGGGGTTCCATATCCGAATTATTACAAGCGTCAGCCTGAGATGATTGCGGCGGAAGGTGAATTCGACTGGAGCGGCAAGGCTCCGAAGAGCTTGATGGAGGATCGCTCGATTCCCTCTGCGGCCCGCATCGGTCCTGACATGCTGGGATACAAGTGGGATGATTTGGAGGAGATTCCCTACCTTGAAGCGCAGAAGACCAGGACTACCGTCAACAATCGGATCGATCAGCCTTATGACCCGAAAGCGGCGCTGGCCGTCAAGGAAGGCCAATTCAAGACCTTTGATTTTGGCACTGATCTGCCCGGTTTCTTCGGAGCACACGTAAAGGTCAAGACACCCTCCAAGATTTACTTCACCTGGGATGAGACGCTCGTCGATGGAGACGTCGACTTCAAGCGCCTGATGTGTTGCAACGTCCTCGCTTACACGCTGGCTCCGGGTGAATATCATCTTGAAACTTTCGAGCCTTATGGACTCGAATTTCTCAAGCTGATGGTTTTGAGCGGGGAGTGCGAGGTCGATGGCATTTTCATTCGCGAATACGCGGCTCCCGACGTCTGGACCGCCGATTTCCATTGCAGCGACGATCGCTTAAACCGGATCTTCGCCGCCGGACGCGAGGTCTTCCGCGCCAACGTGCTCGATACCTATCAGGACAACCCCACGCGCGAGCGCGGAACCTGGCTCTGCGACCCGCTATTTTCCGCCAGCGCCGCGCCGCTGCTGACCGGGCATACGGACGCCGAGCGGAATCTGTTT
This sequence comes from uncultured Acidobacteriota bacterium, assembly GCA_963733285.1. GTDB lineage: Bacteria > Acidobacteriota > Terriglobia > UBA7540 > UBA7540 > Bog-366. Next base: position 19,962 of record CAVTDA010000135.1, read on the forward strand.
CAGAATTACATGCTCCCGGATCACTTCGGCCGTCTGCCTGAGGGCATGCTGCCGAATTGCTACCCGGCGGATCATACCGCCGGCGATTTCAGTCCGGAATGGCCGCTCTGGTTCATTATGCAATTGGAGGGCTACCTCGAACGCAGCGGCGACCTGAAAATGGTGGAGGACTTGAGAGCCCGGGTCTTGAAAGTGTTCGACTATTTCCGGCCTTTTCAAAATGAAGACGGTTTGCTGCACGATCTGAAGGGTTGGGTTTTTGTGGAGTGGTCGAAGTCCAATGAATATGTGCAGCCGCTGAACTACCCCACCAACATGCTCTTCGCTGCGGCGATGGCGGCGACGGGGCGCATGTATAACCTTCCGCAAATGGTCGAGCAGGCAGCGCGGTTGCGGGAACTTATCCGCAAGCAGTCCTATGATGGGCACTTCTTTGTGGACAATGCCGTTCTTCAGGATGGGAAATACGTGCCCACGCACAATCGCACCGAAACGTGTCAGTACTACGCTTTCTTTTTCGATGTGGCGACGCCGGAAACGTATCCTGAGCTTTTCAAGACGCTGGTTGATGATTTCGGCCCGCGAAGACACAAGACCCATGCCTATCCGGACATTCCGCCCTCCAACGCATTTATGGGAAACGTCATGCGCCAGGACATTCTTTCGCTCGCCGGCAAAACTCAGCAGGTCGCTGAGGAAGCCATCGAAAATCTGCTCTACATGGCGGACATCAGCGGCACGCTTTGGGAGAACAGCAGCGACGAAGCCAGCATGAATCATGCCTTCGAAGCGCACATCGTCACCACGCTTTACCGCGACATTCTTGGACTCTACAAATTGGATTACGTCAACAAGAAGGTCCACCTGCGCTTCACTCCTTTGACGTTTGAATGGTGCGAAGGAAGGACGCCCACCACCGATGGCTTTATCCAAATGCGCTGGAACAAGACCGCGGGCGGCGTCGTGTATCAGATCGACGTTCCCGCGGGCTACGAGGTGGACGTACAGACGGTGGGTGACGTCAAAGCGATTCAAAGATTCTTCCCCCATGGAAAAGTGAACTTTGGTTACAAGGTCGAAGGCGGGTATCAGTGACGCGTTGCGAGTCGAGGAGATCGTATCGCCGCGCGAGCAAAATCTGAGGAGAAATCATCATGAATAATGACCTTTCCCGGCGCAATTTTCTGCGCCTCACTGCTGGTGCGAGCGCGCTGAGCGTAAATGGTCTCAAGGGATTTGCGACCACGGAGGCAGCCTCCGAATCCCCCGTGCCCATGGACCCCAAGGAGCCGGACCGCCTCTTTCCATCCGGACTGAAAGGTAACGCGTGGAACACCTTTCATGCGGCGGGATACGCCAAGCCCGTTTCCGGCATCTGCTATCGCACCAAACCCGAGGGATATTTCGGGCTCTACATGATAATCCCATGCCCGTCTCCGGGATGCCGCTGGGTGGAATCGACACCGGCGCGCTTTATCTTGAGCCCTCCGGACAGTTGGGTTACACGTCGGTGTTCAACCACCTCACGCCTATCGGTGGGCCGCTGAACACGCCCTATCTCGGCCTCATCATGGGCGGTAAAGGATACATTTGCGGGACCGGCCAGACCAAGAATTATGCGGGGAACAACCGCCCCTCATTCGCAATCGGAACCGCCGGTGGAATGCAGGAAAGCGATTACTGGGGCCACTATCCGATTGCCGACATTGAATACAAGACTGACGCGCCGGTGAATATCGGCGTGCGCTGTTGGTCGCCGTTCATTCCCGGCGATTCGAAAGCCTCCAACACCCCGGGCGCGGTTTTCGAAATCCATCTGCGCAACAAAACCACCACAGGGGCCGTAGGGTGTGTTGTCTTCAGCTTCCCCGGTTTTGCTGACCACCACACGCGCGATCACTCGATTGGCTGGCCGAATCTTGCCGCCGAGCCGGTCATGCCGCCACCGCAAATCTCACGCCGCCCAGCGCCCAAGGGGTTGCAAGGCATCTGGGTGGACAACAAGTCTTGGGGAATGAGCTACGTCCTCGCGACGACGGATGACGGCGAGGTCCGCACCGGCGGCGCTTTGGGCGTTGACGGTGACGTTTGGGCAACCAAA